>JAFTCC010000042.1 GCA_017454915.1 Paludibacteraceae bacterium
CCAATACGCTTGCCGCAATTGCCGCATATTGCTATTTCCCTAAAAAGCCCTCGCTTAACATCGTTTTTGACAATGAGGATAAACAGCTCGTGCTTTTCTAATTTCTTATATCGAACTCACGTTTAATTATCTTTGTTTTTTGAATGTGCAGGGTTTGCTCTATGTGGAGTAGCGTTCGTTTGTGTGTAATAGTAGATGATTTCATTGTTTATAAATAATAAAGCCGAATGACGAGAATCATTCGGCTATTGGTGGCGGAGGATGGGATCGAACCACCGACCTTCAGGTTATGAGCCTGACGAGCTGCCACTGCTCTACTCCGCGGTATCGTTTTGGACTGCAAAGTTACGATTTATTTTTGAAACAGCAAAAGAAATGGTCAAAAACTTTTGTTTTTGCTGTAAATTCGTTTGCGAATGTGATACAAAACCGCCAGTGCAAATTTGCACTGGCGGTTTTGTTAGACTATGATGTGTGTTGCAGTTATTTTTTATTGCGGTTTCCGTAGCGGCTCATGAACTTGTCGACGCGACCTGCGGTGTCAACGAGTTTTGACTTACCGGTATAGAAAGGGTGTGAGCTTGATGAGATTTCAAGTTTTACGAGAGGGTAGGTCTCGCCGTCTATCTCAATCGTGTCTTTGGTGTTGACAGTTGAGCGTGTGAAGAATTGGTCACCGTTGCTCATATCTTTGAAAACCACCACGCGGTAGTTGTCGGGATGTATTCCGTTTTTCATTGTTTTTTTTTCCTGTTTAGTTGTTAAACATTTATTCGGCTTCTTCTGCCACAACTTCTACCGGCAGTTCCACTTTTACTTCTTTGTGAAGTTTGATGGTAGCGTTGTGTTCGCCCAGTTCTTTAACGGCCTTGATTTCAATGATTTTGCGGTCGATGTCAAAACCTTGTGCGGCGAGAGCTTCGGCAACTTGAATATTACCTACCGAACCGAACAGTTGTCCGTTGGCTCCGACTTTAACAGTCAGTTTAACACGAACGTTAGCCAGTTTTGCAGCCAGTTCTTCGGCATCGGCTTTGATTTTAGCCAGTTTGTGCGCTTTCTGTCTGAGTTCTTCCGCAAGGCGTTTTTTTGCAGACTCGTTGGCAATGACGGCCTTCTTTTGTGGCAACAGGTAGTTGCGGCCATAGCCGTCGCGAACTTTTACGATGTCGTTCTTATATCCAAGGTTCTGGATGTCTTCTAAAAGTATTACTTCCATAATTATTTTTGACAGCTATAGGGTTTATTTCATCATATCTGTTACGTAGGGCAGCAGTGCCAGATGGCGTGCGCGCTTAACGGCTTGTGCTACTTTGCGTTGGAATTTGAGTGATGTGCCTGTGATGCGGCGGGGGAGGATTTTGCCTTGTTCGTTAAGGAACTTCTTGAGGAACTCGGGATCTTTGTAGTCAACGTATTTGATGCCGAGTTTTTTGAAACGGCAGTATTTTTTCTTTTTTGCGACCTCTGTTTGTGGAGTGAGGAAGCGAACTTCTTGTGATTGTGCGGCCATGGTTTAGTCCTCCTTGTTTTCTTCTGGTTTAACTTCTATTTCCGGCTCTGCTACAATTTCTTCAGCCGGAGCTTCGGCTTGTTGTTTTTTGCCGTGGAGACGTTTTTGCGCGTACTCATAAGCATATTTGTCCAAGCGCATGGTCAGGAAGCGGAGAACGCGTTCGTCGCGGCGGAAACTGGTTTCCAGTGTCGCAATGAGTGATGGTTCTGCGTCAAACTGAAGCAAGTTATAAAAACCTGTTGACTTTTTTTGAATGGGATAAGCCAACTTTTTGAGGCCCCACTGCTCCTCGTTGGCGATCTCCGCGCCATTGTCTGTGAGGAGTTTCTTGAATTTTTCTACCGTTTCCTTCATCTGAGGCTCAGACAAAACGGGAGTCAAAATGAAAACGGCTTCGTAATGATTTAACATTTGTTAAACTGTTTTTGGTTAATAATAAATTACAATCGCTAATGCCTTTAGGTGGCAAAAGCGACTGCAAAGTTAAGAAATTTTTTTGAATTGGCAAAATCATTTGCCTGTGTCGGACAAGAATTTGATTCTCACAAGCCTTACTTCAATTTCGTCGAAATCGTCTTCTCCGAGAACTTCCAATGCCCGCTCCACGCTTCCGCTTTCGGCAGTGCGGAAATACTCGTAAATTTCGTCCACCTTGTCGGGGTCTATTATTTCCTCGATGAAATAGTCGATGTTGATGTGTGTGCCACTGTTTACGATTGACTCAATCTGAGTGAGTAGTTCGTCCATGTCCATGCCTTTAGACTCGGCGAGGTCGTCAAGCGCTACGCGTCTGTCTATGGCCTGTATGATGGATAGCTTGAGTTGAGAGCGCTGTTGTGGTATTGTTCTTACGCGTGTGTCCTCAACGCGGATGATGTCGTTGTCCTGAACATACTTTTTGATGTTTTTGACAAATTCCTCTCCGAATTTTTCAGCCTTGTTTTTCCCCACTCCGGGTATGTTAGCCAGTTCGTCAATGGTGATAGGGTAGCTTGTTGTCATGGCTTCTATGGCCGGGTCGGAGAAAATTTGCCATGGCTGCATGTCGAGTTTTTTTGCAAGTTTTCGCCTTACGTCTTTCAGCAGTGAGTAAAGTTGGTCATCGGCGGTAGTTGTGTCGAGCGTTCTTGGCGCGTCAACGTCTTCGTCATCTTCTTCGTCGGCTACGGGTACGAGGAACTCTTGTGGTTTTTTAATGAAGTCTTTGGCCGCGGGTAGTGTTTTGAGCACCCCATAGAGTTCTATGTCTTTTTTCAGAAAGCCTTTGAGCATGGCTTGTCTTATAGTGGCGTTGATGACGTTTTCGTCTTCCTCTTCAAGACATCCGAATGCCTCCAACTCGTCATGTTTGTATGAAATTACGTCGGATGTCTGGTTACCTTTTAGAATGTCAACAATGTGCTGGGCTTTGAACTTCTCTTTGAGTTGTATAACCAGTTCGAGCACAGCGGCAAGAATTTCTTTTGCGTCGTACATTTTGTGATTTTTTTTACAGTTGTCGCAATTATGACAGTTATCTTGATTATATTCTTCGCCGAAATAGTGGAGCAGCAGTTTTCGCCTGCATAGTGTTGTTTCGGCGTATGCTTTGGTTTCGTAGAGCAGCTGATTTCCGATGTCTTGTTCAGAAATAGGTTTTCCTTGTGTGAATTTGCGCAGTTTTTCAATGTCTTTCTGCGAGTAGTAGCAGATGCATTGCCCTTCTCCTCCGTCTCGTCCGGCTCTTCCGGTTTCTTGGTAGTACCCTTCAAGGCTTTTGGGGATGTCATAGTGTATGACGAAACGCACGTCAGGCTTGTCTATTCCCATTCCGAATGCGATGGTGGCAACGATAACCTGCACTTCTTCCATCAGAAATTTGTCTTGGTTCTGGTTTCGTGCGATAGAGTCCATGCCAGCGTGATAAGGCAGGGCTTTTATATCGTTGATGCATAGTGTTTCAGCCAGTTCCTCGACTTTTTTGCGGCTCAGGCAATAGATGATACCCGATTTGCCGCGCATTTGTTTGATGTATCTTATGATGTCCTTGTCAATGTTCTCGTCTTTGTTCCGCACTTCATAATATAGGTTTTCGCGGTTGAACGATGACCTGAACACCTTTGCTTTAAGCATTCCGAGGTTTTTTTGTATGTCGTGCTGCACCTTTGGTGTGGCAGTTGCAGTGAGTGCCATAATTGGCGCCCTCTTAATGCGCTGCACAGTTGGCAGAATGTTTCTGTATTCAGGTCTGAAGTCATGTCCCCACTCTGAAATGCAGTGCGCCTCGTCAACGGCATAAAACGATATTGGTATGCTTTTGAGGAACTCGACGTTTTCGTCCTTGTTGAGTGACTCCGGGGCCACGTAGAGCATCTTTGTCTTGCCAGACGTTATGTCTGACTTCACTGCATTTATGTCCGCCTTGCTTAGCGATGAGTTGATGAAATGCGCCACTCCTTCTGTGTCGCTGTATGTCCGCATCAGGTCCACTTGGTTTTTCATCAGTGCAATCAGCGGCGAAATTATGATAGCAGTACCAGGCATGAGCAACGCCGGCAGCTGGTAGCACATTGACTTGCCGCCGCCAGTTGGCATAAGCACGAAAGTGTCGTTGCCATCCATAAGGTTGGTAATGACATCTTCCTGTGTGCCCTTGAAAGTCGAAAAGCCAAAGTGGGCTTTCAAGGCCTGAAGCAATTCTGAGTGCGTCGGCATACGTTTCGGTTACGTTTCAATCGAATCGGTTTTCTTTAGGCAAAAATATATATTTACTTTGAATTATGCAACAGTTTTACGTTTTTTTTCCATAATTTTTACTTTTTTTGTTGTACTCGCCTTTATGTGAGTATTTTTTCATAACTTTGCAGTTGAAATCATTACGGTGACGGAAAGCGTGACAAGCGCAGTCCGTAAAGAGGGAAGAAGGTCCTAATGAAAAAAATGGACCATGTTGTGAAAATCAACCACTGTACCCGCAACTGTAATGCCGCTAAACAACTGTTGTCCAATCCAAAAAGTCACTGGGGCGGAGTGGCGTAATCTGAAATGATTGCGCCGCATGTTCCGGGAAGGCGTCAAGGGACCGCGGGGCGGCTAAGTCAGGAAACCTGCCGGATGATTCGCAGCCTAAATCACCGGCTGCGGCCGTTTCAATGTTTGCCACGGGATGTTTGGCAGCGAAATGGTGTAACGCATTTTGTATATATGTTTGCTAACTTTATGTAGCTTTCTCCGCAAAAAAAGCGCAGGGATAGGCATTGTGCGGTTGTGGCCGCTTATGCCATTGTGCTGCTTTAGTGTAAAATGTCGTATGACAACAATATCATTAACCAAAATAAATTTATAAGTATGAAAAGAATTTTATCTTTTTTGTTTGCGGTATGCATCAGTTTGATGGTGTCGGCTAATACCGCAGGAGGTATTAAAGCGTCGCAGATGCATTATTCACAGCTGGTTGGACAAGGTTCAGACACGGTGTCAATAATTTTTTATTGCCCAACGTCAGATGAGTACAACGCATTCATGTGGGGATTTTTGTTTGACGATAACGACAACACCTATGTGAGCGATGTGCTAAGTGCCCTTGTCACAGAGGCAGGCGTGGAATTGGAAGGCCTTGAGATGGGTTATATTAGCAAAATCAAGTGGGCTAACAATGTGTTGTCGTTCGAGGGCGCGTCCAATAACCCCACTGGATACTATTGGATGTACAATGTTAACGATAAATTTGCAGATGCTGTTAGCACGCAGAAAATTCATGCCAATGACGTGATTAACTTCCAGTTCACCAACGACTTTGAATCCCCGCTTTACACCTATGAGGGTTTGCTTGAAAAATGGATCAGTGTCTATCCAGTTCTTGACCCGGAATATCATCCTCTTCCAACTGTTGGCAATATCACATACTATGTCGGCGAAGGCGAGAATAGTGCAGCTCTCATAGTTTATTGCCCTAACGCTGAAGGTGCGATGGCAACAGTTTGGGGATACCATTTCAACGGCGAAGCCGTGGTGGCGGATATGCTCAACGCTATCTCGTCCGCAGACAAGCGTCTTGTGCTTAACGGAATGGACTATGGTTACATTTCGTCAGTCGCTTTTGCTGATGATTTTCAGTCATATAACACTGCAGGTGAACAGGCGTTGCAGAACACGTACTGGATGTATAACCTAAACGACGTATATGCGCCCAAGGGCGTATCCCAAATGCCGCTGAATGACAAGGATGTTGTCGTGTTGCAGTATGCCGCACAGGCATCCACTCTTGCAGAACTGCAGGGCCAGTGGCTCACCTATATGGCTGATGACCCGAATTTCCGCGGTTCAGACCTCTTCGCCACACATTATAATGTAGGCGAAGGAACAGCTTTTACCACATTGACTATAAATTATCCCTCAAGCGGCAAGGCTCTAACGTGGGGGTATAAATTCAATGACAACGGCGAAGTCATGGTTAGCGACATGCTTGAAGATATAGACACTGCGGATCCGCGTCTTACAATTTCCGGCGTCAGCATGGGCTTCATCATGGATATTGCATATTCCGGCACCGAGGCCAAATTCGATAATACCAGCTACAACTGGATGTTTACCGTCAACGACCGCGAGGCTCCTTACGGCGTGAATCAGGTACCTCTTCACGATGGCTATGCTGTTTACTTTGAGTACACAGGCGGCGCATGGCCTTATACGCTCAAGAAACTTGCCGAACTTGGTGAAAGCGTAGCCTACGTTGAGAATCCTAACACAGGTACAGCGCTTAATGCAGCCGACGCTGTTGCGCCGATGGTTTATGCACAAGGCCGCTTGGCTGCCAACACAACTGGTATGCTCCGCATATTCGCGGCGACAGGTCAGAACGTGCTCAACGCTAATGTTGAAGCAGGACAAATGCTTCAACTCAATCTGCCGGCGGGCATATATACAGCGAAACTAAATGGCGCTGCGATTAAGTTCGTTGTAAGATAATAACCTTACTTTTTGAAAAATTTATATTTTGTAAAGATTACCGAATCCGGCGGAGCGTGATGCTTCGCCGGATTTTATTTTGAAATAGATGAGTGTTTTCGAACACGAATAAACCTCCTGACTTCGTCATTGCGCCACCCAAAAATTTTCGTCTAATAGAATTTCTATAGGTTTATGTCTTTTAAGGAGCATAGTTCGTTGCAGATACTCCTTGTTTTTAGGTAAATATATACTGATAGTGGTAACTGTTTTAGCCA
>JAFTCC010000043.1 GCA_017454915.1 Paludibacteraceae bacterium
AAACCTGCCATTGCGGCAACAGTTCCGCCGCAGATTGCGTTTGCCATTATAGCAAACAGCATAATGAGGATAGTTTGAAATCGTTTCATATCAGAAAAAGTTTTGAAGTTGGTGATTAGTCGTTCATTTCAGGCATGATGCCGTATTCCTTTTGGTACAATGTTTTATACTGTTCCGGCTGCTCTTTGCGGAGTGCTTCGAGTTTGTCGGTCGGGACATCGCTCAGTGTTTTGTACTCAACTGTTGCAGGTGTGTTAGCAGGTTGAATGAAGTTGCTCGGTCGTTTTGCCGGCGTTATCAGTTCAAGCGTTTCTTTGAGCGAAACGAGACCAACCTTTTTGCCGAGTTCGACAAAATGGTCTTTCTTGTCAGCCGTGAACTTGCCTTCACTGATTGCGCCATCGACAAGGGCAACGATTGCTTCATTTTGTCTGTCTTGTGCCTCTTTTCGCAGTCTTACGACCTCTGAGGCATCTTCGCGGAGTTGTGCCGCCTTCTGTAGCACTTCTTGCTCTGTGGCTGTTTCAGGCATACCAAGAGCCAATGCAATCTGTTTTACGTCCATTTGAATAGATGTTAAAGGGTTTGTAATTGGTGTTAAGAATATCTCGCCCTTGCTCAAGGCAAGGTTGATGATTTGGTTTTTCTCGTTGTACAGCGCTATCGCGTTGTCGTTTGCTCCGATATCCACTATTGAAACTTCGATGAGTTTTGATTTTGTGACTGTGGCGAACCGCTGACCCTGCAGCAGCACTTCCGGGTCGGTGCTTTCCTCTATGACCCGGAGTCCGGCGCCGACCATTTTGAGCACGCCGGCATTCCATTTGGCTTTGACTCGGCGCGCGAACTCGTCTGTTTCGTCAAAGACGGGCGTGCCGATTAGGCTGTCGCCGTCGATGTGCAGGTCCTCGACATGGCCAAGCGGCAGCACCTCGTCGGTAGTGCCGCGGAATGGGCGCGTGTGCATCCACAGTAGTATGGGGTTGCGCCGGTACTGCGTAAGGTCTATGCCCCCGGTGAGCACCCGGAAGCCGTAGCTGTTGAGGCTGCTGTCTGATATTACGACTTGTTTCTTGTTGTCTTGTTTCATGTTGTTTTTTGTGGTTGTGTGTTGTTTTTTACGAGGCAAAGGTATGTTATGATTTTTATGCCGGCAAATTTTCGTACAAGCGTAAGACATAACAGTTTATGTGTCGCACTGAAATTTGATTTATGGTGTTTGTGTCATTACTTTTGCATACGCAAAAGGGGCGGAAGCACGCTCTTTTGGGAATATGTAACTAAACAATCACAGACAACAGCATGGCAAAAAAACAAGACATTCAACAAGAGCAGCGCAAGGAACTCGCCTGCATGTATTATATGCAAGGTGTCAGCCAGAAAGATATTGCCGACAAGGTAGGAGTGAGCCGCAATACTATTTCGGCATGGGTGCGTGATGGCGGGTGGGACACACGTCGCGCCGCCAAGACCGTTACCCGTTCGGAACTGGTGAAGAAGATGCTGCAAGACCTTAACGACAAACTGGAAGGGGGCGATTGGACTGCCGACGAGATTATCAAGGTGGCTTCGGCTATCGAGAAGCTCGACAAGCAGACGAATATTGTTACTATCATTGAGGTGTTCACGTCGTTTAACAACTGGCTGGTTAGCCGGATGCAGGTTGACCCTGAGCTGACGCCGGAGGTGGTGAAGATCATCAACACGTATCAGGACAAGTTCATCAACGAGAAGCTCAACAATGTAACGATACCTATTGAGTAATGGCAACGAAAGCGGAGAGACAGGAGGCGCTGCGCCGTTGGCGTGAGCATTGCGACAACATACAGCGCATGACGATCGTGCCGGTGGAGAGCGAGGCAGACAGGCTGCGCCGCATTGAGCGCGCAAGGCGGGACTATGCTTTCTTTGTGTCCTACTATTTTCCGCACTACTGCACGGACAAGACGACCGGCAAGACCATTCCGTCGGCCAAGTTCCATATCGACGCGGCGCGTACTATACTGAAGAGCCACGACCTGCGTGCGGTATTCCAATGGGCTCGCGGTCATGCCAAGTCAACGCACATGGACGTGATGATTCCGATGTGGCTGCACTGTCAGAAGCAAAGGGAGATAAACGTGATGGTGATTGTGGGCAAATCGGAAGACAACGCGATAACGCTTCTTGGCGACATACAGGCGGAGTTGCAGTACAACCAACGCTATATCGCCGACTTCGGCGAACAGTACAATGCCGGCAACTGGCAGAACGGGCAGTTTGTCACTCAGGACGAGACGGCATTCTTTGCCCTTGGTCGCGGTCAGTCGCCTCGTGGTCTGCGCTATCGCGAGAACCGACCGGACTACATCGTCATTGACGACCTTGATGACGACGAACTCTGCCAGAACGACAGCCGTGTGCGCAAGATGACCGACTGGGTCAAGGAGGCACTATTCGGCACGCTTGGCGCTCAGGGCGGCCGCTTTATTATGGTTGGCAACCTGATTAGCAAATGCTCCGTGCTGGCGGAGATAAGCAAATCCGGCGGGGTGCGGGTGAGCAAGGTCAATGTATATGGCAAGGACGGCAAGCCGTCGTGGCCGGAGTTCTGGACTCCGGAGCGCATTGAGGCAAAGGCGGCTTTTCAGGGCTATAGGGCATTCCAGAAGGAGTATATGAACAATCCTCTGACGGAAGGCGCCGTGTTCAGGGCTGACTGGATAAGGTGGAAGCCTGCGTTGCCTTTGAGAGAGTATGCGCAACTGGTCGGCTATACCGACCCGTCGTTCAAGCCTACCACGAAGAACGACTACAAGGCGTCGAAACTCTGGGGCAAAACCAAGAGCGGCGAACTGCACCTGATAGAGTGCTTCTGCCGCCAGACGACGGTGGTGGAGATGGTCAGGTGGCAGTACGACCTGTATGAGCGCGTGCGCGAACAGAATGCCGTGTGCCTGTTCTATATGGAGGCTAACTTTATGCAGGATATTATTCTTGATGAGTTCCGGCGCGAGGGTGCGGTACGCGGCTATCAGCTGCCGCTCATTCCGGACAAGCGCAAGAAGCCGGACAAATTCCAGCGTATTGAGGCCGTAAGTCCGCTATGGGAACGCGGATTCGTGTTCTACAACGAAAAGAAAAAGTCCGACCCTGATATGCAGGCAGGCCTGGAGCAGACTCTGGCTTTCGAGAAAGGCATGTCGGGACACGACGACAGCCCCGACGCGGACGAGGGAGCAATCTATAAACTGCAACAGGCGACAAGGCGCGATGCTTTTGAGCCGGTTATCAGAGAGTATCACAATAATTCAAAATACACATGGTAAATTTTTTCAGAAATATGCTGCTCTACCTGCGTTTCCGTAATGCGTTGAAACGCTGTGAGGAGTTGAACGCGCAGCCGCATAACGGTGGCGAGTTTATAGTGGCGAATATCTGCGGCAAGCCTGCAATAGTGAACCGTCAAGGATTCCGTGGGCTACGAACCAAAGGTATGTTCCGGCACGACCTTAAATGGTCAGATGTATATGACAAGCGCATAACGCGCGAAGTGTTGGAACGCTGGTTAAACGGCAAATAAACGGTATTTATATGGCTTTTATAACTAAAGAGGATTTTGAGGGTGTGTGCGACCCTGCTTCGCTGGACATCCTCCACCAGTCGGACGACAGTGTGCTGGATCGTGCCATCGGTTATGCGATGGAGGAGACGGCGAGTTATCTGCGCAGCCGCTATGATGTGGATAAAGCCTTCAGCAAAGAGGGCACGGAGCGCAATCCGCAACTTGTGATGGTACTGTGCGATGTGGCTCTGTATCATTTGGTGGCATGGCTGCCGAAGCGTATCGGTTTTGAGATACGCGAGACACGCTATAACAACGCCATATCGTGGCTCAAGGACGTGCAGTCAGGCAAGGCAACTCCCAACCTTGACCCGCTGACGAACGAAGCCGGCGAGGACATCGGCAATCCGGTACGATATGGCGGTTGGGACAAATCGCAGTACCAGTGGTAAACCCAAATCGGTCATTAGACCGACAAGTTTGGGTCAGTGCTTACAAAAAGTAGTCTATTATTGTCTTTGTTGTTTCTTTTTGGCATCTTTTTGCTTTTTGCTCGGTCATTATGCCCGCATAACTCCCTCACTCAAAGACAAAAATCCGCTCAAAAATAATCCAAAAAATCCTAATAATTCTAATGACCGATTTGGGATAAACAAGAAAAAAACGAACTTATTATGGGACTATTCGGCAATTTCATAAACCTTTTTCAGCGCAGTGACGGCATGAGCCGTGAGATGCGCCGGCATTTGCGCTCTATCGATAAAGAGAAAGCACGCAAGATGCTTGTTGAACTCAACCTGCAGACCGAACGTCTGACGCGCCAGGACATAGGCGCTTGGCGCATGGCTTGGCAGCGTGCGCTTGATGTGGAAAACCCGAACCGCAACCGGCTTTATGACATCTACACCGATGTCAGCTGCGACCTTCACCTGACGGGCTGTATAGGGCAGCGCAAGGGCTTCGTGACCCGCAAGGGTTTCAAACTGGTGGACAAGGATGGCATGGCGGATGAGGCTGCCACGGCATTGTTTGAGCAGGAGTGGTTCGACGACTTCGTTTCTGAGGTACTCGACACACGCTTCTGGGGAGCCTCGCTGATTGAGTTTGGCGCACCGGTCAGCGTACTCGGTCAGATGCGCTTTTCGTCAGTCAGCCTCGTGCCGCGCCGGCATGTGCGTCCGGAATACGGCGTTATTGTCCGCGACCAGAACGACACACCCGACCAAGGCATCAGTTACCGCGAAGGCTCAATGGCTGACTGGTGTATTGAGGTGGGCAAACCGCGCGACCTCGGACTGCTGCTCAAATGCTGCCCGCAAGCCTTGCCAAAGAAGAACATGCTCGCCTTCTGGGACGGCTTCGGCGAGATATTCGGCATGCCTATCCGTATAGCGCGAACCACATCAGCTGATGAGAAAGAGCGCAGCAAGTTGGAGAATATGCTTGAAAAGATGGGCACGGGCTTCTACGGCGTGTTCGCCGAGGGCACTGAGATTGAAATCAAGGAGACTACTCGAGGCGATGCCTACAATGTCTATGACAAGCGTATCGAACGCGCCAATTCCGAGCTCTCCAAAGGCACTCTCAATCAGACTATGACCATCGACTCCGGCTCCAGCCTGTCGCAGTCAGAAGTACACCTTGAGGTGTTTGAGGATGTCGTTGAGCAAGACCGCAAGTTCCTGCGCAATGTGGTCAACAACCGCCTTATCCCATTTATGATTAAGCACGGCTTTCCGCTCGAGGGCAAGACCTTCGGGTGGGACGATACCGTTGAATATACGCCGGAGCAAATCCGTCAAGTGGAGCAAATGCTTATCCAAGGCGGCTATGATATTGCCCCCGAATACTTCAAGGAGAAATACGACATCGACATCACGGGCAAGCGCCAGCCGGCATTGCCGGAACCCGACGGCGGCTCGCCTGATGACGAGCCCGATGACCTTTCGCCGGACGACAAAAAGCAACTCCGCCGTTTGGCTGACATCATCACAGGCGGAGACCCCCGTTTTTTCGGCTGAAGCCGCATGGAGCGACCTGCACATGCGGCTGCCAGAACCCAAGTAAAGCCGTGACTCTGCGGCTGCCCTCCGATGTTACCGCTATCACTGCCGCCGACCTCTATGAGCATTACGGCAAAGGCCTGCGCGGAGCCGTTGACAGCGTCTTCGCCGAGGACAGCGAAAGCGGTTTGAGCGACCGCCTGCGTGCTAACGTGAGCCGCTTCGCGGCATATAAGGCGCAGCATGTTGAAACGGCAATTAAACAGGCTTTAAACGACGTTCAAACGCCCGAAAAAGACCGACCACGCCTTGCTCGTGCAGTGCTGCATACCTTCAACCGCTATCAGGACGTTGAACGCTCCACAGCCACCGCCCGCGCCCGTACCGCCAAGCAGTTCGAGGAGTTCCTGCAGCCGGATAATGTGCGCCTTTTCCCCAATCTCAAATGGCTGCCCTCACGCAGTGCCGATCCGCGCGTGTCGCACACCGCGTTCTACAACCGCGTCTGGGCAAAGGACGACCCCTTCTGGAACACCAACGCACCGGGAACCGAGTGGAACTGCAAATGCGATGTCGAGGAAACAGACGAACCGCTCACCGACAACAACGCCCTGCCGCAACCTGCCGTCCCTGCCGGACTCGAAGGCAACCCCGCCAAAACAGGCGAAATCTTTACCGACAACGCCAGCTATATCCGGGCTTGCAGGGACAAACAAAAAGTAGAGGAATTTGTCAGCAGAATACTGCATAATCACGATGAATTCTTGCAGTACAAGCAGAACTCAGAATATAAGGATGTTGCCTATGACTATAATTCAGGAGGTATGATGGCGGTTCATAATTCGCACCAACTGCATCAGGGTGAGAATGAGGAACGCTACTTTGCAGAACGGCTTTCTTCAGGAGAACTCGAAATAAAATGCGGCAGACAACTTATGCAGGCAGGGCATAAGGTCGTGTTCGTTGATGAAACAAGACAATATGTCACAGATGATGGAACAATAGGGACACTCCCGACACTTGACATCTTACTTGATGACAAGCCTATGGACATTCGTTCCGTTACAAAAGACAGCACTTTGTATCAGCATTTGTCGTATAAAAACAAACAATTAGGTAACGTTAGGAGAAAAACTGGTGTGGTGTCTGATAGTTTAGTGCTCTATTTTTACAAACCTGAATATTTTACTGATGATAAAATGAGAGAGGGAATAGAGCGTTTCAAAAATCTTAAAAAGGATGGAAAACCTATTGAAATAAGAATAGAGCATGTGTTTGTGATAAGAAATGGCCACGACGTGATACTTAAGTACGATATATAAAAAAAGCCCCCATATATTGGGGGCTGCATTTAGTAAAGTTGAAGCATTTCTGCTCCCCCTGCTTAAATGCAACCGCAAAGATACAACAAAAATCTTTATCTACAAAATAAATTTGCGATTATGAGCAAAAAAAGTGAACAATACAAGAAAACGGAATTGCACTGCCATAAATTAGCGTGCCTGTCCGCAATAGTAAAGGAGGAGTTGGACTACCACACCCAATACTGCCATCGCAGCAGTGAGAATAGTGAGAAATGTTTGCCGCAGCCGTCTGCGCCTGGCTCCGCGGAAACCTCCTTCGTCGAGGTAAATCCGTCCTTTTTCGGTTATCTCCACGCTATATGTGTCCTCCTTTGCAAAGCCTTCAGCCACAAGAAAAGCGATAACTTTATCGCAATCGGCTGAAAGCACCGGTTCACTGAATATATGCTCCTTAAGAACAGGAGCATCACACTTGTTTAGCATAACCAAGAAGCAATCCAGTTTTTCTGCCCGATACTTATCCACAACCTCATATTTTTAGTTTTACCCTGCAAAATTACAATAAATTTGATTTTTTTACAATTATGCTTAAACTCTCACTTTTGTTGCTTGTGCTATTATTGGCTATTCCATTGACAATTTTAGCGATAACTTTATACAAAAATAATCACTGACGAGTGATGTATACATCAAAAGCCCCGTAAGCAAATCACTTACGGGGCTTTGTTATTGGTAGATATATGTGGGGCAACACTTATTTATGAAGTTGAACGATTTCTTTGACGATGTTAATTGCCGTCTTATGCGGATTTTTTACTCCTACGCTCTCGCAAGCTCCTTCAATAATTTCTAATGCTGAATGGCATACGATAATGGCTATTTTATCCAAGGTATCTACTTCATTTTTCTCCAGATAATCCCGTATCAGATTATACAACTGTTCCGATTTTTTGTTGATAAATTCAAGGTCTTTCATAATTATTGTCATTATTATTTGTTATTATTTGTTTATTCATCCTTTCAAAACCTGTCATACGCGCTCGCGTCAGTAACCAAGCACTGGTACTCCTCCACATTGTCCGCCAACTCGCCGAAGTCGTGGTCGGTGGTCGAGCGCAGCAGCGTCAGGTCGTTCATCACGCTGCACGGGCGGTCGTTCTGCCGGTATTCCGTGCCGCTCGATACGGAGAAGTTCTGCTCTATACTCTCCGCGCCTATGTCCTTAGCCACGGCATGCACACCATGCAGCACGCGGTTTATCTCATCGCACAAGCAAAGGCGCGGCACAACATCCGTCCATCTGCCCACACGGGTATCCGTTACCACATGCAGACGGACAGTAACCTCCGCATCGCGCACACCGTGCAACTGCTTCTTCCAATCGATGGCGGCGAACTCAATGAACACCGCCGGTGTCAGAAAAGGCTGCTCCTCCTCGGCAAATTCCACTTGCCGGTTGAACAGGTCAATATGCCTGATGACCGGCTGACCGTCCTCAAGAAGGCTCTCCAACGCCTCTTTAACTACTTTGTAAATAACTGCTCTCATTTCTGTAAGATTTTACTGATTTTTCTCTCTATGATTTCTTTTGTCGCCTGTTCCACCTTCGGGTGGTTGCCGAGGAACTGTCGCTTCGGTATCCGGGTGCGGTGTCCGCGTCCGGCGTTCTGCGTACCCTCATTATGCGCCGCGCTGTATGGCAGGTCGCTGTATATGGTAACACTCGCCTGTTCCGGTTTCGCCTTTATGCTGCGCCCCAAGTCGCCAGTGCGGCCTGTCAGTATCTTGCGCCGCGTGTCAGAACCTTTGTAGCGCTTGCCGTGTCCTTTGCGATGCGGCTCTCTACGCTTCACCTCCTTCCAGCGAGCCCCGAAAAAGCCCTCCTCTTGAAAGTTCTGCTTCGTCATCCGCACCACGCGGTTGCCAACCAACTTCGGCAAGTCGTCATTGATGGCATGCGCGATTTTTACTTTTGTCCTGGCGAAGTATTCGCCCATCTCCTTTATTGTCATGGGTTATGTGTGGGTTGAAGTGCTTTTGCGAAAGCAAAAGTACATGTTTTCCGCCTTTTTTCACAACAATCGTGCAACGCTTTGACCGAACAGTGCGGCAATGCCTCTTTGGCACGCTGTTTGCTCCAATGCCAGCGGACATGTGATGTCCACAGCAAAGCACACACAACCAACTTACACTATTATTAACCTTTTAACCCCCATTACACAATGGCAAGAATTAACACCCTTCAGCCCATCGTCCGCTCTGTGCAGGGACGTGTGAGCCGCTCAACTCAAGCAACTGCTCCGGCTTCAAGTTGCCGAACATAGCCATATACTGCTCGCGCTTCTTCTGACGCTCCAACTCCATAATGCTCTCCAACTGCTTGCGGCAGCCTTCCTCGTCAGGGAACTCATGGCGGTATCTGTTCATCAAGTCTATATTAGGCTGCAAATCCTTGTTACTCGTAATGCCGAAGCCCGACCAGTTCTTCATCATCTGGCAGTACTTGCGGTTTATCTCACCGAAATACGGCTCAACCGGTTTTGCCTTCGCATTCTTCACGCGGGCGGGTGTCACCTTGTCGGCAATAACGCCATACACCGGGGTCATCGTCTTTATCGAGTATTGGTCGCTCTGGAACTGAAGCGTTCTGTACCGCTTGCCGAAAAGTTCCCTCGTATGGTTTACCGCATTGCGCAATGCCTCTTTTATCAGTCCGGGATTTTCGCCCTCGCCTATGGCGTAGCCTATCGGGTAGTTGCAGCAGGTGTCAAGTATCACCACAATGGTCAGACGGTTATGGTAGGTCGTGGTCTTGTGACCGGTCTTCTTGTTGATTGTCGTGCGTTGGAAAAGCAGTTCGGCATCCCAGCCGTCGGCGCTCCAATGCATCAATGCCGCTGTCGGACGGCTGCGCTTTACCTGCATCATCTTGTTCGCACGCATCTTCGTCTCACCCACGCGACCGGCATACACCGTCAGAGCTAACTTCTTGCGCCACTCGCCCACGGCACCCGCCGTAATGCTCTTCCAACCCATCTTCTCCGCCATAATGTTATACATCATGCACACCTGCTCATTGTTCAAATTCCGGCGGTCGGCAAGCAACTCCTGTATCAGGCTCTCCTTAACATCGCTGTTGACCTTAGCAGCCGTCTTGTTGCCGAACCGACCGTTAACAAGCACCTCAAAGCCGTTGGCGGTATAGTCGTTGAACTTCTGCTGAAGCCGTTTCGCGTTCCTCGGCAGACTGTTTGGCCACATCTCCTCTATCCTGTCCAAAGCCGCAGCGGCCTTCTGCCAGAACTCACCCACTAACATCGGCTTGCCATGCTTGCCGCGTTGGTCCGCATGAGCCTGCAGTATCTCGCCGCAACGGTTCAATATGCTCGCATTGTTCACATACTCCTCCTGCTTGTCCGTCGTCAGATGCCGTCCGTCCTGAAGCGTGTAACGCTCAAAGAAATCCACCGCTGCCGTGTCAAGCCGTATCTCGTCGAGCAGATAGCCCGTGCCGGTCGTCTGGCGGCTCTCCGGGTATTTCCTGTAAACCTCAACCCTGTACTTGCTCGGCATACTCTCTACCACATACAACGCCTCGCGCTCAAAACAACCGCGACGCATACGCTCCACGGTGCCCCTATGCTGCATCTGGCGCAGCGTGTCAGCCGACACTATGCCCGCCAAATCCTGAACCGTCGCACATAATCTGTTGTTGTAGTATTCCATATCTTGTTGAGTGTCTCTGTCTTGAACGTATCAGCCAATTTTGGCTGATTGTTTGTTTTCGTCTTGTTGAGTGTCGCAGCCAATCTTGGCTGATGTTTGTTTTCGTCTTGTTGAGTGTCTCAGCCATACATGGCTGCTCTATTAGCGTTTTCGTTGCCGCTATTCATAGCGGCTTTTGTTTTAGTGGAGAGGCGGGGTAACTCTCCCCGCTTGGCGTCCTATCTTTTCGGGCAACTATGGCGTGCAGGGCTTTAATCCATCGCCACTGCGACCGCGAACGCGTCTATTGGGAACGGTCGCAACGCTGCCTTATTTCCTCTTGACCAATTTTATCAAGCCTTTCTCTCCTGTGGCTACTCGCCGCGCTTTACGGGGTCCCCAAAGAGCTTTGCTCGAATGGGGTGTCCTTCAACTGCCGCTTTTGCCTATTTCGTCATTTTCGTCTATAGAGCCGGCTGTTTGCAGGCTCTGTTTCGTCCATTTCGCTGTGATACGGCCCTATGCCGCGGCCTCCCTCGGCTCAAACGCAGCCAGCTGCACGGCAGCCTCAGCCACCTGCTTAACCATATCATTCACGTCCTGCTCGCAATGCAGACACGCACGCATCAAACGCTCCGCATTGTCGTGTGTCTCAGGGTCTATCAGCAGACCAATCTGAAAATCCACACTCTGATGATTAAAGCAATCCTGAATATCTGCAATATCCTCGTTGCTTGTCGGAATAAAACCGCTTAATACAAAATTGCGGCACTCTTTTTCTGTCATCTGTTTCATATCTCTCGCCCGTAACCGTTAGCGCAGTCTTTAATTGGTTTATAAATGATGTTTAATGTTCTCTCGCGAATGTATCAGCCAATCTTGGCTGATTATTTCAACTCCGCACCGCCGTTCCGCAAAGCGTAACCGCGAATGTTCCTGCGCAACTTAGTCGAATCACTACCGTTCAACGCCTCACGAACCGTAGGATATGTCGTGTTGAACACCGACATAATCTTACTACGCAAACCCCAATCCGCTATAATTTTATTTGCCATTTGTTTTTCTAATTTTTTTGTTGTACTTTTGTAGCCTAATTCTTTCAACTTTGAAAGACGCTGCAAAGATAGAACATTTTTCTGATATTACAAAATTTTTCGGAACATTTTTCGATATTTTTTCTAATCTCAAATAGAGTTTTGTTGAAATTTAGAGAGTTATGAGTACAATAAAAGAACGCGTTTATCTCTACTGTAAAGAGAAAAACATCAAGATTAGAGACTTTGAAAGGGCATCAGACCTATCAAATGGGTATATCTCCTCTATGCGTACAGGATTCGGCCATGGAAAATTGAACAATGTTCTATTGGCATTCCCTGACCTGAATAGAGAGTGGCTTCTCTATGGCGAAGGCAGTATGCTCAAAACTATTGTCAATGACACTACCCAGAGACAATGCCGAGACAATGCCGAGACAGTGCCGACAACTCCAACTGCTCAAAATGAGCAACAACCTAACGAAAACACACCGCAGCGACGCACACTACCACTCATACCCATCGACGCCGTCGCAGGCTATAACGGATGGGACGAACCGGGAATCAATCTTATCGACTGCACACAATACGAAATACCCGATTTCCAAGCCGTACACGCCGACTTTCTCATACGCGTCAGCGGTTCCAGCATGTACCCTAAATATAGTAGCGGCGACATACTCGCATGCCGTAAAATAGACGAAATAACCTTTCTGCAATGGGGCAAGATATATGTCATTGACTCGCGCCAAGGTGCAATGGTCAAACGTATCTTCGAGATTGATGACGACCCGACTTGCATTTCTTGCGTCAGCGACAATGAGAAATATCCGCCATTCAAACTACCAAAGTCAGAAATCCGCTCACTCTCAATAGTAGTAGGTGCTATCCGCCTTGAGTAACCATAGCGTCTTTGCCGAGCGCATTTATGCGCGACCTCTATCTAACCCACCGCAACCAACCACCCGCAGCAGCCTACTAACCAACCGAACGCAGCAGCCAATCTTGGCTGCTTTTTTTTGTCCAAACGTACTACCAAAAGCACTCCCCACCCATACCCTCCCATATACCCTAAAACCAACCGTACCACGCAACACATATACCCTCCTTGCCAATTTTCGCGATAACACACTATCATATACCGAGATACGCAAAAATTTAACTCCGAAAAAGTGGACGATGGTGGTGTCATTGGGGGGGGGTTAAGTGCCAAAAACGGGGGTTTTCGTGCCAAAAAATGGACGATAGTGGGTATTTACGCCCCGATTTTTACCAACTTTTGTCACACCAACTGTCACACCAACTGTCACACCAACCCCTTAAAACGACAAAAAAAGCGACCTCCACAACCCCGTGTGAAGATCGCCTTTCCGCGTCCGAAATCTGCCGACCACCGTCCCGATGACCGACCACCTTATATATAATAGCACCTCAAACCGCAACCCAAAGACAACCACCTGACCGCAACCAAAGCAAACCGCCAATCAGCCCCACCAACCGCCTTCTTTGTCCTTGCCTGTCGTTTCCCCCTCGCTCGCGTTTAATCGCTGTTTTAGCGGCGTTTAAGCCCCGTTTTTAATGTCGTTTAATCGTTGCCTCATTATCTGTCTGACCGCCACGCAAACGAGCCGCCACAAGTCCCGTTTTGCCGCTGTGGAAGTCAAAAAACGAGCCGGAAACCAACTTTTGCCAAGTAAATGTAAAGCAAATGTAAAGTTATTGCACAAAAAAAGCGGTTGTACCCGCCTGAAATGTAAAGCAAATGTAAAGCAATGCACCATTTTGTCACATTTGGTTTTGCGCCGTTTTTTGCCGCCTTTGCCGTCTATCTACCTAAATAATAACCTTTTGCGCCCGCTCCCCTCTCCCCTTCCGTTGGTACATTTCGTTTTCACCCCCATAATCGTCGTTTTCAGCAGTCGCATCAGATGAAGGAAAGGTTGTTTTGTCGATTAGGTTGTGCCATCCGCCTATTTTCTCAATTAGATAGTGTACCTCTTTTGCATTCGAGATATTCGTGAAAACAGTATTCTTTCGGACACGGAGCCATTCCCAGTCTTTTTCCATTTTGGTACAACCACGATTCTTTTTGACTTCTCTCCACTTGCCTTTTACGTCATCACGTATTAAAATGGAACAGTGATTATATTGGGAATTGGGTACTATATCATGGAATTTTTGTTTAAACCTTGATATGACCTTGTCAATTGTGGTAAGTGTCGAACCGATGGGAACAACAACCACGACATCAAATGCTGTTCCATTTTCAGGACAACTCACCGCCTTAAACATCATATCGTTAGTTTCCGCATCAGGAACTGCTATCATGACATGGGCGACCCATCCCTTACGCCAGAAATTGAGATAGTCCTTTATCCTGTTCGCCAACACTTCTGAATAATAATTGTAGCCGACTAAGATTATTTTATTACCTGTTTGAGTGATTCCAGAAATTATCTCGAGGGCCGCAAAGAAGGCAAATCTGTCCGTGAAAAAACTATTTTGAAAGAGAAAGTCTGCCTCGTAGAAATGTTCTATATATAGTTTACTTCCTATTTTAGTAGCCATATTGACCAGGCATCCGATACTGTCCTCATCTATGGGCGTTTCCAATATCTTGTCCACATAGCCTAAAAATGCATTCTCGCATGGCTTCCCTGCGAGACAGTCGTATGGCATTACGAAACGATTAAGCCGTTCTTCTGTGGTTGAAAGCGCCCCCCCATTACCTATAGTCCTCAAATTATTTTCTATATCAATATAGAAATTCCGCAAACCTCTGTTTATATATGATATGTCATTGGCCGTTTCGCCGCAAAACACCCTGGTTCTTAAATCTGTGTCCACTAGTATGATAGCATGGTCATTTGACCAGACTGGTTGATGCTTGGCTGTGACAGTGTTGCAAAGGTTTTCCACTATGTTGCATGAAGATCTAACTATGTCGGAAGCCACGTTTATGAAGATGACTTTCTCAAATTGGAGTCGGCCCAACTGAATATAAGCTATTAGCTTGAAGAACAAATTAGAGGTGATATGTTCACATCCCCTCATGTCTATGCAAATGTCACGGCTGTATCCCCGTAGAAAGTTACCTTCACCTAACAATTCCTGGCTCTTATCTATGATTGCAGAACCTGTTTGAGTCACCCATATTTTTTGAGCCTCCTTATTTTGAATAACTGTATGGTAATCGCTTAGAATATTTTGTACTTTAATTATGGGAATTAATGGCCTGGATAGTTGTTTCTCCAAGATTCCGACTATTGATGTGGCCTGGACAGGTTCGGATGAGTACATAGGAACACATTCTTTTACAGGCAGTACTATTCTATAATTCGTACCGTTTAGATTGGCAACCTTTTTCTCATATACCAATCTGTCACCTCGACTTTCAATTATCTCTTTC
Organism: Paludibacteraceae bacterium; assembly: GCA_017454915.1. GTDB lineage: Bacteria > Bacteroidota > Bacteroidia > Bacteroidales > Paludibacteraceae > UBA3747. The sequence continues at coordinate 15,000 of JAFTCC010000043.1, forward strand.
TTCCCATCAAAGGCATTACTCTCTGCGTAGAAATAGCCCCTATTCCTTATTACCGATGAAACAAAAGTCTTTATGCCCAAATGGGCTGCATGACGTAACGATAAGTATTCAGGGGATTCGTCTTCGTTATCAGGAAGGATGTCGTATGGGGCAAAAAAAGATTTCAGGTTCAATTCCACATTTCCATATCGCTCGACTATACCTGCTTTGCTAAAATCGTAGATGCCAATTTCCACGAAGCGGTCGTCATCGTCGTATTCTTCAAAGTCTGGCAATTTCTGGCTTAACAATGGCGACATATTCCTTTTCTTGTTAAACAGGATTGACATTAGTCCCCTCCTCTGCTCTGCATGGAAGATAATATTCTGTACAAGTTCATATATATTGATATAATATTCATGGAGGCTCATTTTCATGGACTGATAGACTTTTTCGTCTATTGCTTTTTGAGCCTGCACAGTATCAACACACGAATACAGGTAGGCCTTAATGAACCATTCCTCGAATTTGGAGTTGAAATTGTCGCACTTCAATGGACTTACATGGTTTAAGCGCCCATTTAATCCTTTTAACGAACTTTCTATCCATTTGAATGTCTCAGATAAAGGGAAATGCTCAGTAGAAATAGGACTCTGATTCCAAGTAAACAAGGACAGGATTTCTGGTTCAATCTTCAGCATCGCTAAAAACCTGCGACTTGAAGCAACTCCACTTTTTTTCGTGCTATTCGTCTTGTGGGGAAAGTTATAAGCAATTTTGCGTTGTTTTCCACTTGTAGTCCAATTGATGTAGTAACAGCTTCGCTTGCCCATGACAGGCTCAGGCAAACTCACCAAGTTCAATATCTGACTGAATTTGTAAATATATTCTTCCCAGTTACAAATGTTCGTGACATCTATACCAAAAGTTATCTCCGCTTCATTGCCTTGGTTCTGCTCAAGCCAAACGAAATAGGGCATAGTTAAGCTAAAATCTGCACTTTCGTCTCGTTTCACATAAACAATGGAAACAATAAATACAGTCCCTTTTTCAACCTCAATGTTAAAATCTTCAAACGTCAGGCCATTACCATATGCGCGGGTAGTATCTTCCAGGCGTTCCACGTCATGACAGCAAATCATTGCCTCTTTCTCTAATGCAGCAAAGTCCTCTTCCGTGAAGTTCCCTTCACGATGGCATCTGCCTGCAAGGCGAAAAATGAGTCTCCAATTGTCATCACTCAAAACTGACGTCTCTATTATTATTCGTTTCATAGGCTTCCTATATACTAACTTTATAGAATAACACTTCTCTAATTCCATTCCCCTTTTAGTCAATACTTCGACTGATATAGCGTCACTCTCTTACTCATTTTCGAAAATTTCGCCATCTGGTACATTATCAATACAAAGCACTCTATCCCCAGTCGGTCCAATTCCCCTTTACCTTCATCTCCCGCGAATATATCCCCCGAATCAGGAACCACGACTTAAGGACTCCACTCACCGTTGTGGCGCGTCCCAAGCCTTTACTGTCTTCTTTTACCTTCATCATATCACTTTGGTTTTCTGTTGCTCTATGACATTAGCCCTGGCTCCTTACGATTTCCCGCAAGCCACCTTTTTGTGGACAAAGATAGTGAAAAAATATGTAAATCATTCATCTTTTATGCGATTTTTAACAAAAAACCAAAAAAGAGGATGTGTCAATTTGACACACTCTCAAATCAAGGAATAACCAATCACTTTTTCTTGGTTCTTTCATAAAACTCAAAAATTACAAGGGTGTCTGCCACAATGCTCATGATGAGAGAAATAAAAAGCAATGTATTCATATGGTTTTAGCAACCCATTAGAGCGTCGCCCACATTTTGCGGACGGCATTTTATGCACTGCTTCTAAATGGTGATACTTTATCACATTCATACATTAATACCTTGATTTTTTGCAAAATACAAATTCACTACTGTCCACGAAAATACGTTAACAATCTCTTGAACCTCCTTTATACAAAGGTTTTCTGAGAGGGTTTTGCCTGTCGGACCTTTTGAAATGAACTCCAAACGAGGCTCTGACAAAAAGTAAGCACAACTACTCCTATTTGAGAGAATTCTATATAAAGAGAGCCGAAATACATCTATTTTATTGCCAATTTGGTATCAAAATGCCGTGGCCCCAAGTATTAAAAACTTTTCGTGGACAGCAGTGATACAAATTATATTTGAATCCGGCATTTATATTTACAACTTTTAACTAATATAAAGTGAAACTCTGAAACTTTTGACTTTAAAATCTGCACCACCATTGCAGTGGCAATCGGTGATGCAGATTCGGTTTTTTGTTGTTTCGTGTTCCTATCTTCGTGGCAGTTCCAACATCAGGCAGACGTTTTCGTACATGGGTCTGCCCATCAGTCGGTTCATGATGTACTTTCGGAACTTGTGGCTGTTGTGGCTGTCGATGGCGTATGCCAGACGGATCACCATTTCAAGGTTATACACGTCGATGCTCCAATCGGGGTGATAGGGGAACAGGCGGAAGGTTCCGTGAGTGTCTTCTTCGTGCGCGATACTATTATTATATATAGAGCGTATCTTGCGGAACACATCGGCTGACGGGACGAAAAGCATGTCCGCTATCTCGTCAACCGTCATCCACACGTCTTTGTCGGGCATGGTGATAATACCGCCCTCGGTCATTCTGATGATGCCTCGCTCGAAGACATCCTTGGGGATAATCGAAAAGT
>JAFTCC010000044.1 GCA_017454915.1 Paludibacteraceae bacterium
CTCTATTTGCGCCATGTTTTTCAGTTCGTCATTCGCGCTTTCAATGACGCTCCTTTTCCTGAGGAGTATCTTGTCTTCCTGGCTCATCAGCATATTGCGCATGCCCTTTTTCAGCTTTGTGACAAGCTGTATTCCGCAGACGAACAGTTCCGCGAACAGCTCTTTGCCGACATATCCCCTGTCGCCGAACAGCTTCCCCTCTATCTTCTCGACAAAAACCTGTGCTGTTTGAGCGGTTCCCTGTCATCAACATTGGCAGGCGTTATCATGAAATTTAGTATTTCGCCCCTATCGTTAATTATCAGGTGAAGCTTAAAGCCGTAGAACCATCCCATAGAACACTTGCCGCGCTCGGCAAACCCCTTGAACACCTTGTGCTGCAGTATTCTTTGGTTGCGGCAGACACGCAGAGGGGTTGAATCCACGTAAGAGACACCGCTGCACTCTGCCATCAGGCAGGTCTTAACGAAACAGCACAGCTGGAGCATCACCTTACGCTCCAGTTCCACGAAGCCGGCTGTAAGACACTTGGCGCGGGAACAGGTGTTTGCAGTGCACACAGATGTAATTCGCGTAATAGTGTTTGAGGCACCTGTAGCCCCATCATGGAACATAATCAGTATAAGCATCACTTCGGCATCGCTTAGCCTGTTAGGCTTGTCGCGGTGGCGTTTCCCGTCACCAACGGAATATTTTTTGACTGTATTGTTAAAATTTTTGCTGAACTCATCCAGAATAAAGAAAATTTCCGTAACTTTGTTTTCGTCTAATTGCATATGCGGATATTTTTTGTAATTGTTTGATTTACACCATAAAGTTACAAAATTTTCTGCATATTTGCAATAGATTAGAGACTTTTTCTTGAAAAAATTTTATATCGAACTCACATTAATTATGCTAAAAATCTAACCAAATAAACAGCAAACAAACATGAAAAAACTCTCATTATTACTCATTTGCTTGTCGTTGCTTACTTTTGTGGGCTGCAAGGAATCAAGCAAGGACGACCCGGTTGTTGAACCATCAGTAGAACCATCTGTTGAACCATCAGTAGAACCGTCAGTAGACCCGACAGAGGGCAGGCTGTCGGGGAAGTTTGCCGTAGCTGATGGTAAGTATGTTTATTTCTCGCAGGGCAACCTCGAGTATCACTGCAAGGATAAAATATGGCGTTTTGCTGAGAAGCAATATGAATATATTTGTTTGTCCGCCTCTTATGTTGCAAACGAAGATGGACCTTATGACGGTTGGATTGACCTTTTTTGTTGGGGTACTGGCGACAATCCGCTTCGCAATACTGAAGAAGACTCAGAATATTCAAAGTTCACCGATTGGGGCGTGAACAAAATCAGCAATGGTGGTAACAAGGAGAACCTGTGGCGCACGCTGACTAAAGAAGAGTGGGATTATTTGTTTAAAAAGCATAAAGGAGCTGATGCTATGATTCTCACAAGAGGTAGCCAAACTTGGGGTGAAGAGGGCTATATGCTCTGGCCTTCCGAAATACCGAGCTATGTATCTTTCAATCCTTCAGGCGAAAACAAATATACACTTGATGAATGGAAGGACCTTCAGGATGACTTTGGCGTCGTGTTCTTACCTTATGTTGACCTTCCCATAGGACGAGTTGAGGGCAATCCGTGTGGCCAGTACTGGACATCATCACCTCATACTAATGACAAATATGCATGGTATCTATTTAATGACCTTACCTATTATCATTATCGCCATGCTGCTATTTCGGTACGTCTTGTTCAGGACGTGAAATAAGAGAATATTTTTTCAATTAAACAGCGTTAAAACGGCATTTAATCACCGTTTAACGCTGTTTTTATTATAACCCCAAATCGGACATTAGACCAACAAAGCATTATAAACCAATAACATCATGCTATCATCATTAGGTTATTATTATGTTATTATTATGTGATTCAGCAAAGGAAATGCTAACAACAACCTGATGACTTGCTAAACTGAGTTTTGTTGGATTATACCCACCAATCTGTCATCAGCCAAACACTCCGCAGGTATTCGCCGCAGACAGAAACAAGCGTTATCAGTATAGTGCCGGCAACGCTTGACTTGCTTGAGGTGCTTTAGCATATTAGCAAAATTTGTGTAACTTTGCACACGTTATGAGACAAACCGCGCTTCTTTTATTATTTTCATGCCTTACCATGTTTGCTGGCGACCCCATCGCATGGGTCGAGTTGTCGGAACCGCAACAGGGCTACATGATTTGGCACATCGTAAAAAATGACCCTAACGACGAGCCGTATAACGTGCAGACGGAGAAAGGGGGCAAACCGTGTATTTTCATTCCAAAGACTAAATACGCGTACTTCGACGTGAATGACGGCATACTTGAGGAAAACGAAAACAATCTTATCTTCAGGATAACCTTTTACGACGAGGGGCATGAACAACTAAAACTGCAATACAACAGCACAGCGGGCGACTACACCGATGCCGTGCTGCACAAAGGCGGTACCAACGAGTGGGTTACCGCAACAATTTGTGTCAACGACGCACTATTCCGTAATGCACAAAACCAGCATGCAGACTTCCGCATCAACGACAACAACTATATAAACAGGATTGAGATTTGCACCGGCTCACTTGACCCAATGACCGAACCCCTGACACAACATCTGGGGGAGAGCACGTATTCTGACATGCACGATAAATCGGTGGCTGGTTACCAGGCATGGTTTGGCACAGGGCAACCTGACGAGACATGGCAGCACTGGAGCAGCGGCAGAACAGCAACAGACGGAACACGTTGGCCAAGCGCTGGCAACTGCTCTTTCGACATCTACCCTGACATAACCATATACGACGAAGACATACTTGAGCAAACTGGATTTGAGGATTTGGGAAACGGCTCGGAGGCTAAATTGTTCGCATCTAACACCGAGAACGCAATACAAACGCATTTCGGACTGATGAAAACACACGGCATTGACGGAGTTGCCGTGCAAAGATTCATAAACCCCGAAATGAAAAGCATTGTCCACAGCCCGACGGCAACACTCAACCTGATTAGGCAGGCGGCTGAACAAAACGAACGGATTTTTTACGTCTGCTATGACATAAGTTCTAACGGACTTGAAAATTCGTGGGCTGACATCATCAAGTTCGACTGGGTGTACAACATCGAGCAGAACTATAACCTCACTCAGTCGCCGGCTTACGCCACTATGGACGGGAAACCTGTGGTCGAGATTTGGGGCACAGGCTTCACTGGCAACCATCCCGGGACAGCCAGCGAGACCATTGAGTTAATTGAGTTCCTAAAACAACGAGGGTGTTACGTCATCGGCGGAGTGCCTACCTATTGGCGCGAAAACAAAAATGACGCTAAAGGCCCGTCGCAGACCAACCCGGCAGACCAAGAGAGTTTCGAGGCTGCGTATAAGCACTATGACATGATTTCGCCTTGGATGGTTGGACGATTTGGCAACATCAACCAATATGAGGAATTTAAGAACTTAATCATCAACGACATAAACTACTGCCAGCAACACGGCATGCAGTATCTGCCAGTGGTATTCCCAGGCTTCAGTTGGGCTTTGTGGAACAGCGGAACACCTAACCAAATTCCACGAATGGCTGGCGACTTCCTTTGGGCACAAATCAAACGAGCATCTGACAATGGCTTCAGGCAGGTTTATTTTGCGATGTTTGACGAGTATGACGAAGGCACTGCACTGCTCAATGCTGCGACTGACTATAACACCATACCCAAAGACGCATGGTTTCTGACTAACAGCGCGGACGGAACATGGTGCTCAGCGGACTTCTATCTGCGCCTGGCTGGAGATGCCACAAGACAGCTGCGGCAAGGCAGAGTGACAGATTTGGTTAACACGCCATACTCCTGCGGACCAGTATATTACCGTAACAGCTTTGAGATGAGGCAGACTGATTACAACTTCGTAAATGGCACAATGAAAAACAACGGGGTTTTCCCTGTTGACCCTTGCATGCACAACAACGGAATCATGTTTCAAAACAACGTGAGCAGCCATGAGGTCAGCATCAAGCATGGCAATGCCAACAACGGACAATATGCCCTGCACGCCTCTATCATGGGCAACGGACAAGCCTACTTCAAGTATCAGATTGCCGAACTCAAAATCCCCGTGACCGAATGCCTCGAACTTATCTGCCAACGAAAAGGTAACATCGGAATCGAAATAGCTCTTAGCGACGGAACGGAATATCAGACCGGCATTCAACAATACTCCGACCAATACGAGCCTCTGCGCATAAGCATCACACAACAACATATAGGTGACACGATTTGCAGCCTCCGACTGATATATTACGGCCATATAGAGAACTCCGAAGAGGCATGGATAGACGATGTGCTGATACAGAAAACACAATGTACCACCAACATCGACGGCACAACCCTCAAACAGGGGCCTGACGGATTATATGACTTATGGGGCAGACCGGCAAAAATGAGGAAGGGCGAAATACTCATAAAAAAAACAGCAAACAGCACAGAAAAAATCATTACATGGTGAACTGTAGACAAAAAAACATGATATAGCGTCAAAAAATGCACCTGTTATGTAAAAATTATTCCGTAAATTTGCAATGTGCAGTTTGCGGGCATACGCAAACGCACCTTTATCGCAACAAAAACAAGCAAAAAAACGACTAAAAATATGAAAAACATCTTCCGCTCATTTTTTGCAGCAACACTTCTGATGGCAGCCATCAACGTCTTTGCGGACAGCAACGTTTCGTTCACTGCAGATGAAATAGCATCTGGCGCGACACGTTCTGGTGTTAATGTCAGCACGGACTTCAGCACGGCAAACAAACAAATTTGCAAGGACGGTTCTGCCGTCAAGACAACCACAGTGAGTTTGTCATCGTCAGCCGACTCATCGCCTGACTCAAAATATGTTCAGATAAGTTCAAGCGCTGAAATCAAAAGTGTGAGCATACATGGCGCGAGCAACAACTCAAGCACATCAGCCGGATGCATCATCTTCTGGGCTAATGGCACGCCTGATGTGAGCAATTTTTCAGGGCAAGCGGAAATTGCCCTGCCTGGCAACGCCGAGGGATGTAATGGTAACACATTGGCTGTTAATGTCCCAAGCGGAACCAAATCACTCCGTATCTACCGCCGCGTGAAGGTCAATGGTTCAGCATTAGGCTCGGGCAGTAACTACCCTGCCTCAGGGGCCGGAACGCTTAATATCGCAGACATCACGGTTACCATCGCAGGCGAAGGCGGTGATGACCCATCAGGTGATCCGAGCGGTGACCCATCAGGAGACCCCAGCGGAGACCCATCTGGTGACCCATCTGGTGACCCCAGCGGTGATCCATCAGGTGACCCGAGCGGAGACCCATCAGGTGACCCAAGTGGTGATCCATCAGGTGACCCGTCGGATGGACCAGTGCCGCCAACAGACCTCACCATACACGTTCCTGGCATCTACGACTATCTGCAACTTGGCGGAGGTTACGGCTCTGAAATGGTGAAATACGACGGACGCAACTACGAAACATACTATTTCCTCAAGATTAACAGCAAGATAGCCGTTGCAACACGCACATGCTCAAGCGAGGGGTTCATCGTAACAAGCGACAACTGCACATCTACTGAGTACGACGCTGCTGACGGGTGGTTCTCGGGTAAAATCAACAGTCCCGAAGGCAGCGATTGCAAAAGAGAGCAAGCCACAGGAGGAGCCATGTTTGATAATGCGTCAGGTGACGTGAAAATATACAACAACAACGAGGTACATTTCCATGTCAAGGGTTACGACCAGTTCTGCATCTTGGCGCGAGACAACAACGAGACAGAGTCGAAAGGCAAGCACTTTGAAGTTTACATCGACGGCGTGAAACAGAGCATGACACTGGCAAGCACCGCTACAGTGCGTACATTCAACATGAGCGCAAAAGAGCACCTTATCACAATCAGAGGCATTGGCAGCAGCAACAACTACCTCTACGCTTTCGCACTTCGCGAAGCAGACGTGCCGTCAATCAAACTGCTGAAAGGAGATGACGCCACACAAGTTGTAGAAACTGGCCAGAACCTCAAACCAATCATGTACGTAATGCGCAACACCGGAATATTCGAACTGGAATGGGTCGGGAATGAAGGCACTGGAGCCGAAATGACCGTTTGCGCTACTGGCGACACAGCAACCATAGCAGGCAAGGTAATGGCACCTGTCGGACAATACGTTTACCGCATCTATGCCACCAAAAACGGCAACCGCGTTGACTACAAGGAAGGCACTTTCAAGGTCATCACACCTGCTCCGAGCATCGTACCTGCCGAAAATAGCAACCAAGCCCTGAAAGCCGGCAAAGCCATACAGCCGATGGTGTTCACCATCAACAACGCTTCTGACGCCACCGTAAGCGGACTTCCGGAGGGCGTTACCGCAGTGTACAACGACGGTACTTTGACTATCAGCGGCACTGTTGCGGCACAATCATCATATCCTGCCAATTTCACTTACACCATAACAGCCACACCACTTCCTGGCTACGATGGAAATCCCGTCACGTACAGCGGTACCATAACCGTCATCGACCCCAACGCCAAGAGTGTGCTCTATCTCTATAAGTCAAAATATCAGAGCGGAGTGTTTGACGCACTATCGGCAGCCGGTTTCGGATTAGTGCCGCGCAAGCAAGCCGAAGCCGCACAGCCGGTATCTGTTTATGACTCCTACGACGCAGTCATCATAACAGAAGATGTGGACGCAAACAACCCCGAGGCGATCAACATCGTCAAGGCAATCAACCTGCCGGTGCTTAACCTCAACGCATTCATGTATCAGCCCAACCGGCTTGACTGGGGCACTAACGCCAACAACGGCGACGAGACCAACACCGCCATTACAGTCATGCAGCCAACGCATCCGGTGTTTGAAGGACTGACAGGCAACAGCATCAACATACTTAGCGCCGTTGAAAGCCGCGGAATACAGTGCGCCGACATCAACCTCGCGGGCAGTATCTGCCTTGCCACAGCACCAAAACGCAACGAAACAGGAAACGGCACAGCCATACACGAGGTGCCGACATCGCTGCGAGGCAACAACATCAAACAACGCTACCTGCTTGTCGCTCTGTCCGCAAGAAGTTATGACAAACTGAACAATAACGGCAAAAAGTTGCTCGTCAACGCCATGAACTACGTAATGGGCAACACCAACAGCACCGTCAAACTGCCTAAACTGCAAATCAACACCTTCAGCATCAACGGCAAAAACGCCAACATAGACCAGAACAACAACCGCATAACCATACAAATGGAAAGCGGCTCCGACTTGCGCGCACTCGCTCCGCTCATTACGCTTGCCGACGAAGACAAGACTTTCGTCAGCCCGGCAGCCAACGAAGCCGTAGACTTCACCAATTCGTACGCTGTGCCTGTCAAGTACACCGTGACCGACATGATTAACACGCGCGTATATAATGTAGTCATCACCGCCCCCACCGCGCTCGACGAAATCAGCGAAGAGGACGGAATATGGTTTGACGGGCTGACCATTCATAACGCCAACGGCACAATGGCATACCTCTACAACGCACAAGGACAACGCATTGCCGTGTTCAACACCGACCACGACATGAGCCGCTACCCGAGAGGCATGTACATCATCGCCACAGCTACAGCAAGCAAACGAATCATAAGATAAGCAAATCGGTAGTTTCACAAATCTTTATCCGCTCCGTTGGACTGACGGAGCGGATAATTTTGTCCATACACAATGCAATCGTCAGGAGGCAGAGATAAATCTGGCATCCGAATTCGGAAAAAAGTCACAAATCTACACAGAAATGCAAAGAAAAATTTGCTGGTTCAAAAAAAAGTCGTAACTTTGCAGACGCTTTGGGGCAGATAACCAACCACCCGAGAGCATGGGGGCAGTTACCAGAGTGGCCAAATGGGGTTGACTGTAACTCAACTGGCTTTCGCCTTCGGTGGTTCGAATCCATCACTGCCCACATTTTAGAAGGTTATGTGATAGTGCTGCGCAACAGTGCGCAGATTACACGGTAGCATAACTGATTTCGCGGAAATAGCTCAGTTGATAGAGCACTAGCCTTCCAAGCTGGGGGTCGCGGGTTTGAGTCCCGTTTTCCGCTCAACACAAATCCGTTAGACAAGGTCTGGCGGATTTGCTTTTTTTAATAAACTTTTGTAACTTTGCGTTTTAGATATATGTGGACAAGATTTACATCTTGGGCACCAATACCTCCAACCACTGTTATTTACCAAAGTTATGCCCCCTATGAAAATAGTTGTGATATTGATGTCATTGGCAATCGCCTCCACCATGTGCCATGCCCAAGCGCTCCAACCTCCTCGAGATTCTGTGCCTGACGACCACTTGGCATGGCTGGGATTCCACGGCCCGGTAAAGGAAGTTCGGGAATATGACTATGCCAATTATGGCAAAACTATTTGGAAATTTGACCCACAAGGCAGACTAATGGAATACATCGACTATGACAATCCATTCTTTGGGAGCGGCGGTTGTGTGTTCGGGCTTTGGGAACACTTTCGCTACGCTTACGACGCTGACGGGAAAATACAATTCTTGGAAACATACAATGCAGAAAATACTGTTGTTGACGATTACGCAGACATTATTTTGGAACTTTTCCCAAAGCAAGACAAATCCGCATGGTTGTTCCCCAAAGCGGAAAAAGAATACGGCGACACAACATTTTGCTTTTCTGTGTGGAAAAACGATGGTGAATCTTCACATTACTACGGACACCGCTTTGATTGCTACGGCAACTGGATTGAAATAGTAAGCGCCGAATTGGACGATAATTCTCGCGCAGAGGTGATAGTGAGAGAAATCTGTTATTATCGCGACATAGAAGTCATGGGACTGCCTGTAGGTGTAAAAACCGTTAAGAACCAATGGACTGCAGACGGCAAGAAGTGGAGCAACATATATGAATTTGACCGCAATGGCAATCTGACTCACTTCAAAAGTTGGTGCGAAAAAGACGAACTGTTCGAGTGGGACAAAGAAACATCAGAAGAACCAGGCTGCGACCTTATCGTATGGTCGGCAGACAAAAAAGGACTTAAAGTAACCTATTGGAAATAACCCATTAACAACGTATGACAATGAAAAAACTACTATCAGTATGCCTGATGCTTTCCATAGCGGCTGCATCAATGGCGCAGAACATGCCCAAGGGGATATTTTTTGGAGAGAAACAATTGACGAGCAGCAACGCCAAAGACATTTTTGGCGATGGGCATGCGAGTTACGACGCCAAAAAACACACGCTGGTGCTACAAGAGGGTTGCCAATATCGTTTGGGCAAGGGGTTTGTGACAATCAACACTGGCTCACCACTGCTGATTATCCTCAAGGGCAATGCAAACATCAGCGCATCAATCATTTCCGTGGACCCAATAGTGCTGCAAAGCGAAGGAGAACACACGCTCAACATCAATTCCAACATCTCAGGGTCCACGCTCAAATGCCCTGCAATCACTGTTGAGCATTCGGCAAGCCTCTACCTGCTCTCGCGCAACTCGCAGAAGGGACACGCAGCACTTGACTGCGCAGGGGACGTTACCGTCAACGGCGGCTCTTTACGTTTGGAAGTGACAACGGCGGACTATGCTGCTGTCATGAAACAACTTGTGCTCAACGGGTCTGTCATACAGCGGCCTAAAGGCGGAAAAGTGGCAGAAGATGGTATCTACTGCATGGGGGATGGCATGCCTGCAAAAATAATACGCATTGTGCCAGAATAATTTCTTAAACAAAGATTACCACCATGAAGAAACTGTTTATCATCTTGCTTGTTTTTGTGCCTTTCATTATGAATGCACAAAAACCAAGTAAAATAAGAAGGCTGCCCAAAGGATGCGACAAAAATACCGCCTTTAACCTTGACTTCAACTTCGGCGGATATTTGTTTGAAGGCACGCTCTACCCGCTTCACAACCAACAGTGGATAGTGTTGTCATACTGGTGTCTGGACGAAGAAGAGACAATCTATAAAATGGACGAAGATGGGAATGAGATACCGCTATCTTCACTTTACAAAAACCCATTTGAAAAAATCAAATACCCCGTCATCACCACAGACTCCGTATCTTTCAGCACACGCAACTACGGCAAGCAGCCTTTACATTTTTATGCCGAATCAAGCGGCGACAGTATCGCTTATACCATTGACTTTGAATGCTCGCTTGACGTAATTGACGCAGACCCGATAACACGCCGTGTGCTTTGCCAAACGAACCCTAAGGACTGGATGTGGGGAGAGCCGAAAGATGAGGACGAAAAAGAGTGGAAACGACCGTATGTATTTCTGAAAGGGTGGATTGACGAGGAATGGATATGCGCCAACCTACTCACTACTTGTCCGTAGAGATTTTTACTATTGTGTCATTTATTTACTATTATGTCAACTATTATATGGATTTTAATAATAGTCGCCATTGTCTATTATTACAAAAAAAAGAACAAAGAACAAGGAGCAAAGAACAAGGAGCAAGAAAGGCAATCTGAGGAAACTGCAAAGAACCAAGTAAAGAACAAAGAGCAAAGAGCAAAGAACACAGATGAGGAGCGGGCGCAGACTGTAGAAACAGCCAAGAGCAAAGAGTCAAGGGCAAAGAACACAGATGATGCACAGGATATGCCTGCGACACAGTCATTCCCCTACCCTGCAAAAAATCCAGGGAAGTGCAGGTTCCCTTCAGCAAGCGAAATTGCCAACTTCCAGGAGTATGGCGAAGAGCCTGTGGCAATGCACGAGTCGGAGTTCAAAGAGTGGTGGTTCTTCTGCGAAGACCCTGATAAACCAGTCTGGAGTTATGTCGGGACGGACAAAGAGCAGAAACGCTGCATACTCCAACGTCGCTATAGGCACGGCGATGACAATCATCCTACATTCGAAAAGCGGTTCTTTGTTATCAAACGCAACATCATGGCTTCCATTTTCGCCCTCGCACTAATAGAGGACAAAATGGACCGCAACGACTACAAGGAACAGATGGCGCAACTTGACCGCCTCTTCCCCAAGACCAATAATGCGGAGACTGACGGTCCACCCGTACTCCTCCCTCCGCAGGAACTGCTTGAGAAACCGTCACAGGAGGAAATCGCCAAGATGAAACGCGAGGAGGAAAAACAGCGAGTGCACAACCAAGTAGTCTGGCAGGACGGTGTACGCAAACTGTGGTTCGATGGCGATACGCTTAAACTACGGTACAACGGAACTGACTACTTTTTCAGCGGGCATGGCTATGAGCCAATGGCAATAATCCTCAACAAAAACGGTGAAGTGGCATATATCCACAACTCGTTTATTGTGGAAGAGGAGTGCAGAGAGTTTGTTAAAAATCCGAAATACCTCTGCCGCACAATAACGGGACATTACCACAACGCCAAACACTTCTGCATGCTGCTGACCACAGCCATTGACTACGGCTACGAATGGCAGATAAACGACCTTGAGAGCAAGATGTGGTCGATTGAACGGTTTGAACAAAGAGAGGTATTTTATAATGCCGACAACATAGAGTTTGGTATCTATGGCTATGAAATAGATGATGAAATTGACCCTTCGGAACTTGATGACGATGAACCGAAAACGCATTTTGAATATGACATCATGTATATCATAGTTGACGGGAAAGAGTATCACCTTCATGATGCCGACTTGAAAAGACTCGGTCAACTTGGCATCTTTGAGAAAGGCTGCCACAAACCCAAGATACGCATCAACGGCACAAACGGCTCTGTCATCGCGGCCTACACAGACGAGTGGCGCAGCGGCAAGGACTTCACGCCATTCGGGTTTCCGTGCAACACAAAGATGTTTTGCCAGATGATGGCATACGCAATACGCACAGGCAAACTCGAATATCAGATGCAGAAGTTGGCAAACATAGTCGCTGGCGAGCCGCCTGAATCCAAAGCCAGCGACACTATTTACGAAGACAAGGATGCCCGACTCTATTTGGAAGGCATGAAAGCTTGTCTGAAGTACAAGGGCAGAGCGTATCACTTCGGTTATGACGGCAGAGAACCGTTTGCCACTATATCAGGAAGCAACATATATGTCATAATCCGTCAGGGAGAAAATGTGGATGCCACGTGTCGATATTTCCAGAAGAATCCGGAAGGAACTATCGAAACCATAACAGGTCGCAAACTTGACGTAGCGCATTTCTGCAAACTGTTGTGTGCCGCCGTGGCGCACGACCACGGGCAGGACAGCGACATGGAGTATTATATGGACGCCCTTGAGCGCAAAGCCTTTGAACTGGAAGACTACCGAGAACGCCGCAGAAAAATGGAAGAGAAGTCTGCCAAGACCATGCACATCACATACACGCGCGAGAGTGTCTGTGCGGCAGACGATTATATCAACCGCAAGTTGGAAATCAACATGTCACCCAATGCGACATTAGCGGACTTGATAAAATACATTAGCGGATACGACGACGACACAGGCTATGCCGCAATACCATACACCGGCGGAAATTCGTGCTGGTACATCATGAATGGCGACCATAAACTTGCCGAAGTTTTAGACAGCGGCAAAATAATCTCATTCTGCGACAATAACCCTGAAACACAACTACATTTACTCGGACTAACGAAACTATACGGCAAAAGATAAAACATGAGGAGACTTCTATTTATTTTACTCGTGGCACAGTTGTGCATTTACTCTGTGGCACAAACCGTCACATTTACGGGACTTGACTCCAACAACCATTTTGTGCAGATGAACCGAGTGGTCGTTACCAATCTCACCAAAGGTTGGCAGGAAACCATATTCTTCCCCGACACCACTTTCACTATCCCAAACGAAGAATATGCAAATACATTAACAGGAAATGGCTGTCTGAAATTAACACAAAACAATCCCAACCCATTCAACGCATCCACCGACGTGTGCCTTAATCTTGCAAGCGATGGAAAGGTAACGTTAATAATTGCAGACATAAACGGCCATACAACGACAATGTTTACCTCACACCTTCCTGCTGGTGAGCATCTATTCCGTATTACACTCGCAAATAAAGGCAACTATGTTATGGCTGCCAGCCAAAATAGGGAAAATAAATCAATTACTATGATGTGCAACGAGGGTGGCGGTTCGGACCAGATTGAGTATCAAGGAATGGTAACTGCTCACAACCCCACTCCACCTATGCCTAAATACAACAAAGAGTATGACCAAATGGAATATGTCGGTTACGCAACAATTGATGATGAAGAAATATCAAGCCAATACGTAACGCAAACGCTGGGTGATTCACATTCTGTCACTCTGAGGTTTAATGGGAAACATCAGGCAGGCACTGGCAGCCACACAGGCGACAAAGCCCGTGAGTTCCGTGTCGCCCTATCGTTGAGTCCATTCTCTCTCAACCAATTTCAAGACGGGTATTCATTCGTTGTCGGAAACAAGACAGCATCCACACCAGAAGAACTCCAGCAAATATACCGTGAACTCGGCTCTACGGAGATGTTTGTCCGCATCGCCACTAAACGCCATGTTACAGCGGAAAACATTACGGACGGCAAGGAGGATGAAAACGCCAATGTCCACACTTTTGACCAAGGGATTGAATTGTGCAAAATCGCTGCAAAATTGGAAATCCCCATCAATCCGGAAATCATGTGCGCATACACATATATGGACATGGATAAGCAACAGGCTCCGCGTTTTGAAGAATATCCTGAAATTTACGCTCTTCAAAACGGTAAGGACTGGTCGGAACTCACTCTTGATGAAATATGCACAGTGCTTGAGGCATACGGTGCATTTGTCGGTGAGGCTATTCTCAGCACGGGCTGCACAGTCAACAACTGGAATCTCGGCAACGAAGCCAACTTCGGTTTTGCAGGAATCAGCATGGGACTAAAAACCGCCGTTAATCCAAAACTGAAAAAGTCTTCGACAATCAAGAAGTATTTAGCCCCTCTGTTTGGCGTGTGGTGGCTAAAGAAACATCTTTGGAAGTATGACGCAAAAGCATACGCAGCATTGCAAAAAGGCATATTGAGCGCGTACACTAAATTAAACATCGATGCATCGGAAGTCAGATTCTCGACTCATATAGCGACAGTAGTTTCTCCAGCCAGATGCAGCGCGGCATTCTTCAAATGCATGGCCAAGAACGGCTACAAAATGGAAACAGCAGGCATCAGTTACTACCCCAGCGCCCCGGCTTTGTCTATTAACAAAAAGAGACTGCTGAAAAAGACAGTAACCAAAATAAATAAGAAATGCGGTATTCCAGTCTTTATCGGTGAGTTCTCATACCCGTCGGGCAAAATGAGCGGGCCTTTCAAGGGGTGGAACAAAAAAGTTCGGCGCTACAAACACAACCAACAGGGTCAGGCAGATATCTATTCAGATGTGATAGCATGGGGCAAAAAGCACGGAATGGACGGCATCCGCTATTGGGCACCTGATTATGAAGGTTGGTATTCTATGTCTATGTTTGAGTTTTATGACAAGAAAGGCACTGCGAAAACCATCTTGAAAAACCACAAGGCGATTATTGATAGATAACATTCTTGCGACAATGAAAAAAACAATCATATTTGTCCTTGCATTTTTATGCAGTTCAATTACGTTTGCACAAAACACAGAACTTCCAAAATCTGATCGCGAATGGTTGGTCGGCTTGGATTTTGGCACAGGAGTTCCGATTGAGTTTCACGACATTAAAGCCGCAGGCATGAGCCTTCACATCGGGTTTGATTTCGCTCGTCCAATTAACGACAGATACGCATTGGGCTTTTATATAAGCGGAGGAGGAGGTTTCGTGGGAGAATTAAAGCCTGACGATAAGTACGACAAGTCAGACCGTTTTTCTGGCACGCTTAAATTTTCGGCAGGGGTAATGATGGAAATCGGCGAACTCAAGAATCAGCCATTCCTACTCGGAATAAGCCCATGCGCAGGTTTTGGGCTTGTTGATATGGACTTGATATTACCTGTTGAATTACGCTTCGGACGTATGCTCGCAAATAATTGGTACATTATGGGTGAAATCACATATGGTATTTCTTTGGCAAACGAGACCATGAGCATCGAGCCGACAATCCGAGTTGGCTATAACTTCGGTCACAAAGAACGGACACGCAAAAAGCGTTAAAAAATCGCTAATATATTTCGTAATTATGTATCTAAATTGGACAACATAACGGAAACAAATTTACACAGATAAACTTGTCAACAAATGCTTTGAATTGTACGGACACGCCGTGGCGTGTCCTTTTTTTTGTCAACAATTAGCAACAATTATAGTCCATTTTACACAGCACCCAAAGAGCAGAGAAAGAGCAGAGAAGAAGTACAAAATACGTGGTCAACAATTAAGACAATTAAATCAATTGTTGTTACTTTGCCCGTTAGGGCATTTCCTTTGATAGCGGACGTATGCTATTGACATAATACTCCGTTAGGAGTTTTCCTTTGATAACCATTCAACACGCTGAAAGCGTGTCATTTCGATCGCTCGGCAGTCTTGGCTGACACTTTGGAGCATTGCGACAAAGAACCGCTTGTACGGCGAGCATTAGCGAGACGCACCTGCGGACACGGAACACCACACAAAAAAGCACGCTGGAAGCGTGCCCTATTAACCACGTTAGTGGTGACACTGTGTTAGCCGTGGGTGAAACGAAGTGAAACCCACGGAACCCCACGCCCCCACACAATCAAGCCAGGTACTGGCGGCACAAATACTACAACGCCCACCACACGGACATACCTGTTCACGAATTTAACGAATTGTTCGACCACGCCGTGTCATGTCCTTTTTTGGTCAACAATTAAAGACAATTAGACAAGTTCGTTCATCCCAAATCAAAAACACTAAAAACAGATAGGATTTGTATAGGAATCGTATAGGAATTGTATAGGAATAAACGCGCAAAATCAACAACTTTCGCAAACAATCTCGCAATATTGACAATATCCCGCCATATCTTACACAATCCTAATAATTCTAATGACCGATTTGGGTAAAAAAAATATCGCATTGGCGAGGTGCGCAATGCGTGGATTATTTGACGATATTGGTGGAAAAACCACAGGGGCGGAAATTTGTCCGCCCTTTTATTTTGCCGTTGCAAATAAAATTCGTAAATTTGTAGCGTAATGGTGTGCATACGCCTTGCGCAAAGAAATCAATAATACCTAAAAATACTCATTATGAAACCTTTTATGGACGAAAACTTCCTGCTGCAGACCGAAACCGCGCAGCGGCTCTATCATGAACACGCGTCAAAAATGCCTATCATCGACTACCACTGCCACTTAATTCCGCAGATGGTAGCAGAGAATAAGCGCTTTGAGTCGATAGCGCAAATATGGCTCATGGGGGACCACTACAAATGGCGCGCTATGCGCAGTAACGGAGTGGACGAACGCTACTGCACCGGCAAGGACACCACAGACTGGGAAAAATTTGAAAAATGGGCAGAGACAGTGCCGTACACGTTCCGCAACCCGCTCTACCACTGGACTCACCTCGAACTTAAAACCGCTTTCGGAATAGACAAACTACTCAACCCCGAAACGGCACGCGAAATATACGACCAGTGTAACGACATAATAAAGAATGACCCGAAGTTCACTCCTCGCGGACTGATGAAACACTATCACGTCGAAATTGTCTGCACAACTGACGACCCTGCAGACTCACTCGAGTGGCACAAAGTCGTGAAAGACGACCCGACAGCCGAAGTTCGCATGCTGCCGACGTGGAGGCCTGACGCTGGCATGAACATCGATGCGGCAACATTCGCGGCATACATCGAAAAACTCGCTAAAGTCAGCGGAGTGGAAATACGCCGGTTTGCCGACCTGCGAGACGCCCTGCAAAAACGCCACGACTTCTTCGAAAGCATGGGGTGCCGCCTGTCTGACCACGGAATAGAGGAATTCTATGACGAGCCATACACCGAAAAAGAAATCGACGAAATACTCCAAAAGGCGTTAGCAGGTAAGGTCCTCTCTAACCTCGAAATCCGCCAATACAAACACGCCTACATGCACATGCAGGCCGAGATGGACTTCGCCTCCGGATGGACGCAGCAGTACCACTACGGCGCAATCCGCAACAACAACTCAAAAATGTTCAAACTCCTCGGTGCGGACACTGGCTTCGACAGCATAGGCGAATTTACCACTGCCAAGGCCATGGCACACTTCCTCGACGAGATGAACAGCGAGGGCAAACTTGCCAAGACCATACTATATAACCTCAACCCATGCGCCAACGAAGTTATAGCCACCATGCTCGGTAACTTCCAAGACGGCAGCGTTCCTGGCAAGATTCAGTTTGGCTCTGGCTGGTGGTTCCTCGACCAGAAAGACGGCATGGAGAAACAAATGATGGCTCTTTCCAACCTCGGACTGCTCAGCCGCTTTGTGGGAATGCTCACCGACAGCCGCTCATTCCTCTCATACCCGCGCCACGAGTACTTCCGCCGCACTCTCTGCAACGTGCTCGGAAACGACATCGAAAACGGAATGATTCCATACACCGGATACGAGCAAAAACGCGTCAACCAGATGGTTGAGGACATCTGCTACAACAACGCAAAAAACTACTTCAAGTTCTAAAGAATTCGGTGCGTCGAAAAATCGCAGTCTCGAAATATCGATTTATCGAAAAATCGAAACTTCGCAACTTCGAAATACCGGAATATCGAAATATCGGAATATCGAAAAAAAACTAAAAAAAAGAAAATCATGCTAAAAGTCAGGCGTTTCGGTTATTTCTGGCTTAACACATGGGTTCTCGCTAACGTCATACAACTTTGCACACAAGACTTTTGTGCCAGACACCTCAATCTGCACAATGACCCCTGCGGCAGACAATATGACCAGATGACCCAGGCAGCCCGAAGCGGTGCGGCCAACATCGCGGAAGGCAATTCAAGGCACAGCACATCCAAGGAAACCGAGATGAAACTCACCGATGTCGCCAGAGCCAGCATAGCGGAACTTGCCAACGACTATTTTAATTGGCTTCTGCTGCATCAGCAAATTCCATGGTCCCAAACTGACGAGCGGCACAAACTTGTCAATGCCATTCAATTTGATACGCCTGACTACCAAGATGACGTTCTTTGTAAAAGCGGACAACATATCCTTAAACAAAAGGCAAAATTCAACCAGTGGCTCGAAACCAACGATTCAATTTCTGCCGCCAATTGCCTGCTGATACTTTGTAATCGTCTCGTGCTGATGCTCACAAAACAAATCGACACTCTGCTGAATATCTTCACGCAAGAAGGTGGTTTCACAGAAGCCCTGACTGCCGAACGACTGCAACACAAGACGAACCAGAGTTTGGAACAAAACGCGCCACCGTGTCCTCTGTGCGGGAAAACAATGATAAAACGTGTGGCTAAAAAAGGCATCAATTCTGGAAAAGAATTTTGGAGTTGCTCCGCATATCCGGATTGCCGAGGAACAAGACAAATATAATCCCGAAACCTCAAAACTTCGGAATATCGAAATATCGGAATATCGGAATATCGAAAAAACGAAAAATCAATTTATCAAAACATCAATAAAAAAACTAAACAATGGCAAAAATTGTAACCTTGGGCGAGATTATGCTTCGCCTATCTCCAAACGGCAACGACCGTTTCATCCAGAGTGAATCTTACCGCATCATCCCTGGCGGCGGCGAGGCAAACGTGGCTATCTCGGTAGCCAACTACGGCCATGACGCATATTTCGTGAGCAAACTGCCTAAACACGAAATCGGTCAAATAGCCGTTAACGCGCTCCGCCGCTACGGCGTAAACACGGAGTTCATTGCCCGCGGCGGTGACCGCGTTGGACTCTACTACGCTGAAACGGGAGCCTCTATGCGCCCGTCAAAGGTCATCTATGACCGCGCTCATTCTGCCATCGCAGAAGCCAACCCCGAAGACTTTGACTTCGACAAAATAATGGAAGGCGCAGCGTGGTTCCACTGGTCCGGCATCACACCCGCAATCAGCGACAAAGCCGCCGAACTTACACGCCTCGCTTGCGAAGCCGCAAAACGCCACGGAGTAACAGTAAGTGTGGACCTCAACTTCCGCAAAAAACTATGGACATCTGAAAAAGCCATCTCCGTTATGCGGCCGCTAATGAAATATGTGGATGTGTGCATTGGCAACGAAGAAGACGCCGAACTATGCCTCGGCTTCAAACCCGACGCAGACGTAGAGGGCGGACAAACTGACGCTGCCGGATACGAAGGCATTTTCCGCCAGATGAGAGAACAATTCGGATTCAAATACGTCGTTTCAACACTGCGCGAATCTTTCTCCGCAACATTCAACGGCTGGAAAGCGCTCATCTTTGACGGCAAAGAGTTCTATCAGTCAAAACGTTACGAAATCAACCCGATTATAGACCGCGTAGGCGGAGGCGACAGCTTCTCAGGCGGACTGATTCACGGACTGCTCACCAAGCCCACACAAGGCGAAGCGCTTGAATTTGCCGTTGCCGCTTCTGCACTCAAACACACCATTAACGGCGACTTTAACCTCGTGAGCGCCGACGAAGTGGAATCGCTCGCAGGCGGCAACGCTAACGGAAGAGTGCAAAGATAAAATATTTTAGTATTTTTATATTTAACTATTTATATATTAAAGTTCCTACAATTAATGACAGAAGACGAATTGAAAGTTAGACTTAAAGCGTTTGCCATTAGAATCATCAAAATGGTTGACGTGATGCCTAAAACCACGTCTTGTCAAGCCATAGCCAAACAGATAGTGCGCTCTGGCACTTCTACTGCGGCTAATTACAGAGCCGCATGTATCGGAAAATCTGACAGAGATTTTCTTAACAAATTAAAAATTGTTCAGGAAGAACTTGATGAGACATTATTTTGGTTGGAGATTATCATTGATTGTGAGATGTTTAAAGAGAATAAAGTTTTACCACTTAAAGAGGAAAACATAGAACTACTTAAGATTATTAATAGCTCTATCAACACCACTCGACGTAACATGACAACTATTCCCATCAGGTAAATGGTTAAATGTAAAAACTAAGTATTGACAATAATTAAATAAGTAAATAATTAAATAAGTAAATAATTAAATATCAAAATGTCTCGATTTGATAAATTAGCCGTAATGGCAAAAATAAAATCAGCCCCAATGGTTCCTGTGTTCTACCACAAAGACCTTGAGGTTTGCAAACAAGTTGTTAAAGCATGTTACGAAGGCGGTGTGCGCGCTTTTGAGTTCACTAACCGCGGCGACTTCGCACACGAAGTTTTCGGCGAACTGGTCAAGTGGGCTGACAAAGAATGCCCCGAACTGGCTATCGGCGTGGGCTCCGTCGTTGACGCGCCCACTGCAGGACTGTATATCCAACTGGGAGCCAACTTTGTCGTTGGTCCGCTCTTCAACCCCGACATCGCACCTGTCTGCAACCGTCGCCTCGTGCCCTATTGCCCGGGATGCGGTTCGGTAAGCGAAATAGGAAAAGCGCAAGAATTGGGATGCGACCTGACGAAACTGTTCCCAGGAGACGTGTATGGACCTAACATGGTCAAAGGCCTAAAAGCACCTATGCCATGGTCGAAAATAATGGTTACCGGAGGCGTGGCACCAGAAAAGGAGAACCTCGAAAAATGGTTCAAAGCTGGCGTGTTCTGCGTCGGAATGGGTTCTAAACTCTTCCCAAAAGATGTCGTGGCCGCAAAGGACTGGGCATATATCACCAACAAATGCCGCGAATGCTTTGAAATAATTGCAGAAGTAAAATAACATTTGTAAGAAGTTGAGAAGTCAACTTCTAAAATTCTAAAATTCTTAATAACAATGTCAACTCAACAAAAACTCATGTCCAACTGGCGCTGGTGGCTGTGTTCGCTGCTTTTTGTGGCAACGACAGTCAACTACCTTGACCGCCAGGTGCTATCGCTAACATACGAGGAGTTTATTAAACCCGAATTCCACTGGACGGATGCCGACTACGGTATCATCACGTCATTCTTCAGCATTTTCTACGCTTTCGCATGCCTGTTTGCCGGCAAGTTCGTTGACTGGATGGGCACTAAGAAAGGTTATCTGATAGCCATTTTCGTATGGTCACTCGGCGCATGCCTTCACGCCGGATGCGGTTGGGCCACAGCCCACATCGAAGGCCTTGGAAGCGTAGAAGCAATGCGCGCAGTAGAAGTAGGCAGCCAAGCAGCGCTCGGCATTGCCACAACTGGCGTATGGCTCTTCCTGCTGTGCCGTGGCATTCTCGCACTTGGCGAGGCCGGCAACTTCCCTGCCGCTATCAAGGTTACTGCAGAATACTTCCCCAAGAAAGACCGCGCATTCGCTACGTCATTATTTAATGCCGGAGCGTCTGTCGGAGCACTTGCCGCACCGCTCTGCATTCCGCCGCTCGCCAAACACTTCGGATGGGAAATGGCATTCATAATCATTGGCGGACTCGGATTTATATGGATGTTCTTCTGGCAAGCCATGTACGAGAAACCAGAGAAATCAAAATACGTCAACGAAGCAGAACTCGAGTATATCCATCAGGACGATGCTGACGAAAAAATCGAAAAATCAGCTAACACGGAAGAAAAGGCAATACCTATGCTGCAATGCTTCAAATATAAGCAGACATGGTCTTTCATTGCCGGCAAGTTCTTCACCGACGGCGTTTGGTGGTTCTTCCTGTTCTGGGCTCCTTCCTATTTCCAGAACCAATTCGGCTTCAAGGCTTCGTCAGGCATGGGGCAAGCCCTAATTTTCACGCTTTACGCCATCGTGACATTCGTGTCTATTGGCGGTGGATACCTGCCTAAGGTATTCGTTGAGAAAAAGGGCATGGAACCCTATTCAGGCAGAATGCTCGCCATGATGCTGTTCGCATTCTTCCCGCTCGTGGCACTGCTCGCACAACCGCTCGGACAATATAGCGCATGGTGGCCTGCTATCCTTATCGGCATCGCCGGAGCCGGACACCAAGCTTGGTCAGCAAACCTGTTCTCAACCATAGGTGACATGTTCCCCAAAAGCACCATCGCTACCGTAACGGGTATTGGTGCAATGGCAGGCGGCGTAGGCTCAATGCTCATCCAATATGTCGCAGGACAACTGTTCACATACGCTGAAACAGCAGGAGACGCGTTCACATTCCTTGGATTCAGCGGAAAACCCGCAGGATACTTCATCATGTTCTGCTTCTGCGGACTGGCATACATCATCGCATGGTCAATAATGAAAGCTCTTGTACCACGCCACAAGGCTATCGTGGCATAACGAGCAACAACACATATTATAATAATAACACCACCGCTTAAATGAGGTGGTGTTATTATTATATAACAAAAAGAACCAATATTGCACATTTGAATTAAAATTGTGCAGAAAATATCGATTTTTTGACCGTATTTTTTGCTTATGTGAAAAAAATGCCGTACCTTTGCACCCGCTTTAGGATAAAACATACTAAAAAAATCCTGCGGGCATTATAACATTTAAGACAATAAATAACCATTTAATAAAACATATTATGAACGTACAAGCAATCGTTACAAGAATCATCGAAGAAAAACTCAGTGTTGATCCCAGCGCAATTACTCTTGACGCGCACATCGCCAATGACCTCGGCGCAGACTCACTCGACACCGTCGAACTCATCATGGCTTTTGAAGACACATTCAAAGAGGCTGGCTATGAACTCACAATACCGGAGGATAAAGCCGAACAAATCAAAACCGTAGGCGACGCTGTAGCTTTCATCGAAGAAGCCATCAAGGGACAAAGCGGAAAAGAGGCATAAGCCATTTGCAAAACGCTAACAGGATAATGAAGGGCGGGGGAATAAGCCCGTCCTTCAGTTTTTTATTGAACTGTTTTACTATAATAATCAACACTAACTTATAATTATTAGGATATAGATGGAACTTAAAAGAGTTGTAGTAACCGGTCTCGGAGCAGTAACACCTCTGGGCAATGACGTTGACACCACGTGGACAAACCTTGTCAACGGAGTCAGCGGAGCTGCCACAATAAAGAAATTTGATGCATCTAATTTCAGGACACAATTTGGATGTGAAGTCAAGAATTTCGACCCCAACGAATACTTCGACCGCAAGGACGCCCGCAAATACGACCTGTTCACTCAATATGCGCTCGTAGCGGCAGACCAAGCTGTTAAAGACTGCGGCATGGATCTTGACACTGTCAACCATGACCGAATAGGCGTCATTTGGGGAGCCGGCATCGGAGGCATGACCACAATTCAGGAGGCCGTTACAGAATATGCCACGGGCGACGGCACACCGCGATTCAACCCATTCTTTATCCCTAAACTCATAGCAGACATTGCGGCTGGACACATTTCCATACGCTACGGGTTCAGAGGCCCCAACTACGCTACAGTAGCCGCCTGCGCAAGTTCTAACGTTGCCATCGCAGACGCATTCAACTACATCCGCCTCGGCAAGTCAGACGCAATCGTCACCGGCGGTTCCGAAGCCGCACTATGCGAGTCAGGCCTCGGAGGCTTCGTGTCCATGAAAGCACTCTCCACACGCAATGAAAGCCCCGAAACAGCCTCGCGACCATTCAGCAAAAGCCGCGACGGATTTGTAATGGGAGAAGGCGGAGTTTGCCTCATACTCGAAGAATATGAACACGCTAAAAAGCGCGGCGCTAAAATCTATGCCGAAGTGGTAGGAGCCGGACTAACGGCTGACGCGCACCACATGACAGCACCTCACCCGGAAGGACTTGGAGCTGCCAACGTTATGCGCGAGGCTATTGAGGACGCCGGCATCAAACCTGACGACATCGACTACGTTAACGTACACGGCACAAGCACACCACTGGGCGATATCGCAGAAGTGAAAGCTATTCAATCAGTATTTGGCGAACATGCTTTCGACATAAACATCAGCTCAACCAAATCCATGACAGGACACATGCTTGGAGCGGCAGGAGCCATGGAGGCGCTCGCATCAGTATTAGCGCTTAAAAACGGCATCGTGCCGCCTACAATCAACCATGCGGACGATGATGTGGACGAGAATTTCGACCCAAGGCTCAACTTCACATTCAACAAAGCGCAAAAACGCGAAATAAAATATGCGTTGAGCAACACCTTTGGATTTGGAGGGCATAACGCAAGCGTTATTTTCAAAAAAGCATAGCCTATAAAAAG
The DNA here is from genome assembly GCA_017454915.1 of Paludibacteraceae bacterium. Lineage (GTDB taxonomy): Bacteria > Bacteroidota > Bacteroidia > Bacteroidales > Paludibacteraceae > UBA3747. The sequence goes on from JAFTCC010000044.1 coordinate 24,217, forward strand.
GTAAAAAAATAGGCAAATTGTGGTTTTTTTGGCATTTTTTTGTTTTTTTTACGTTTTTTTTCTGCAAATTGTTTTTATTTCGGCATAAAAATTTTAACTTTGCAATCTGAAATGCGCAAAAAAGGTAAAAAAAGATAAAACGCATTAGTCACGATACTCTTGTTTTAATTATCAATATGAATTACGCAAAACATTTAGTTATGATTTTGACCGCGTTGGCGTTCGTGTCATGCGCAGGTCGATCTGACAATGACCTGAACGGCAATGTGTCAAACACAACGGGCTGGAAGTACAACGACAAGAAATCCACAGCCTTTGAGGTACAGCACGAATTCACCACAACCACGCCTCCGGGCATGGTGCCAATCGAGGGCGGAACGTTCACGATAGGTGAAAAAGGCGAGTTCATAACTGCACCACGCAACAACCAGCAGAGAGACGTGTCTGTCAACTCGTTCTATATGGACAAATATGAGGTTACGAACCTCAACTGGCGCGAATATGAGCATTGGATGCACATCGTGTTTGACGGAACAGCACCTAATTTAGCTAAAAAAGTTAGGCCTGACGTTACCGTATGGCGTGAAGAACTCGCATACAACGAGCCTTACGTTGAAAACTACTACGAACATCCTGCGTTCAACAACTATCCCGTAGTTGGTGTTACATGGTTGCAGGCCATGGACTATTGCCGCTGGCGCACAGACCGCGTGAACGAAATGGCTCTTATTGCCAATGGCCTTATCGAGGCTCCCGATTTCTCGCAGCTTGACCCGGAATATGGCATGGAGTACGACTCTATAGCACATGGATTCGTGTTCAACACACAAAAATATCTCCTTGACAAAACATACGAACCAATCCCGGGCAAGAAAACAAAAGATGACCTCTTTGGCAACCCGCGCCGCGTGGAAATGTCTGACGGTATCTTCCTCTGCTCAAGCTATAGGCTGCCGACCGAAGCTGAATGGGAATTTGCGGCATACGCTCCTCTGGCTGGTGAAGAAGGACTGACCATTGAAGGTAAAATATATCCGTGGAGCGGATATGGCTCAAGGAGCATCAACAAAAAAATCGCCGGACAGCTGCAAGCCAACTTCGTGCGCGGCAAAGGTGACTACATGGGTGTTTCAAAAATGCTCAATGACCACCACGTTATCACAGCGCCTGTAAACTCTTACCTCCCGAATGACTACGGTTTGTATAACATGGCCGGTAACGTCAACGAATGGGTGCTGGACGTATTCCGTGAGACATCATTCCAAGACATGGTTGAGTACAACTCATTCCGTGGTAATATGTACTTGGAGCCAAAAATCACTGAATATGACGACGAGGGTAACCCAACTTACGGCATTGACTCGGTTGGTTGCATCCTGATGGAAATCAAAGACAAGAAAGACGATGTCCGCGACTACATTGATGGAGACTCAATGTCACTTATTGACACCGATTTCCCGTTGCATCCCGATTCAGCGACACTTGCCGCACTTGATCCTGACCGCATGATTGACCCGACTGACGTGCTGGCTCCCAAGGTAACTGTTGACACCAGAGTTTACAAAGGTGGTTCATGGAAAGACCGCATCTACTGGCTCAACCCGTCAACCCGCCGCTACCTTGATCAGGACAAGTGCTCATCAACCATCGGTTTCCGTTGCGCAATGAGCACGGTAGGCTCCGAAACCTTCTACGACGAATAAAATAAAAACAAGAGTAAGACCGAAAGGTCCATAACATCAGTGCCGGCATATATGTCGGCACTGATTGTTTTTAAGCAGCTCCCCCTTGTGTGCCTTAATTACGCACAAGGGGGAGCAAATGTGAATATATAATTGTCAGAAAAAATCACTCAACAGTGTATATTTCACTCATCGGCAGGTAAACAAACGCACGCTCCATAATGCGAGGGTGCGGCAAAATCAAATCTGGCTGGCAAAGCGAGAGTTCTTCTTCTACCTCATCTTCTTCTGCTGAAAATAAGACTTTGAGTATGTCAATGTCAATAATGCGGTCGTGGTGTATTCCGTTCTGTGATTTCAGCGTTCTCCCCATAACGCGCTCTATTTCCTGTGTAGCATAGAGCAGTTCATTCGGCGACAGCCGCGTTGCAATAGCCACCACTTGGTTGACGAAATAGTTGACAGACTCGAAGCCGACAGGCATACTGTAGTATAATTCCGATTGCTGAAGCACAATTCCTACTCTACGCCGCAGTTCCGACAGCGCACAACTCAAGTTCTCCTCACGGTTACCGAGGTTACTGCCAAGACCGAGTAATGCGATATAATGAACCATCTGTTAATCCCTAAGGTCCGTATTAGTCATCAGCCCACGGGTTACATATCTGCGGAAATGAATGAGTATGCGCCCTTTAGACCATTGGAGGCGCAAGGCGTAATAAAGCGCTATGAGCAACGTTCCGCACCATTTAACACCTTCCATTACACAACGTTTTACGAAACACCACGTTCCGATATTTTGCGTCCTCAATCTTTCGCTAACCCCTACTCCTTCGCCAAGCCTGGCAATAAATTCGTCAGTAGTACGTCTCGCCGGTATGCAGTGCTGAACGGTTATGTCGGGCAAATACACAACCTTCATACCCGATGACATAATGCGCTGGAAAATATCTTTTTCCTCGCCGCCCAACAACTTGTTTTCTGTGCGTCCAAGTTGAGTGTTAAACGTGCCGCATAATTCGACCGCACGACGTGAAATGCCCATATTAGCGCCAATAGGGAATTTGCTGCCACTAAACAACAATTCCTTATCACCCATGTCCAGAGCCGACACAAAACCACGTGACCACGAGCTATACCAATCTGGCTCACCATCCTCAAACAAGGGCTCAATCCTGCCTCCAAAAGCTTCAAAACTGCCACGTGACAAATGCGCTGCCAAATTGGAGAGATAATCACAGCGCACAAAAGCGTCGTCATCCAGAAACACAAACCAATCGCCCTTCGCCTCTACCATGCCTCGGTTGCGGGCAAACGAAAGCCCTTGGTGCAACTCAATAAAATAGTGGTATGGGGCATTGGGATAATCTGCTGCAAAACGCTCGCATTCGGCTGCTGTGTTATCCGTGGAGCTATTGTTGACAACGATGAGTTCCCACTTGCCATCATAGTCGTTCTTGGCAAGCAACGACAGACAGCGGTAAATATACTTGGCGCGGTTATATGTACAAACTATGACGGAAATCATCGGGCTGTTAATCTACAACAAAATTTTGAGGGTGCTTGCCTGTAAAGCCTCTATAGAAATCCTTAATTTTCTGCATATCAGCATCCACATCACCTGTCGGCACGAGTTCCATGCCTATGCCGACACGCTTCTCTTTATAGTCTATATATGCCAGTTGGATGGGAACGCCAGCCTTTTGTGCGATGAAATAGAAGCCTTTCTTCCAGTCGGCATTCGGTTTGCGTGTGCCCTCCGGCGTTACAGCAAGCACAAAATGCTCCGAATGTTTGATATGCTCTGCCATTTGGTCGGTTACCGACGTGTGTTTCGAGCGGTCAACAGGAAAACCTCCAAGCAGGCGGAAAAACCAACCCAACGGGAAGCGAAACCACTCCTTTTTCATTAGAAAGTGAGGCTTGCCGCGCTTGAGTGAGGCAAAAGCGAGCAAACCGACCCACAAGTCAACATTACTGGTGTGCGGAGCCACACATATCACGCAGCGTTCACGCTTAGGAACACTGCTTTCTATTTTCCAACCGAAAAGATTGAGCAAGGGCATAATGAAATAATGTAGCAATACTTATTGCAAAAGTAATGATTTTCCGTTAAACACACAAATTTACGGCACAAAGCAGCATTACATTATTCACCTGTACTATTGACATATACAAGATGAACTTTCGGATTTACAGCAAAAATTGAGTCTGCCTGAGCTTTTGTATCAACAGAATATAAAGCCACCCAGTCGAATTTGCTTGACGATATGTTTGCGTTAACCTCACAAACATAATGATTGTAAGGATAATCATTATGCTTCCCAAAATTTTCTTTCAATGTATGTTTGAGCTTCGCAAACTTTGTTGGAGGCCAACAACTACGCATTACCTTGTAGCCCATACTGTCAAGTTTCAGATAATCTGCCTCTGAAAAACACTCGACAAGTGTACGGTCCTTTATCTTTGCAAAATGTTGGTCAATAATCTCCGGCGTTGATATCTTATCTGTTACAAGCCATAAATTAGGATGTTCCTCATAGAGTTGAACAAGCCATTCTGTTGTGATTGGCGTGTATTGTTCAAATATCTTACTTTTCACATACTCTTCGTAGCTCATCACATATTCACGTGGCTCACCCGTTGTCATCCAGTTAAAACCATACCAGTCATGTAAATACACAAGTTTTCCATCTGAAGACATCGCAAGGTCAAGTTCTATAAAATTTATTCCATTATCAATTGACTGCAGCACAGCCTCTTTAGAATTGGAATAGTTATGTCCCCCGATTCGCCCACCACCATGTGCAATATAATGCTGACCATAATCCGGATTAACATGACAAACAGGATTGGCAAACCAGTTGGTCTTGATTAGTTTCTGGGAGAGGGTCGAGGCGAAATTCGCACTGACACCATCATCAGACTCGGGTGACAGCAAGTTACGCCCAAATCCTGTCCAATAGTAACCCTCTATACCTGCGACTTTAAGCAGCGTTGGAAACATGTCCATCTGGAGGCACTCGTCGGCATAAACCGTCGATTCCTCTAACAGCGGAGAACGTATTATGAGAGGGCAATAGGTATGGTCTTTATAGAACTCTATGCCCTGGTTTGTCACGTACGGATAAAACTCGCCAAGCAGACTACGCTTAAAGATGGTGTGGTCGCCTGTCAAAACTATTGTAACGCTGTCAAGCATATTCGCCGCTTCAAGATAGTCCATAAAGAAGCCAAAACACGAATCGGTGTAATGCAGACAATTAAGGTAATTGGAAAGTGGCGTTGGCGTACCTTTGCTGAACGTGAGCGACTTTGGTGAGTTCTGGAACGGAGTGTGAGTGTTTATCGTTAGAGCTTGCAGCATAAAGGGGTACTCCGTATTTTCCACTATCTGCGTCATATTCACGAATACACTATCGTCACTCCACATTCCGGCTTGCGGTTCAATCAACTGTTTGTAGCCGTAGGACTCTGTAACAACCGACTGGTTCCACGTGCCGGGTGAGGGATTCACCACGTATGAGTTTTCGTAGTGCGAAGCAAGGTTGGGATACACGTTGTTGCCATACTCCATACAGGCTATCGCATTGACGGTAGGCAGCAATCCGGTGTTGATTATCAGCTGCCCGTCTCCTGATACGCCGTGCTGGATTTGCGACTTAACTTTTGGGCAATAGAGCGTATTGGCTCCCCCTATCATCTTCTGTATATTTGGTGCCACAGCCTTTCCGTTGTCGTCTTTCATGTGTATTGCCCAATCTTCAAGGCTCTCCACCAAAATCAGCACGCAGGATCTTGACGCAACACTTTTAGACTCTGACGGAAGTCGTTCATTGAGGTATTCACGTTCATCAGACGTAAACGAGACATCCGCATTCAGACTTTCATCGCTGGTCAAGATGTCAACATACTGCTCGGCGACAATAGGCAAATACATGATTATAGAGTGGTTGCGCACATAGTCTGTCGGGAAAAGGTTTGCATCAAAACTATCGCCGTAAAACGGAATAATAAGTTCCGCACGCGGATTTTGCCGCTCCTGATACATGGCTATGTAACCCGTGTTGTCATACATTCGGCAAAGGGCATAGCCTCCTAATACCGACAGTAGCAGACTCGAAAGCAAAGCAACCGCAAAAAACACCTTGCGGGGCTCATCATTTGTCGCCACAAACTTATACAACGCAATGATGTATGCCAACGTTATTGCCACTTGAACCCACACCGACGAAGAAAGATACATCAGCACCGACGACTCAAAGCCATGTAAATTGCCGGCTATAGAAATCGCATAACCATTGAGCAGCAGCGAATTAGCGGAATAGTAAATCACGTTGGAGATAATCCACGCGTCAAGTATCAGTACCACTACAATGCTCCACCAACGCTTGCCTGAAAGATAAGCAAAACTGCCGATGAAGACAGCAACCGCAAGTTTGGGCAGCCAAAATGACAAGAAAGACAGCGGGTTAGTGAATAAACTTAACGTGGGCACACTATGGAACGTCGTCCACTGGAATACAACAATTTTGAGCAGCACAGCAAGCGTAAGAACACAAAACAACGAATTGCGGTGCCACCAGTTTTTCATCTTATCCATAATCATTCCCATGTTGAAGTTTTACAAAATCCTCTATTTTACGTGAAAATCAATTATACTTCACGTTGTCAATCAAGCGGACAGGTCCGCAATAGACTGTTACGCACCCTATAGCGTTGTCCCATTTGTCGGTGGGCTGAAGGGTATCTTGGTCAACAATCTGGTAATACTCCACCGTAAGCCCAGGCACAAGGTTAATCTGCTCGATAACCCAATGCTGCACTTCCGACACGTTCTGCATGGCAGTCAGCTGGCGGCTCTCAAACAATATGTGCGAGATGTTGATTGCCGTGCGTTTCTCTTCTGCCGAAAGGCGCTCGTTACGGCTCGACAAAGCCAGCCCCGACGCCTCGCGCACTATCGGGCAGCCGATGATTTCTATGTCATAGTTCATCAACTTTGCCATGCGGCGTATGATTGCCAACTGCTGAAAGTCTTTCTCGCCGAAGTAAGCTCGCGTGGGCTGGGCAAGGTCAAACAGTTTGCTCACGACTTGCACCACACCATTAAAGTGTCCAGGGCGGTACTTGCCCTCCATGACCTTATCTAATCCGCCAAAGTCAAATTCAAACCTATGGTTCATCTCATCAGCGGTGTACATCTCTTCGGGAGACGGGTTGAACACGAATGCCACACCCTCTTTTTCAAGCAGGGCAGCATCACGCTCTATCGTGCGCGGATATTTCTCAAAATCTTCGGCATTGTTGAATTGTGTGGGGTTGCAAAACACACTTACCACACATACATCATTTTCTTTTACGGCACGGCGCACAAGCGAGCAGTGCCCATCGTGAAGAGCGCCCATCGTGGGAACAAATCCTATCGATTTGCCGTCGTGGCGCAACTGGTCAGTGATTGCCTTAAAGGCAGCTTTAGTCTCAATGATTTGTGTATTCATTATAAACTCGTTATTTTTGATAATTACTATTTAATATGCAAAATTACTACATTTTTACCACTTGACAAAAAAAGTCATGCACACTGGACACCCCATTTTCAAGTTTGCTTTTTTTTTCGTAAATTTGCACTACTATGGACGAGAACAATTTGCAGCAAATAAACAGCTACGATGACGACAGCATACGTCATCTTGAGGACGTGGAGCACATTCGCCTCCGTCCCGGAATGTACATCGGCAAACTCGGCGACGGCAGCCGTTCCGACGACGGTATCTACGTACTGATGAAAGAAACCATCGACAACTCTATCGACGAGTTCCGCATGGGCGAAGGTAAAGTCATCGAAGTCAAGGTGAACAACGGTGTGGTCGAAGTACGCGATTATGGGCGAGGCATCCCTTTGGGCAAACTTGACCAAGCGGTTTCTTTGCTCAACACTGGAGCCAAATACGACAGCAAAGTGTTCAAAAAATCTGTGGGACTCAACGGTGTAGGCACCAAGGCTGTCAACGCATTGTCATGGAAATTCATTGTGGCGTCATACCGCGACGGGCAAATGCGCCGCTGTGAGTTCAAGCAGGGCAAACTGGTGAGCGACACCGGAGTGGTGGACGACACCGAGGGCAACAAGCGCGGCACATATACTCTCTTCGAGCCTGACCGAGGCAGAGGACTTTTTGAAAACTATGAGTTCCGCGACGAGTACATTGAAACAATGCTCCGCAACTATGTCTATCTCAACACAGGATTGACTATCATCTACAACGGGCAGAAATTCCACTCAAAAAACGGGTTGCTTGACTTGCTCAATGAGCGAATGACATCTGACCCGCTCTATCCTATCATACACCTTAAAGGCGAAGACATCGAAATCGCGCTCACACACACAAACCAAAACAACGACGAATACTACAGTTTCGTCAACGGGCAGAACACCATTCAGGGCGGCACACACCAAGCGGCATACCGCGAGGCGATAGGGCGGACCATAAAAGAGTTCTTCAACAAGAACCAAGAACTCGTTGACATACGCAACGGAGTTGTCGGAGCCATAGCGCTCAACGTTGAGGAGCCTGTGTTTGAAAGCCAAACAAAGACCAAACTCGGCTCGCGCGACATGTCGCCGCAAGAGGGCAGCGTGTCTGTCAACAAGTTCGTCAACGACTTTGTCAAACAAGAACTCGACAACTATCTGCACCGCAACCCGGAAGTAGCCAACACTATACTACAGAAAATCCAAGACTCAGAGCGTGAGCGCAAAGCCATAGCCGGCGTAACCAAACAAGCGCGCGAGAGGGCTAAAAAAATAAGCCTCAACAACAGCAAACTCCGCGACTGCCGCTATCACTTCAACGATCCACTGACGCGTGATGAGAAGCGCAATGCGCTCATCGAAGCCACCAGCATCTTCATCACCGAGGGTGACTCGGCATCCGGCTCTATCACCAAAAGCCGCGATGCCAACACGCAAGCCGTGTTCAGCCTTAAGGGAAAGCCTCTCAACAGCTACGGCATGCTGCGGCACGAAGTGTTCGCTAAAAACGAAGAATTCAACCTGTTGCAGGCGGCGCTCAACATCGAAGACGGGCTTGACGGACTGCGCTACAACAAAGTCATTGTTGCCACTGATGCCGACGTGGACGGAATGCACATACGGCTTCTACTCATCACTTTCTTCCTTCAATACTTCCCCGACCTCGTAAAGAAAGGGCACGTCTATATACTGCAAACACCACTGTTCAGGGTGAAAAACAAAAAGGAAACACGGTATTGCTACACCGAAGACGAGCGACTCAACGCCATTGAGCAACTCGGCCCAAACCCCGAAATAACACGGTTCAAGGGACTGGGAGAAATTTCGCCCGACGAGTTCCGCAAATTCATTGACGAAAGCATGCGACTCGATCAAGTTTCACTCCGCAAAGAAGATGCCGTGGCTGACCTGCTGTGCTTCTACATGGGAAAGAACACATCTGAACGGCAGAATTTCATAATCGACAACCTCGTTGTGGAAGAAGACGCCACCGACTACCAATAGTATTAACTATTTGACAATTTACTATTTTTCCGGTTTGGTTATTGAGTCATTTGCGGTGGTACTAAATCAGTGATAATTTTATAGATTGGGGAGACTTCAAAAGAGACATCTTCCACCTGCATTTACAAAAACCTATTATGCCATTAGCATTTGTTGTTAGACGATGAGAAATATATGATGCGTTGCCTGACGCTTGCCGCCAAAGGCATCCGCAGTGTCGCCCCCAATCCCATGGTGGGTGCCGTACTCGTATGCGATGGCAGGATAATAGGCGAAGGCTGGCACAGGCGCTACGGAGAGGCGCACGCCGAAGTCAACTGCTTCGCCTCGGTCAAAGCCAAGGACGAAGCCCTCATACCACACGCCACGCTCTATGTCAGCCTCGAACCGTGTTCTCACTACGGCAAAACACCACCATGCGCAAAACTCGTGGTTAGCAAACATCCCAAACGTGTCGTCGTGGGAATGGGGGACCCTAACCCATTAGTGGCAGGAAAAGGAATTGACATAATAAAACAGGCCGGGATTGAAGTCGTGTGCGGAGTGCTTGAACAACAATGCCGCGAACTCAACAAAAGGTTCCTCTGCCTGCAAGAAAAGCACCGTCCATACATTACCCTCAAATGGGCACAGTCGGCTGACGGGTTCATTGACGCAAAGAGACATCAAGGCGAACCGAAAACGCCCGTGGTGATAAGCAACAGCGTAAGCAAAATAACAGTGCATAAGATGCGAGCTGAAAACATGGCAATACTCGTCGGAGCCAACACCGCATTGCTTGACAACCCGCGGCTGCTCACCACACGCTGGACAGGCAACAATCCTCTAAGGTGCGCAATTGACAGCAAAGGCGTCATTCCCGACAGCGCACACCTCATGAGCAATGAGGCGGAAACAATAATATTCCATGACTTGCCAGACTTGAGGACCAATGCCGCAAAAGCATGGGAAACCATCTACAACGAGCTTGCCGGCAAAGGCATTCACTCGCTAATCATCGAAGGCGGAGCCGTCACACTTCAATCCGTCATTGACTGCGGAATGTGGGACGAAGCGCAAGTAGAAGTGGGCACAACAACAATCGGCAAAGGTGTAAAAGCTCCTAAAATAGGACTGCTGCCACAAAGCGTAAAGCGACTTTTCAACCACACTATCATTGAATATTTACATCAAGAATAGTTGCCTACAAGCAGAATGCAACAAGTTCCAGACCTTAGTTAGCGTACAAAATCATTTACCCATCATGCTTTATCTTCAACTTTTCTGGTCATTCTTCACCATCGGGCTCTTCGGGTTCGGCGGAGGATACGCCATGCTCAGCATGATACAGAACGAAGTAGTAGTAAAACACGCATGGGCGAGCACCGCCGAGTTCACCGACATCGTCGCCGTGAGCCAGATGACACCAGGACCAATAGGCATCAATTCTGCCACCTACTGCGGATACACGGCAGCCCTCAATTCCGGCTACAGCCAGCCGATGGCTGTACTCGGCAGCATCACTGCGACATTTGCGCTCGTATTGCCCTCATTCATCATCATGCTCATTTTTTGCCAAATATACACACGTCTCAAAAACAACAAATACATGGAATCGGCATTCACAGTGCTTAGGCCTGTTGTCGTCGGACTAATAGCCGCAGCCGCACTACTGCTCATGAACGCCGAAAATTTCTCCACTCCAGATGACACTTATCGCTTTGCGGTCAGCATAGCCCTTTTTGGAGCCACACTTATCGCATCGCTCAACAAAGTGCACCCGATATTGCTCATCACACTCGCCGCAATTGCCGGAATAGCACTATTCTGAACAATTTGGCAATTGCATGCCTGCACATGACTATTTTCAACCCATTTGCCGGAATTTGTCAAATTGCATATTGCCATCCAAAACGAAACACATAACTTTGACAAAGAAAAACAACTTACCGCCATGACAAAAGACAGTCCATACTCTTTCTTTCTGATGCTGACCGAGCAGCTGCCCTACTCATTAAGCTCCAGTCGCAAAATCGTTTACTACTACTGCGACACCCGTGACGAGGCGGACAGTGTCCGGTTCTCAAAACACCGGAGACTGATTGGCGCGGCCACATTCGCGGCAAGAAGACGATTTGTGCGCTTTGCGGACATCAACATTAGCGATGAGCAAAAGAAATTTACGGCGCCATGGATTGAACGCAACGACGAAACATGGCAATTGGGCGACGACTTTTTCAGCCGATACAGAATTTCCGACGACAAAATCGGACCTATGCTTATCGGATTTCCCAACAGCGGGACAATACTTGACAACGGCAAGGTATGGAAACCAGCGATGGCACTGCTGCTTGACTGGAACATGGGCAAAATCGAAATGTTCCAAAAAATTTATCGTTTCTGCCGCTTTATTGGAACCAACGAGGCATACCACCTCATTGACGAACTGGACCAGCGTCCGCCGTTTGTGGAATACTCTATCGCGCCATCGACAAAACATTTTGCTGCGGCAAAATGCGAAACAGATGGCACAGAAAATCAAATATATAGCTCTGAGGTCATCACAAACGATGAGACAGACACCGCCTCTGGTAGCGCAGCAACAGATGACGACATCAGGTTCAGCGTCTCATATGACAGTATAGACAGTTCCCTCATAAATCAAGAGACTTCAGCAAGAGTCATCAACGACAAATTTCCTCGGCGCAAGAGCGATATGCCCACTTCAGCAGACTTCACATTCGACGATGACACCAAGGTCCTGCTTGACGATGTGCGCAAACGCATCGACAAACTCAAAAAGATAACCAACCTCGGATTCAACACACTCATAGATATCATCGCATCAGAAGTCAAACTCAGTGACATCGTGGTGGACAACGCTGGCAGAATAAAGCTGATACAATATAACACTGAACTCAACCTCAGCCCCATGCCGCGAGCCGTATATCTGCTATTCCTCAAACACCCGAATGGCATACGCTTCAAAGAACTGCCGGACTATTGCGAGGAACTTGAAGACATCTATGCGCACGTCAAACAGAGCAGCCTAAGCACTGCCGAAAAGCAAAAAATAGAACTCATCACCACACCTACCAACAATAGCATCAACGTCCAATGTTCGCGCATCAAAAACACTGTGCTATACCAATTCGACGAACGCATAGCCAAGCATTACTACATAGACGGCTCGCGCGCTATGCCCAAGTCAATAGACGCGGCCACACAAATCAACATCACACTGCCAGACTGGCTCAACGACTGAAATGCGATTTTGGGGTACTTGTTCAATTAACATAAAATACATATCTTTGTAGCATGAAAAATCTGCATTATATTGAGTATCGTGTAATTGTTTTATTTACACTTATTTTCACATATTCTTTTTCAGCATGGGCTGAATCGGAGTCCACATCTATTCCCCGAGATTCAGTGCCTGAGAATCATTTGGCGTGGTTGGGTCTATGCGGACCTGTTGCCGAAACGACTGAATACGATTATTCCCATTACGGGAAAAAAATCTGTCGGTTTGACAAGCAAGGGCGTCTTACTGAATATATCAAATATAATCAGCCATTTACTGCACATGGGGGTTGCGTATTTGGTCTGGTAGCGCATTATCGGTATGCCTACACCGAGGAGGGGAAAATGATTTTCGAGGAAACCTACCACGTTGATTATAACACCGTAGATGAGTATGCTGACCTTACACTTGAACTTTTCCCTAAACAAAATCTTGAAGATAATTTCATAGAGCAGGCAATGGTAGAGTATGGCGATAGTACTTACTGTTTTGGCGAATGGACCTCAAGCGGAAATGTGCAGCACTACAAAGGCGTACGCTATGACAGTTATGGCAACTGGATTGAACAAGTTGAGGCCAAAGAAGGCACATCCTCCAGCGCGCAAGTTCATGTGCGTGAAATAAAATACTACAAAGATATCGACTTGCTTAATCTCCCAGTAGGCACAAAGTCTGTCACCAACGAATGGCTGGCGGATGATAGGCCATGGCGAAACCGCTATGATTTTGACAAAGAAGGCAACCTCACTTCTTTCCGCTCTTGGGTGGGAGAAACATCGAAAGCTGAAAGTTGGGAACCTCTTTTTGAATGGTCTGCTGAAAACGACGAAGGATTGGGAAGCGACTATATCGTTGCGGATGATGGCAAAGATGGCAAAGATGTCAAAAGAAAAATAGATTATTGGACAGTACCAATTGGCGAACTAACCATACTGCCTGACAACATCAACGAGGAGAATAGTTTTGGACTGATTTTCAACTATATGGGATATGTATTTGAAGGTTCTCTTTATCCGCTGCATAACGGATTGTGGGTTGTACTGAATTATTGGTGCATAGATGAAATGGACGGAATATATCTGGACGAAGAGGATGAAAACGGTGAACCCATTCCTGCTTCCACCCGCTACAAGAATCCTTTTGCAGGCATGCGCTATCCTATTATCAAGACAGATTCTGTCAGTTTCAGCACTCGTAACTATGGCAACCAAACCATCAATCTATATCAGTCTTCGGACAGCAAGAAAGTGTGTAGCCGTCTGAATGTCCAATGCTCATTAGACGTGCTTGATGCCGACCCCGCAACGCGGCGGTTATTTGTCAAAACAAACCCCAACGATGAGTGTTGGGGGGAACCACAGACTGAAGAAGAGAAAGAATGGAAACATCCGTTTGTGGCAGCCCAAGGATGGATAGACGAGGAATGGGTGTGCGCTAACCTTTTAACGACTTGCCCCTGAAAAGATAAACCATAAATACGATTTTGGGATTATAGTGATTGTAGCAATTATGCTCTATTATCGTGAGCGCAAGAAAGACTTCAATATCCGCGAATTGGATATGCGCAGTTAATAACCACCAAACAAATATATCCAACAAACTTGGGCTTTTCCCATCGGTAGAGATGGATACACATCAAAAAGCGACGGCCCCCTGCAAAATTAGCGTGGAGCCGTTGCTTTTATGTTTTGTACTATACTTTTATCTTTTCGGTTTATTCACGCGGTTGGCAACACCTATTGCGTTAGTCGGGCAAACCAGACGGCACAGGTGGCAGCCAACGCATTTGGAGCCAACGATGTGAGGCTTACGCTCCGCGTCAAAACTAATCGCTTGGTGTCCACCGTCAAGACACGAAATATAGCAACGGCCGCAGCCCACACATTTCTCGCGGTTAATCTTGGGCATTACCATCGTTTCACGATCAAGATCCTTTGGTAGCACTATGTTCTTGATTTCTTCACCAACAAGTTTTTTAAGTTCGGTTATGCCACGCATTTTCATGTAATGCTTCAGACCCAAGATGAGGTCGTCGATAATGCGGTAGCCGTATTGCATGACGGCCGTGCACACCTGCACGTTGCGGCAGCCAAGTTGGATAAATTCCAGTGCGTCACGCCACGTTTCAATGCCGCCAATACCGCTGATGTCCATGTGCTTTTCTATGCCGGCCTTGTGTAGGATGGGGTCGCCTGTCATCTCGTATATCATCCTAAGCGCAATCGGCTTAACGGCTTTGCCAGAGTAACCTGACACTGTTTTTTTGCCGCTAACTTCTGCCGCGTCGCTCATAGTTATTGACTTTATCGTGTTGATTGCGCTAATGCCATGAGCACCAGCAAAATAACAAGCCAACGCCGGACGTGTCATCGACTTCACATTTGGAGTCATTTTAGGTATTACCGGAATCCCCACAGCCTGAGTAACATAGGTGGTGTACAAAAGGATAAGTTCGGGATTCTGACCTATGTCGCTGCCAAGCCCTGTGAGCCTCATTTGGGGGCACGAAAAGTTGAGTTCCACGGCATCGCAGCCTGCCGCCTCTGCCATCTTCGCCAGTTCTATCCACTCTTCCTCGGTCTGCCCCATGATAGACGCTACAACAATTTTATTAGGATAGTTCTGCTTCAGCCGACGAAGAATGTCAAAGTCCACATCATACGGATTTTCTGACAGTTGCTCCATGTTGCGGAAACCGACAAAAGGAGTTCCCTCTTTGCCGACAGCGTCAAAACGGGGCGACACCTCACGTATGTCCTGCTTGCAGATGGTTTTGTAGAACACACCAGCCCAGCCGGCTTCAAAAGCACGAGCTACCATATCGTAGTTGGTGCAGACAGCGGAAGAGGCAAGAAAGAACGGGTTCTCGCAAGTAATGTCGCAGAAATTGATTTCAAGCGACGGAAGTCCATCGTCAACTGAAATGCTTTCGGCAGTTTGGGCATCGACAGTCTGATGCGCAAGTTCGCTAATGCGGATTGGCATGTCGTAGTGTATGCACGCCTGCTCGGCAGAATGAAGTTCTTCTACCGTCATGTCAGAAAACAATTCAGCAGCTGTCCATTGGTTATCAAAACGCAATGCCCTAATTGCGCGCGCGGCCTTCAGACCACATGGTGCATCGGCACACAACAGACACCGCGACACTTCTTCTTGGATGTGAAACATAGTTTTTGATTGTTAAATTAACATGTCAGATTATTGCCATGAACTACACTTCATGTTCAATATCAATTGCAAAGATATTATTTTTTTTCCGCTTTCGCAACAAAACAGCCTAAACTTCCTCCAAAAATCAAGACTTCTCCACAACAGAGACCGCAACACCACGCAGCCTCAATTAGCGCATTCCTAAAAGCCACAACCCCACGGCGGAACATTTGCGGAATATCAGAATTAGAACATAAATGACAAGGCAGCGTAAACCGGTTTGTGCCACACGGCAGTCTTAGAGCCGTAAGGGTCATGCTTGCTCAACAAACCAAATTCAGCACCGACCTCTATGCGCAGAAAACTGTATTGCAAGCCCCCACCAAAACCATAAAGTAAGTTAAAGCCGTCATAGCTGCCTGATTTATAAAGATTATCAGACTTTTCGCCGGCAACATTCACTCTTTGCCATGCCCCAAAATCAAACACAGGACCTGAATTTACCAGTACGCTGACCTTGTGCGCAACCTCCATTCGAAATGTCACCTGAAGCCATTAACATCATAATGACTGCCTTAATTTTGCTACAAAGGTAAAACTTTTTTATTGACCACGACCAATGTTCCGTGTAGAAAGCCTTTCAAAAACGAGAAATTCATAACATGGTTATTATCAGCACATGGATTATATACCGCAACCCAAATATCATAATGTGTTTGGCACAATGAGAGAAAAACATTAACTTTGCAATACAAAATAGTTTTTATTAATATTACTATGCGTAAATCACTAATCCTCATCATTTTGGCAATTGCCTGCGCAGCCAGTGCGCAGAATTTTGCACTGCTTGACAGCCTGCTTGCAGGCACGTACAAGGGCGAATCGGCACCGGCATACACTCCCCTCCCCAATGGGGAACACTATGCCCAAATCACCGACGGGTGCATCTATGCTTACGATTTTCTTAAGGGCTCCGTCGTGGACACTCTCTACGACAAAACGTTCAAATTCATAAACAAGGACCCGAAGTCCAAAAACGCCTCTATGCCCGACATTGAGGGATTTATGGTTGGCACTGACCGATGGCTGCTGGTGTATGCTAACCGCGAGCAGATTTACCGACGCAGTTTCCGCGCCGACTACTACCTTGTTGACACAGAGCGCCGCGAGGTAAGACCGCTGTCTGTCAACGGCAAGCAGCAGTCGCCCCTCTTTTCGCCCGACGGCAGGTACATCGCCTTTGTACGCGACGCTAACATTTTCATACACAAGATAGACTTCAACACCGAAATAGCCGTTACCACCGACGGCAGCGACGACATCCTCAACGGCACGCCGGACTGGGTATATGAGGAGGAATTCGGATGCCGCCATTTGATGGCGTGGGGACCCGACAGCAAACAACTGGCGTTTGTGAGGCTCGACCAGACTAACGTCAAAACATTTGCTTTCCAGCATTTTGGAACGATAACAGGCACAGGCGGAACACAATGGTCAGGCAAGAGTAACGACAAACTGCAACTCTACCCTACCACAATCGAAATCCGCTACCCCAAGGCTGGCGAAAGCAATGCTGAGCCTGCTGTCATGGTCTATGACACATACTACAAATCGCTGAAAAAGATGGCGTTGCCAGAGCTTAACGACTGCTACATACCACGGATTCGATTCACGCTCAAGGAAGACGAACTCGCCATATTCCGCCTCAACCGCAGACAAAACGTGTTGGAAATGTTCTATGCCAACCCAAAATCGACAGTATGCCACAGCATCTACCGCGAGGAAAGCCGCAACGGAGCGATAGATTACGCCACAATTGACGAGTGGCAATGGCTCGAAACGGGTGACATGGTGGTGGTTTCGGAGCAGGACGGATACCGGCATGCCCACCTCTACGACAGCCAAGGCGGAAAACGGTGGCTGCTAACTTCCGGACAGGCTGATGTAACCCAAGTGTACGGAGTGGATGAGGACGGCAACATGTTCTTCCAGGTGGCAGACCCATCCCCAACTCAGCGAATGATAAGAATGCTCAACATCACATCACCGAAAAAAGTTTTCACACTCACTACCATACAGGACACTCACAACGCCGTGTTCTCGTCCAATTTCCACTATTTCATCGACAACTGCAGCGGACTTTCACACCCGCTCAAGTCCGATGTCGTGAAATCCATCAACGGCAAAGTCTTGCGAAACATCATAGACGGCAAAAAAACACAGAAAGCATGGGCTTCGCTCAATATGCCCAAGAAGACTGTTTTCCATTTTCGCACGGAGCGTCATGACGACCTTGACGGGTGGCTCTTGCTGCCAGCAGACACCGCAGGAAAGACGTTCCCGCTTGTGCTGCTACAGTATTCAGGTCCGGGTTCACAAAGCGTGCTCGACCGCTGGAACCCGGGATGGGAATATTTCCTTGTGCAAGATGGGTACGCCGTGGCGTGCATCGATGTGCGCGGCAGCGGAGCAAGAGGAGCAATATGGAGAGCAAAAACTTACGGCCAACTGGGCAAACTGGAGGCCGAAGACCTCATTTCCACTGCAAAACACCTTGCCTCGTCAAAATACATCGACAGCGAGAGGATGGCAATATGGGGATGGAGCTACGGCGGATTCCAAGTGCTGACAACAATGAGCCAAACCGATAACCCTTTCAAGGCCGGCATAGCCGTGGCTCCTGTTACCGACTGGATGCTATACGACGCACCTTATGCCGAGCGCTATATGAACCGCCCGCAGGAAAACCAAGCCGGATATGAGCAGAGCTCATTGCTCAACATGGCGGACAAACTCAACGGGAAACTGCTGCTCGTAAGCGGAACTGCGGACGATAACGTGCATTTCCAGAACACCGTCAACTATGTTCACCGCCTCATTGAGGCTGACAAAGACTTCAAACTCCTCCTTTTTCCTGACGAAAACCACTACATCAGACAAGGCAACTCCCACAAATACCTTTACAGGCAAATGTTCAGGTTCCTTGAAGACAACTTAAAATAAATTGACAATTGACAATTAAAAATGGCAACTGGAAAAAAAATAACGCCTGCGCACGTGGCACAGCCCTCTATTTTTGACAATGAGCGACTCTGCTTCGCGCTGTTGTGCGTAATCGTAACGATAGCCTACTTTTTCGTCTCCACCGACACGCCGATGCACGATATGCTCGTGGCACGCTACAAACACCAGCGGCACGACTCGGCATGGTTCTATGACTGCGGAAGGGCATGGATGAACGGCTATGTGCCGTATGTTGATTTCGCTGACAGCAAGGGCCCGCTGCTATGGCTCCTCTACGGACTGGCGTACCTCGTCTCGCCACACAACTTCTTCGGAGTGTACATCATCAATACGATATGTTACTGCATAACCGCGTGCTTCGCCTTCAAAACAATCCGCATTTTCACTGACGCCAACAAGCCCGCATTCTGGATGGCTGCTGCGATGCTCATCATCTACTTCACTCCGGTTATCATGTACGACGACAAGAGCGAAGACATTGCTCTGACATTCGTTACCATCATTCTCTACCTTGCCTGTCGCATGGTTTTTGACGGCAAGAACTCTGAGCCGGAAACCCGGCGGGCGTTTTTCTACGGCGGGCTGTGCTTCGGAGCCATAGCCCTAATGAAGTGGAGCATCTGCTTCATGACGGGAATGATGTCCATCTATATGCTCATTGAAGTGCTGCGTCACAATCCCACATGGAAAGCCGCCCTCACTCACATCGGTCTGGCAGCGTTAGGCGTAGTCATCACTTTCGCACCATTCTGCATATACCTTGCTGCCAAAGGCGCATTCGTTGCATTCTTCGACGAGTACTTCTACCAGACCACACTCACCATTATCAACCTCAATGATGCCAACAAAGGACACGCGACGCTGAAGCGAGCTGACATCTGGACATACATCATACTGCTGCTCAGCGGAAGCCTGCTGTTTCCCTTGTGGCACAAAAAAGACTGGGACTTCCCTATCGTGGTAACAGCGTGCATGCTCATCTGCACCGGCACTTTCGCACGAACATACTACTATATCCCGCTCCACTCCATGATGATATTTACTCTTCTCGCAGTGTATAAGGGCGGTAAAAATGCCACTGCGGCTCTTGACAAAAGTGAGCCGCAAAGCACGGTATTCAACAAAATGCTAAGTGCTGTATATAACCCCAAGGTCGCGCGATGGGCGCTTATCATCATTCCTGTCTTTGCAGCTGCCGCCTTTGCCATTGCCAACAAGAAATGGTACAACCACGAGTACCTATACGACCGCAGCAGCACGCATGAGCGGAGATGCGCACACATGTGCGCCCGTATAATAGCAGAAAAGCATAATGCCAAACTGCTGTGCTACAACATCGGCAACCACGGATACGGCATTCATTCCGAAGCGCTGCCGGCTTGCAAATACTTCGGAATACAGGGAGGCGCCACACCACGCATGAAAGAAGACCAAGACAACTGCGTTGAGCAACGCCTCGCTGACTTTATCGTAATGGACGCGAATGACACCACACGGCAGCAAAAAGCCAAAGACAACGGATATGAACAATGCACCAATTTCAAAAAATGGCGTCATGTGATTTTCCGCAAAATTGAGCAATGATAATGGATTTTTAATGTTAAAAAACACATTTTAGGGTATTGCGTAATTGAAAAAAAATTACGAACTTGCGTACCCGAATTTTGCGGAAAAAAACGTAGCCGTAAAAACGAATAAAAATATCTTAAAAATTAATATTAACCTATCTAACATTACATCATGAAAGAGTATCACGCTCACGACATCCGAAACATCTCGCTGCTTGGCGGATCGGGTTCGGGGAAAACCACATTGGCGGAGTCAATGTTGTTTGAAAGTGGCGTTATCAAACGCCGTGGAACTATCCAACAGGGTAACACTGTCAGTGACTATTTCCCCGTAGAAAAAGAATACGGCTATTCAGTCTTCTCAACAGTGTTGAGCATAGAATGGCTTAACAAAAAACTCAATATAATTGACTGCCCCGGCAGTGACGACTTTGTGGGCGGAACAGTTACCTCACTCAACGTAACCGATTTGGGGCTCATCATCGTCAATGCACAACAAGGCGTTGAAGTGGGAACACAAAACCACTTCAGAATTGCCGACAACCTCAAGAAACCAGTCATTTTCGCCATCAACCAAATCGACCACGAGAAAGCTGACTTTGAGCGCGCTCTCGAGTCTATCAAAGAGGTCTATGGAGCCAAAGCCATCGAACTCCAGTACCCGCTTGTTTCAGGACCCGGGTTCAACGCCATGATTGATGTCCTGAAAATGAAAATGTACAAGTGGAAAGCTGAAGGCGGAGCACCTGAAATCACCGACATACCTGCCGCAGAATTGGACAAGGCGCAAAGTTTGCGCGACGCGCTAATCGAGGCAGCGGCAGAAAATGACGAAACACTGCTTGACAAATATCTCGAAGCAGGTACGCTTGACGAAGCGGAGATGTATGACGGAATACGCAAAGGCCTCATCAGTTGCGGAATGTATCCTGTTGTTTGCGTTTGCGGCGGAAAGGACATGGGCGTACACCGCCTCATGCAACTGCTCGGCGAAATCGCTCCTGCTGCCGACGAAGTGGCTAAACCGCTCACCGAAGACGGCAAAGAAGTACCTATGGACGACAAAGGCGCGACAAGCCTCTACATCTTTAAGACCAGCGTTGAGCCGCACATTGGTGACGTACAGTATTTCCGCGTGATGAACGGCATTGTGCACAACGGCGACGACCTGCAAAACGTATCACGCAACACAAAAGAGCGCATCTCACAACTCTACCAGACTGCAGGCACTGCCCGCTCGCAGGTTGACAGCCTCTGCGCCGGCGACATAGGTTGCACCGTAAAACTCAAAGACACCAGAACGGGCAACACACTTAACGGCAAAGACTGCGACTACTCATTCCCCGCTATCCAATATCCGGCTCCAAAATACCGCCGCGCCATCAAACCTCTCACCGAGTCCGACGCCGAAAAACTTTCAAGCCTGCTCACACGCATGCACGAAGAAGACCCGACATGGATCATCGAGCAGTCGAAAGAACTCAAGCAGACCATCATACACGGTCAAGGCGAGTGGCACTTACGCACACTCAAATGGAGGCTCGAAAACAACGACAAGATGATGGTGGAATTCCTTGAACCTCGCATTCCATACCGCGAGACTATCACCAAAGCAGCCCGCGCAGACTACCGCCACAAGAAACAATCAGGCGGCGCAGGACAGTTTGGTGAAGTTCACCTCATCGTTGAGCCTATACAAGAAGGCGTGCCTATGAAGGAAGTCTATAAGTTCAACAACCAAGAGTTCAAAGTGCAGGCCCGTGCCGTTGATACTGTAGATCTCGAATGGGGCGGAAAACTTGAAATGGTTAACAGCATCGTCGGCGGCGCTATCGACGCACGCTTCATGCCCGCCATCATGAAAGGACTCATGGACCGCATGGAACAAGGCCCGCTCACCGGCTCATACGCACGTGATGTGCGCGTAATCGTTTACGACGGTAAAATGCACCCCGTTGACAGTAACGAAATATCGTTCCGCATCGCAGCGCGCATGGCGTTCGCTGAAGCCTTCCGCAATGCCGGACCTAAAGTCCTTGAGCCAATATACGACATCGAAGTGCTCACACCTGGCGACAAGATGGGTGACGTGATGAGCGACCTGCAAGGACGACGCGCCATCATCATGGGTATGGAAAGCCAGAAAGGACAAGAGTGCCTCAAAGCCAAGATACCTTTGAAAGAAGTCAGCAGCTACTCTACCACACTGTCTTCACTCACCGGAGGACGCGCTTCGTTCAGCCTCAAACCTGCCGGATACGAACTCGTGCCGTCAGACATTCAGGACGCGCTCATCAAAGCGCACGAAGCCGAGAAAGAAGAGTAAAAACAACAATGCAAAGACACGCCACCACGTGTCAACAAAGCACCATACGCAAAGACAGCCTGAAGTCCACTTCGGGCTGTTTGTTTTGAATGACCGATTTGGGTTAAACCCAAATCGGTCATTAGAATTATTAGGATTTTTTGGATTATTTTTGAGCGGATTTTTGTCTTTGAGTGAGGGAGTTATGCGGGCATAATGACCGAGCAAAAAGCAAAAATATGCCAAAAAGAAACAAAAAAGACAA
>JAFTCC010000007.1 GCA_017454915.1 Paludibacteraceae bacterium
GTCATCGTTATCGTCATCGTTAAGAACATCATTTAATGATGATCTTCTTGCCATTATTGATGTAGAGGCCACGCTGCTGAGGTTTCCCTTCCAGCTTGCGGCCATCAATGGTGTACCAGGCGCCAAGGGATTTACCATTTGACGATTTACCATTTACGATTTCTTCAATCCCCGTTTCCTCGTCGAATACGATGCGGATGCCTTTCACGCCACCTTCCGTCAGTTTATCGCCAGGAATATAGGCGCGGTTGGCGGGGATGGGAGTCTTGCCTGTGAACCACCAGAAGCCGAGTTCGTTGGTCTGATTGCTGTAACCCAGCGTGAGGACTTCGTGACTGCCTACTTCCTTCTCCTCCAAGGTACCCGTCAGGATGTTGTCTGGATAGATTTGAAGCACCTGAGTTACACCATCCGTCTCAACAGGAATGAAAGCGTTGAACAAATACTTGCCAGGTTCAGCCTTTACGAATACACCTGTGTTGGCTGGAATCACACCTTGTGTTATCTTAACGGCATAGGCCTCAGGAAGAGCTTCATCGTCTTTCAATCCTTCGCAGCAATACACCTCTACGCCCTCAGGAATCACGGCGTCGAAGTCGAGGTAGAGGGTAGCCATTCCTGCTTCGCCCACCTCCAGCGTGTAGCTGCGATTGCCCTTGTAGGTGAAGTAGCCGCCATTCGTTCCATCGTAGACTTTGGCGTAGGTGCCATCCTCTGTACCATCAAACTTGAATTCCTTGCTGCCATATTTTCCTGACAACTTCTCGCAGCCAGAGAACATTTCTATGTAATTCCTTCCTGCAACCCCACTCCAATCTGCTCCTTCGGCGCAATAGATGGTCTCGAGTTTTGAGCAGCCAGAGAACATGGCGTACATGTAGTCCACTTTGTCGATGTTGAAGTTGCTCAGGTCGAGCGAAGTGAGCGAAGAACAGTCCTTGAACATAGCCATCATCTTTGTCACACTGGCTGTGTTAAAGTTGCTCACGTCAAGCGAGGTAAGTGAAGAACAGTTACGGAACATACTCGTCATGTTCGACACCTTAGCTGTATTGAAACTGCTCAGGTCAACAGACCGTAGTCCAGAACATTCTTCGAACAAATAGTCCATTTCAGTCACCTGCTCTGTGTTGAAACTACTCAGGTCGAGCGAAGTCAGATTCTCGCAATAAGAAAACATGCCATACATGCTTTTTACGTTTTCGGTCTTCAGATTCTCAAGGTGTTCGATGGTCTCAAGGTTCGACATCTTAAAAAACATATAAGCTGTACTTGGCAGATCGTGGTAGTTGGCAAATGTTTCGTCAAATATGACGGTGGTGATGTTTTCGTTAGCGTTTTCAACCAACCAGCCCGGACGCCTGGTGTTGCCACTTCCACCAAACCCTCCAAAGGGAGAGGACTCGCTGGTGTCCCAGGGGATATTGTATGCCTCCGCTGGCTTCTCAGCGTCGTAGCGGAACGTCAGGGTCTTGCCGTCATCGGATAGCACGGCGTAGGCTTCGCGTACCGTGAAGTAGCCTCCTTCATCATCGTCGCCCATGTAGGCTTTTGCGTAGGTGCCGTCGACATCATTCTCGCCATCACATTCGAATTTCTTGCTGCCGCATTTTCCTGACAGGCTGGTGCAGCCATTGAACATGTTAGATTTGTAAGCACCACTGGTACTCCAATCTGCTCCTTCTGCACAGTAGATGGTCTCGAGGGAAGTGCATTGGGCAAACATCTCATCCATGTCCGTCAAGCCGTCGGAGATTTCGAAGTTGCTCACGTCGAGCGTCGTGAGCTTATTGCAGTAAGCGAACATGGCGGTCATGTTGGTCACATTCTCTGTATTCAGGTACTCAAGGTGGTTGATGGTCTCGAGGGCTGTCAATCCCCAGAACATGTATGAGGTGCTCTTCAACCCATCGTAGTCCTTAAACGACTCGTTGAACTCAACGGTGGTGATGCTGGTGTTGCCCCCTTCACTCGCCCAGCCAGGTTTGTCGTCTGTGTTACTATCTGTATCTACGTCCCAAGGAACATCGAAGACTTTCTCTTCGCCTACTTCATCCTGCCAAGCAGCCTTGCTCGCATCGTAGTAGAACGTCAGGGTCTTCTTGCCCTCGTCCGTTTCGCTGTCCGTCAGCACGGCGTAGGGTTCAGCGTCTGTTAGTGGCTGTATGCCGACAACTGCCATTTGATTCTGGTTGAATGTGTAAGTATAAGTATTAGTTTCTTCTTCGTCTTCGACTTTGAATGAATTCATCTCAAGCCAGCCATTATCATCACCACCCCAACCGAAGTTCACGTGGTATGTGTCGTTGCTGGGGTCGTAACCGTCAACAACGAAGGCATGCCCACCGATGATGCTAGAAGCCATATACACGACGGGGCGACCAGCCTTTATCTCGTCTTGAATCAAGGTGGCCCACTCTGACTCGCTGTAATCTGATTTTGCAGCGAGGCGACAAGTTTTGGAGTCATAACCGAACTGGACAAACATGGTGACAATATTATCGGCTTTTTCCATATCCAAGCCGCTACCCCAAACTCCATAATCAATCTGCTGGGCGTGCCCCGCATAGTGCACCAATTCGGCAACGGCATCAGCAGCTTCGCCTGTTTCTTCTTTGGCATATTCTTCCTTTATCTTGTCCCACTTAAATGTCGTTGCCGGCAGGGCGGGATAGGAGTATCCATTAGCAGTAGAAAAAATTGAGTATGACAGTTGGCCGCTATACTCATCCAAAGCACCAATGGTTTCCGGATACTGCCAGTAATAGAGCACCATAGAGGCAGCAATTGCAGTAGGACCTGGCTGGCACTGGTAAGAGGTTCCGTTGTAGACGAACTTGCATTGATTGTTAAACGGTGCCTCATAACTCCATTTTGCAGTCAGCAGCGGACCGTAAGTCTCAGCACTCATTGACATTGCCATCAAAATGACAGACATCAAAAGAAAAAATCTTTTCATAAGCATTAAAATTTATTAGTTGAATTAAACGTTATTGTCACAAAAACGGCTCCGCGCATGCTCCACCCGCCCCTGAGGGCTTGCAGAACATGCGCGGGGCATGTTTTCCTCTTTCTTCCAGTAAGAGGCTCATTGTATGTATTAACAAATAATCTGACATCTGCAAATCATTCGCCTAAGTTCAATATAGAAGTGCAAAATCCGTAGTGTGGCGTAAGCCTTAAAACCATGAAAAACACTGCGGAGGTTTGCCTTAGCGGCAGGAGGCGCAAAGCCTCCTGAGAGCGGACCTGAGGAAGAGAATCCGACAAGCAATGTAAAAAAAGAAAAGAGGAGACCGAAATCTCCTCCAGATTAGTTAACTTTGCATTGCTTATGTACAAACAACTAACCTCGGAACAAAGGTACACAATTTCCGTGTTACTGCAAAGGAAGTGTACGAAAAATGAGATAGCACACGCTATCGGAGTGAGTAATTCGACAGTTACCCGTGAACTGAGACGCAATTCCAGTCCGCGTGGCGTATACAAATGGGATAAGGCACAAAGGCAGGCGGAGAAGCGCAAGCATCAGATGCCGGGCAATCGTTCCATAAAGCCGTTTGTCCGCGAGATGGCAATAGGCTTGCTGAAACAAAGGCAATGGTCGCCAGAGCAGATTTCCGGTTATCTTGCAAGAAAGGGATACAAGATTTCACACGAGACCATATATGCCATCATCAGAAAGGACAGATACGAGAACAGGGGCAGCCTCTACAAACATTGCAGGCACCGTCTGAAACACCGTCATAGGCCTGTCGGAAAGAGAGTGATAATACCTGACAGGGTGAGCATACATCAGCGTCCGCCGGAAGCTGATGGGAAACGATTCGGTGACTTCGAGATGGACACCATCGTGGGGAACAACAACCAGGGAGCGATATTGACCATCGTGGAGCGAAGCACAAACATGCTGTTCATGAGAAAACTAGAGCATGGAAAGGATGCTGACGAACTGGCACAAGTGGCCATAGCATTACTCGCTCCATACAAAGCTCTGGTGAAGACTGTCACGACAGACAACGGGACGGAGTTCTGCAACCACAAGGCAATAGCAAGGGCACTGGACACTACGGTCTATTTCACCGATCCCTATTCCTTATGGCAGAAAGGAGCCATAGAGAATGCAAACGGGCTCATAAGGCAATATATACCCAAATCATCGCCTATAAGACATCTCAAGGACAGGGATATTGATGAAATCACAGCCATAATCAATACAAGACCAAGAAAGAAACTCAATTTTTCTACTCCTATTGAGGAGTTTTTCAATTACTTGTTGTAAATAACGTGAGTTCGATATAAGAAATTAGAAAAGCATGAGCTGTTTATCATCATTGTCAAAAACGATGTTACGCGAAGGCTTTTTTAGGGAAATAGCAATATGCGGCAATAGCGGCAAGCGTATTAGTAAAAAAGTTAGCCACGCTTCTATGCTTAGAATGGTTAGGTTAAAGATTAACTGGAGAAATTAAATTTGTGTAATTGAAAAAACTATTGTAAATTTGCATAGTTGAAAGCAATGTAGGGACGCAGTATGCCTTATCCGCAAGAGTGTAATGGTCTAATGTCCTTTGCTTCCAGTTCTTTGCTTTCAGCAACAAGACATATAAAAGGCGTTTATTGACGCTGTTTAGCGACTACTGAAAACTTCGCAACTTTTCGAGCCCTTCGCTACAGTAGCAATGAATGTCCTCATGGGTATATAATAGTCTGTCCTCACGCCCCTTCAAGGAGCGGGCGGGTTATTATATCGGGCGTGGGGCATCATTTCTTTTCTGCGGGCTCGGGCAATGCGAAGGCCTTCAGTAGCGTGAAAACAAATGTGTTTCACGCTTTTTTTGTGTATAATATAACATGAACAAATTCTAAAGTTACTATAACATCATGAAACACAGATTATTTTTATTATCTATCTTAACTCTTATGGCATGCACATTAGCATTTGGAAGAGGCATCAACATGCAACCTTTTGCACGTCAGTTTGTAGCAATACATTTTACTGAACGAATGGTAATCGTAGAAAATTGCGATGGTGATTGTGAAATTACGCTTGATGACGGCACAGAACTTCAGTTTAGTGATGATGGGGAATGGGAAATAAAAGCTGAAAGTAGTGAATACGGAATTCCGTTTACTGTGCTTCCAGAACGGGCGATGAAAATTGCAGAACTTAAATTCAATGGAGTTCGTATGATTTCCGCAGAACAAGACGATGATGGTGAAATAAGTTGCGAATTTGAGAATGGCGGAGAAATAGTATGCCGTTCTGATGGGACAATTATAGAATTTAAACTCAAATAAATATGAAACTGTATCAATATGCATTCAATCAATGTGAGAGTTATGATAAAGTAGCATTAACATATATCGGGATAAGTATCACATACGGCTCGCTTATAAATAAAATATCTTCCGCTGCTATAAGTTTTCAATCACTCGGCGTTAGCCGTGGCAGCGTTGTCGTAATGGCAACAGCCTCTACACCTGAAAGCATTGCGAGTTTTTACGCATTGAATAAAATCGGTGCTGTGCCTGCAATGGTTGACGTGAGATTCAAGGCCGAAAAGATAGCAGATTTGATGAAGAATTTAGATGCCCACATTTTGCTTATTATGGGTTTTATGCTTAAGGACGTGGCCAACTCTCAGCGCATACTAAAACAGTGTAAACACATTGTGGTACTATCAGGAGCAGAAAGCTTTCCAAGACATATCACCATATTTTTCAAGTTTGCTAATTTTTTCAACGGACGATGGCTAAAACTTCATAATAATAAAAACATAATCACATTTGAGGAGTTCTTGGATACCAAAATGAATGGGGTGTCACATAATATCAACACATTAGACGAAGACTCCCATATTATCTTTCACACGAGCGGTACAACAGGAAACTCCAAAGGGGTGGTACTGACAGAAACCTCTCTGAATGACAGTGCTTCTATCACATCTGAAATCATTGGGGAAATAGAAAAAACTGATACATTTTTGTCTGTGCTTCCAATATTTTCAGTATATGGTTTCGTAACGCAGATACATCTACCATTACATAACAATTGCAAGTTTTACTTAGTGCCATATCTAAAGAACAGCAAAGTTTTCCTTTCGTTACTTGAAAAATTTAAGCCTAATCACGTGCTGGGGGTATATACACACTGGAATAATGTCTTTGACAAAAAATATAATAATCTTGATGTGTCTTTTTTGAAGACCATTGTTTTCGCTGGTGACAGGTTGATTAATTCGTTTCGTCAACAATTAGTAAATTGGATTGAAAAAAAAAGTTGTAAAGCTACAGTTATGAACTTTTATGGTATGACGGAAGCTGGAGGAATAATCAGTTGCGCATCTACACGCAGACCTTCAACTCATAGCACGGAAGATGGATTTGCTGGTTGGGCAGTTAAGGATGTGCGTCTAACAGTTATTGATGGAGAAATATGTGTGAACACTCCAAGAGTGCTAAAAAGGTATGTTAACAATACAGAGGCAACAGAGGAATTGATGAAGACTGATGAAAATGGTCAGATTTTGATACATACAGGCGACAGCGGTAAAATAAATGATGATGGAAGCGTTACTGTGACTGGCAGGATAAAAAGGATGATAACGTATCATGATGGAAGCAAGATATTTCCATCTGAAATTGAAGATGCAATTATGCGCATCCATAACATCAAAGATTGCGCAGTAATTCCAATTCAAGACAAAGAATTTCCTTTATGCAGTGTGCCTTGTGCATTTGTTGTTTTTGAAGAGAGTAAAGAACACTCCATACAAGAGATACGCAAGCAACTAAAGCATATACTACCAATGCATTATGTTCCTAATCAGATTATAGAAACACAAAATATACCTCGTACAACAACGGGTAAAGTAAATTATGAATTCTTAAATATTGCTGTCCTGTAAAATGAGTACCTTTGTTCATATTATTGATATTTGGTTGCAAAAACAAGGGTAAAAAAAAGGTTGAAAACCAAGAGGGTCTTCAGCCTAATTTTATTGCGAAATTAAAATTTTAACGGACTACGATATTGGTGACACGGTCAGTGACAGTTGCCACCATTACCAGCCGCCAAAGCCGCCACCACCATGACTGCCGGGACCACCGCCCTGACCACCAGGCCCGCCACCCTGACCGCCTGAAACACTGCCTATGGTGGTGACAATGGATGTCAAGGTGAAACCGCCGCTGACGAGCGCGCTGCCGCCTGAATACACCGCGTCCTGATAATAGCCTATGATAGAACTGCCGCCGCTTATCGTGCCACCGCTGTAGAGGTTATACGTGGTGCCGGACTTGAGAGACGGATGACTGAACAGTAGCCCAAAATCGTTGGAGTAGTTGTTGATGGTCTTCAGAATCAGCAGTGTGTCTGATTCGCTCATAAGAGCCATGCTCGTACCAGATGCTGCTGCCCCACCGTAATAAACTGAATACTGCGATGTGCCAGACCCTTGGGGATAACAGCTCATGCCTTTGCCACCGACGCCAACGACAATACCACCCGTTATCGTAAAATTGCTGTTATTGTCGGTGTCGATACCCTCTTCGGGTGACGAAGCACCCACGCCAACCACAAGTCCGCCAGATATGTTGATGGTGCCATTGGAATCTATTGCGTCGTTGTTAGTAGCTTGCGCATAGACATTGCCGCCTGACACGTTTAGAGCTTTAGCGCAGTTGATTGCATCATCGTATGAGTATGACATCACCCATCCGCCCGAAATGTTTATGTTTGTCTCACTCTCAATGCCCTCGCTCTTTTCACCGCCAGTGGCCACTGCCGACAGATTGCCGGCGGTAACGGTGATGGCACCATCCGCCTTGACAGCTTTTGAATAGCTATGAAGGCTATTGCTGTAAGTGTACGAAGCGCCTGTCGTGCTGGCGAAATATGAACCACCCTGAACTTGTATCACGCCATTGGACGTTATGCCTTTTGCTCCCTTGCCCGACACAGCAATTTTCACGTTGCCGTCAAAGCCATAGAAGTTGGCGCACTTGAGCCCGTGTGCGGCAGACACATCTTTCTCTGTGGCATCATAATAAGCGCCACCGGTAGTGGCAAGATAGACGTCTCCGCCACGCGCGATAAACGAGCCGTCTGCCTTTATGCCCTTTGAAGCATTACCCGAAGCCGACACAATTATTACACCGCCGGACACCAGCATGCTGTCAATAGCGTTAATGCCATGCGCCTTATCGCCTGTGGTGGCAAGGTCAAGCAATCCGCCGCTGACTACAACCGCACGGTGCAACTCGGCGGTGGCATATTGCGTCTTCAGAGCGTCGTTGACCGATTTGACATGAACATCTCCGTTAGTAACATAAAGAGGACCTTTGTCAACGGCGATGCCATTGCTCTGTGCCTGCAA
The DNA here is from genome assembly GCA_017454915.1 of Paludibacteraceae bacterium. Lineage (GTDB taxonomy): Bacteria > Bacteroidota > Bacteroidia > Bacteroidales > Paludibacteraceae > UBA3747. The sequence continues at coordinate 8,382 of JAFTCC010000007.1, forward strand.
GTTGATGTGCCCGCCACGAATGTACACGCCGTCATTGGTGTGCAGAGCGTCTGACACATTGGCTGTGGCATTAAGTGTGATGCCATAGCGCGTGACAATATAGTCGTCGGACGCCACGGCATGCTTATAGTTGCCAGTAACGTTGAGTGTGCCAGCGCCACTGAACAGTATTTTGCCATTAGCAAAGACTGCGCCCTTCTGGTCTTCTGTCGAAGCTGCGTACTGCGAGCCGTCTGCGATGGCAGACAATGTCCCTTCAGGAACAACCACGTATGCACGCTTAGAGGACTGCAGATTGAGCGCCGGACCATCTGCATTGGTCAGCGTAACACCATTCAGGGTAAGCCCGTATTTATACGTGCTGTAAATTTTGAACATTCCGTCAGAACTGCTGCCCTGAAGCGTGTAGCGAACATTTTGTGCAGTGGAGTTAACGACCACATCAGCGCCGTTTATCGTTATGGACACGCCATCGGCGGAACCCGTGTACGACGCGGAACTGCCACTATATGTTATCACGATGTCGTTTGAGAAAGTCATACTCTCAATATAATCCTCGTTGTTAGCGTCATACTCCATCTGCTTGTCATAATCCGACGCGGCAGACAACAAAGACGACACGCTGGACAGAAGTGCCGAAGGCGACAATGGCGATGGCATGGCAGACATGTCAACGGTGGTTCCGGTTGACGTGTCGCTGCCAGGGTTAGATGTTTCACCATTTCCACCACTAACAGTAACTACGGGGTCATTATCGGAACAACCAACGAATAGAGCCACTATTATGGCCGTTAATACTATTTTTTTCATAATTAAGGGTTTATCAGTATGTTAGTATTTCATTTATTTCTTGCCGGCGTCGAAAGTATAGGTTACTCCAAAAATGTGCGTGAATGACTTGCTGCGTGTAACTTCAAGTTTCGATGACTTGTGAGTGATATTGTATGAGCGGTCAAAACTCGTGTCAAACTTATAGAAAAAGTTGAAGTGATGACGTTTTCGGGGTGTGTATTTAACGCCGATTTCAGGTCTGATTTTATTGATGTAGTTTCCTTTGAAGTCGTATGTGGTGGTCGTGGCTGTTTGTTCGTCATACACATAGCCAGTAATCGCCTTAGCGTTGAGAGTGTTCTCAAGTTCAAATGCGATATATGGCTTCACGGGTTTGCCGGGCACATTGTACTGCACCGCAAGTTTCGACCGCAGTTTCCAATCATACTTGTTCTTTTCAGCAGAGTTGATGCTGTCAAAGCGCATGGTAAGCAATGGACGTTCTTTGAGCGAAATTTTCCATCTGCCCGGATGAAACGTCAGTTCCGCATAGCCCCCGACACGGTGTTTTTGAGTGTTCTTTTCATCGCTGTGCTTTACTATAAAAGCATATTCCAAACCCATACCGAAATAACGGCTGAAGGGGAAGTTGAGCTGCAGTTTGGAATAGGACTTGATTGTGCCGTCAAACGAGAAGCGCGCAGACTCCTCAATATGGATATCAAACCAGTGCACAGGTTCAAACCTCACGCCAGCCTCCACACGCGCCTCTGCACCATGGCTTTGGCTGACTTCGTCACTCTTCAGTTCGTACTGTTCTGCACTAAGCAGCGAATGAGCCATAAGGCCTAAAAATATAAAACAATATCTAATACTCGTTTTCATAACTTGCTTCTTTTATGGTATTGTTTTCGATTATTATCTCCGTACGCGCCTTGTTGCGCCCGTTAATGCAAATCATCAAAAAATCTGGCGTTTGCCTAACATTCCTACCCCATTTGATTAAGTTTTGTAAAGCCATCTATGCTGTTCTGTTCTCCCTTAGCGAGGGTATAATGCAGTTTGATGAACGCCACGTCACGTAGGAAGTCAATGTGCCCTATTTCAAGTCCATCAACCTTGAGTCCGGTGCGTTTTTCAATGTCGGCTATGAGCTCCTGACGCTTTTCAGGTACTATATTCTCAATTTTCTCATAAAGGATAATCTTGGTGGAACGATGACGCAAACGGATATTTTCAAGCGCAAATGTGAGCGCGAGCAGCAGCACATTGGTTACCATAAGTTCGGCAAAACTCACCGTCATTGCCAGACCGTTAATAACTGCAAGACCTATTATAACAAACAAATAAGTCATCTCGCGTATCGGCACCGTTTCCGTCCTGTAGCGTATAACGCCAAAAATAGCAAACAAGCCCAGCGTTAATCCTATCTGCAGCTTTACATTATCAAGCAGGAAAATCAGCAGGAACATGGTGCTGCTGAACAGCATGAACGTAACGTAATAGTCCAAACGGTGGCTCTTGCGGTAGTAGCAGAATTGCACAAGCAACCAACTGAATAGCAGATTGATGCCAAAGCGGAAAAGCAACGACACAAGGCTGGGACCGTCAAACAACGGAACTGCAAACATGCTGTCGAGAAAACCTGCACCCTGCGACACTTGGTAGCCAAACTCCTCTGCGATCGACGCGTCGTAGGCTCCAAAGGCATTGGCGGTGTCATTTACGAACTCCGTAGGCTGCATTCCTACTGAAAAAGGGTCTTGCTGAAACATGATATTATTTACTATTTAACTTTATTTACTACTAAATTATTTCTTTGCTTGCCATTAACGAATGACGGCATTTGTGCGAAGGCGTTTATGAACTTGATTTTCACACCCACTCTCACAACGCCACGGCGGACAGACTATACCCCATGATCTACTATCTTCTCTATCAGCCTCAATTTTTGCTTGAAACGGTTGGACTTCACATTGGGGTTTGTCAGGGCTGTCCCGATGCAGTATTTGCTGCATTTAGCCGGATGAACACGCATTGAAAGAAGTATGTCCTTAATGTCAGAATTAGCCGCTCCGTCCTGCTTTACCTCAACAATCATCAACTTGGGACATTCGGCAATGATGCCGGTACGAAAATTCTCAAACTTAAGTCCAAAGTCAAGCGTTATCCTCTCGGTCATCGCCTTGTTGACAAGTGTGACGCGGCTGAAGTGTGTGCGCACATGAGGCGTGAGCGAAAGAGGGTCATAATGCGAGCGCATTTCGAGAAATTCAAAACCTTGCACATCGTTCTTCACATCATTAAAAGCCTCTGGCGCAATCTGCACGCGCTTTTTCTTCGTCCTGCCGGTGTTGGTTTTGTTCTTGACCTCCAGAAACCATAGCCGCGACTCAACATAATTACGGGTTCTTATCTTCTGACGGCGCAACTGATGGTCATGGTGCCGCAAATACATATCACACAATGGAGTGTCATAGTATATGGTGTCGTATGTTGGCGTGCGGCTTCCATCAACGTCCTGAACAAAATAAAGCGGAGCTGCGCGCTCAAGCAGCGCGGGCAAGTCGCTCAAACGCATCAGGTATTTTGTGTCGATGCGGTTCATAAGCTTGACGCTCTTCATCTGCTCAAGCGTTATCGGGGACATATTTTCAAGCAATGCTGCTATCACTGAACGCTAACTATTTGACCATTCACCATCTTTAGTCGGAGACATGACATCTCGCGGGGCGGACATGAGCCAGAAGACCCTTTATCTACTACTTGCTATCATAAAATATGTATTCGAAAATCTTCACAGTTTCGAGTTTCCCGTTTGGCGAGTAGTTATACTGTTTCTTCTTCGTACCGTCAGTATTATACTCATATTTGCGAATGCAGATAGGTTTGTTGCGGTCGTTATATTCTATTTCTCTAACCAGTAGCCCAGTTGCGTCGTCATACTGATAAACTTTGCGCCATTTCATGCCGTACGACGCATACTCTATCTCCTCAATCTTGCGCCCTTGGTCATCATACGTCCGCTGATTGTCAAGCCAACGCGTTTTGCTGCTCTGGCTGGTGTTCCATTCTTTAACGGTAAGATTCTTGCGCTTATTGCGTTTCGCCAACGTTTCGGGGCTTACTTGAGCCACCATAGCGACTGACATTACAAGACTTAATATTGCCAAAAAGTATCTTTTCATAGCCTTCAGGTTTATTTTTGAAAGTATTTAGGCAGTTTTTGTTTAGTTTCTGCAAAATTAAGAAAATTAAGGCAAACAACAAAAAAAAATGATGTTTCAGCGGTGGTTAAATACCATATAAACAGCCTTAAAATAACTATTTACACCATTTTTTTTGCATATTAGCCACAAAATAAGGCCTGTCTTCCTTTACTCTTGAATGTAACAATTCACCAACTAAAGCACTACGCTATTTAGGTTGCTACACAAAGACACAAATATCTGCACACTTTACACTGCTCTATAGAAGTCAATGCCGCAGACATTAAACACGAATGTTGCGGAATACAAAATAATTTGTAACTTTGTACACAGAAACTAAATACCATAACGGTTATGCTGATAGATTATAAAGATGTGGAGTTGCGACACGGAGAGCAAATTGTGCTCCGCAACGTTAACCTTGAAGTCAATGAGGGTGAGTTCATTTACTTGCTCGGCAAAGTGGGCAGCGGCAAGAGCACACTGCTCAAGAGCTTGTATGCCGAAGTGCCCGTGTACAGCGGTTCGGCTCACATTTTCGACTATGACCTTAGAAAGATAAAACGCCGCCAGACTCCATATCTCCGCCGAAAAATAGGCATCGTGTTCCAAGATTTCCAACTCCTCACCGACCGCAGCGTAGAACAAAACTTGCTGTTTGTGCTCCGCTCCACAGGCTGGAAAGACAAAAAAGCGATAGAGGCACAAATCAAGCATGTGCTTGACCTTGTGGGGATGAGCAACAAGGGATATAAAATGCCACACCAACTAAGCGGAGGAGAACAACAAAGAATTGTCATCGCAAGGGCACTGCTCAACTCACCGCAACTTGTGTTGGCAGACGAACCTACCGGCAATTTAGACAGTCAGACAGGGCACGAAGTGATGGAACTGCTGCACGCCATCTCTCAGGCCGGGACAGCGGTATTGCTCGCAACGCACCACACACAATGGACAGAGATATTCAAGGGGAAAAAACTACTGTTTGAAGAAGGGATGATAAAACAGGCATAAATTGCACAAAACATTTGCAAGTGTGCAACTTTTTGCGTAACTTTGCACAGAATTTAATAAAAAAACCACTCACATTTGCCCAATTTCGGCACATAACATTCGGATAACTAACATTTTAACCATGATAAAAGAACGTTTCATCGACCTGTTTGCACAGTCGTTCAAAAGCAACTGGGATCTTCCCGCACTGACAGACTATGGCCAGGACAACACATTGACCTACGCAGAGTTGGCAAAGCGCATTGCGCGTATGCACATACTGCTTGAGCAAGCCGGCATAAAAAAGCATGACAAAGTGGCGCTGGTAGGCCTAAACAACTCCAACTGGTGCATCACATACATCGCAACAGTTACATACGGAGCAGTCATCGTGCCTATTCTACAGGATTTCCATCCAGACAACATAGAGAATATCACCGAACATTCAGAATCGCGCATTCTGTTCGCGTCCGACAAGATATGGGACAACCTGAAAATCGCGAACATGCCGAATCTTGAAGCCGCATTCTCGCTCACCGATTTCCATCCTGTTTACATCAAAGAGCAGGACGGGAAACCTGTGATAGACAAAATCGGACTGCTGGCAGACAAAATTGATGAACTCTTCAACGCCAAATATCCCGACGGATACCGTCCAGAGGACATCCACTATGCCGACAACACCAACGAGGACATAGCCTCTATCAACTATACTTCAGGCACCACCGGCTCGTCGAAAGGCGTGCTCACGCCGGGTAACGCACTCGCCGGCAATATCACATTCGGCTTCACCACACACCTGCTGCCCAGAGGAGCCACGACCGTTTCGTTCCTCCCGCTTGCGCACGCATACGGATGCGCATTCGATTTCCTGACAGGCATTTGCGCAGGTGTTCACGTGTTCCTCATGGGACGCACACCATCGCCCACTCTGCTTTTCAAGGCATTCAAAGAATGCAGACCACACTCCATTTTCGTTGTGCCACTACTCATCGAAAAGGCATATAAACTGATGATTTTGCCGCAGATAAGCAAATCGCCCGTTAAGTATCTAATCAAAATACCAGGGCTGAAGCAGATTGTTTATAAGCAAATTCGCGATAAACTTGTAGCCGCGTTCGGAGGCAACTTCGTCGAAGTAATCATTGGAGGAGCACCGCTCAACGCCGAAGTGGAAGACTTCCTCAAGAAAATAAAATTCCCGTTCTCCGTCGGATATGGAATGACAGAGTGCGCACCTCTTATTTCAAAAACACCGGTTGACCAATACGTGCAATCATCGGTCGGACAAATTCTGCCTATCATGGACGTGAAAATAATGCCGGTACCGGGAGTAGAAGAACCCGGAGTGGGTGAAATACTCGTTAAAGGAGAAAACGTGATGGCGGGCTACTACAAAAACGAGGAAGCCACCAAAGCCACATTCACCGAAGACGGATGGCTCAAAACGGGAGACCTCGGAAAACTTGATGAAAAACGAAACATCTTCATCAAGGGACGAAACAAAACTATGCTACTCGGACCTAACGGACAAAACATATATCCGGAAGAAATCGAGGCTAAGCTCAACAACATGGATTATGTGGCAGAAAGCCTTGTAATACAAAAAGAGCAAAAACTCATTGCGCTCGTTAACCTTGACTCCACACGCATTGAGCATGAAAAGCTCACCGAAGAGCAGGTAGCGCAAAAATTGGAGGAAGTGAGGGCTAAACTCAACAAACAAATAGCAGCATACGAACAGGTTACAAAGATTGTTGTGCTTGAAAAAGAATTTGAGAAAACGCCCAAAAAGAGCATAAAACGCTACCTTTACACAAATTTTGAAGTAAAATAACTACAGATTATAAAAATTATCAAAAAAAACGGCTCAAAGTGAACAATATATAAAAAAAATGTAGTACCTTTGCAGTCGGTTTACAAAAAACATTAATGTTTAACACTAAAAATCAAAACAGAAAATGAAAAAGGTATTGGTTATTTTTGCAGTAGCTTTCGCTTTCGCATCATGCACATGCTGCGGCGGTAAAAAATGTGAAGCTCAAGCAGAGGCTCAAGACACAGCTGCAGTTGTTGCTGCTGAAGTAGTTGAAGAAGCTCCTGTTGACACTCTCGCAGCCGTTGCTGACACTGTAGCTGCTGAAGTTCTCTAATAAGCGAACAAGCATCTATTGCAAAAAAAGACGATGACCGGTGGTCATCATCTTTTTTTTTGCGCTGCACATTAGAGCACTCTCTATGTGCAGCACTTACGTTTATGCCTGAAGAATTACCTGACAACAATGTTCACAAGCTTATACAGAGCATAGTTCTTGTCTTTGTAAATCAACGCTGCCTCACAGTGTTCGGGCACAAGCAGCTCCTCGCTGGCAGGCAAAACGAGGAAGCACTTGCTTATTTGACCTTCTTCTATCTGACGCTTAACATTCATGTTATAGCGTTGCCATTCATTAGCAACAGCATGAGGCAGCACATTGGTGATTGACGGCTCAATGAACAAGGGTTCATCATGCGGCACATTCTTATGAATCTGACTGGCAAACGTGGCATCGGTGCGCGCCGCGAAAGGCGTGAGAAACTGCTCCATATTAGACCTCTGGGAATGAGTTCCAAGCAACCACAGCAAAGCCAAACACGACAAAGTGTACTTGAGTTGGCGAGGCTCGCCGCAATACATCAACATCATCAGCACGAGCACGAAAAACGGCAAAGCAATGCGCTGGTAATGCATTCCGTAAATATTGATGGCAAACAGCACCTGCCACGCTATGCCGCAAAACAAAAGCAAAGTAGGACGAAGCCAGCCGGACGACGAGGTGCTAATGGCCTTATACGTCAAAATGACAACAGCTACGTAGCTGGTCAGCGTCAGCATAAAATCAATACGCGGCAGATAGTGCCAGACATTATGGTGCAAAGCGTCGAATATGTACAAGTTATAGCCCAAGTAGAACCTGTTGAGCCAAACATATGGAGTGTCCTTGCCAAGCCCAATAGGCTCATGTCCATGCGCCACATCAAAAAAGCCTGCTGCCACCTGCGCCAGAGCCAACAAAACCATTAGCACGGTAAGAGACGCCGCACAAGCGTTACGCTTGGCGCGAACAGGGTCGATACGGCGAATAAACCACACATGGTCATACACAAACAGACACCATAAAATCGCCACCAAACCCTCAATATACGCATGACTGTGAGCCAACAGACCGACAAGAAAGCAATAAAGGAACGGGCTTGTCTGCCGCTGATGAAGAATGGCTATTCCAACAAGAATAGGAGGTATGAGGGCGTAGCAACGCGCCACAATAGGGAAATAGAACGCAAATGGAGCCGAAAACAAAATCAGCAACTTACCTGTGAAACTGAAACGCAGACGGAACAGCAGCAGCCATGCGGCAAGCAACATCAAAGGCACGCTCACCACGTTGAGAGCATGCCAATCCATACCGAACCATTTAACGAGAGGATAAAGCAGCAAGTGCCATAAGCAAAAATGACCCTCATAGCGCATAAAGGCTATCAACTCCCAAAACGACTTGTGGTAAACTATGTTCCATGCATGATACTCATCCCACCACGCCTCATGAAAATAGGTGCATACAAGCAGCAGAAGCGTGTAAAGCCCCATAGATGTCCACAATGCAAACCTATTGGAACCCATACGCTCAAAAGAAACGTATGCGTCTTTAATGTTCTGTCTAATGTTCATAGCCGGTTATTTTGTCAATCTGAAACTGTTTCGTATAACTTCTTGTCCCACTTGCCGAAATAGAGCCGCAGCAGAAATATCATTCCCCTAAAGCACAACTCTATGCACATGGCTATCCACACGCCTGTCAAGCCATAAATCGGCGCCAACCACCATGCGAGCACTATTCTCACGCACCACATTGAGCACATTTCCATCAGACACGGCGGCAATGTGTTGCCCGCCCCCATAAAGACGCCGTAACTCACAATGGCAGCCGCAAACATCGGTTCAGCCCAAGCCTCTATGCGAAGCACCTCTGTGCCAAGCGATATGATTTCCTGCACAGGGCTGAGGACACCCATCATCACTGGCGCGCCAAAATACATGACCACACCCATCAGCGACATCACCACCATACCCAGACCAACCGATATCCATGCGAACCAGTGCGTCAGTTTACGACGTTTAGCGCCTATTGCCTGCCCTACCAAAGTCGTGGCGGCATCGCCAATGCCAAATCCTGGCATATAGCACAGACTTTCGGCAGTGACAGCCAAGGCGTTCGCGGCGATAGCCACTGTGCCCAGCGGAGCCACTATCATGGTTACCATTATCTGCGCGCCACAAAGAACAATACGCTCGCTCATCAGCGGAGCCGAAATGCCAGACGCAGTACGAAGCATCGTGCGAGTGGGCATATAGTGATGCGCAATTTCACGGAAACGAGACTTTAAGTCATCAATTATGCGAAGTTTAGGATTGCGGCATATCAAAAAGTAAAACGCTATCAATGTGCCAATGAGTTCCGCAACCCAACTGCCCCACGCCGCACCCCAGACACCCATTTCTAAAATGTAGATGAACACATAGTTGAACACCACGTCAAGAACGCATATCAGTATGTTCACCATGCTCGGTACCTTCATGTCGCCTGCACAGCGGAGCATAGCGCAACTCAAACTGTGCAACTGAAACATAGGCAACATAAGAGCAAAGACAAAAAAGTAGTCTTTTGCCATCTCCGCCACCTTGCCAGTGCCGCCAAGCCAGTAAGGCACGTAGGGACATATCAGAAGGCACAAAGCGGTGTGCACAAAGCTGAACAACAACGCCACTATGATTGACTGGCGGACAACATCACGGGCACCATCATCATCCTTCGCACCAACACGGTGAGCAACCTGCACGGCAAAGCCATTGGTGAAAGCCATCGGCAAGCCGAACATCAACCAAAGCGATGACGCGACAAGACCTATTGCTGCTGAACTCTCCGCACCCAAATGACCTACCATCGCAGCGTCGATGTATTCCATAATGATAGACGACAGCTGCGACAGCACTGACGGGATACTCAACAACAGCAACAGCGTCAACTGCTGACGGACGGACATTCGCCCACCACTGCGGACCAACTCTAACAGTCTGTCTGACGATGATGACACTAATTTCTTTGGTTTGCGATTTTAACCCAAATCGGGCATTAGACCGACCACGGGTATAAATTTAGTAAAAAATAGGGCACTTCTAAAAAATGCTTTATTTTGATTTCAAGTTTTATCGTGAGTAGATTGCCGGTTTGAGAGAGGAAGCAATGCGGGCATTGTGACCGAATGGAAATCTGCAAGATGCCAAGAAAAAACCGAAAGCAACATAAAAGTGCCAAATGTATTAACTTAACAGGCTATACTAACAACGAGGATGTTTTTGAAGTCCCATTATAGTTTGGTCAGTTTGTGCCCCATGCGAAGTTTCTTTGTTTCAAGATAAAACTTGTTATATTCATTCGGTTTTATCTCGATTGGCACATTTTCAACAATCTGAAGTCCATAGGACTCCAAACCGACTCGTTTGACAGGGTTGTTTGTTATAAGACGTATTTTACTAATGCCCAATTCTTTGAGTATTTGCGCCCCTACTCCGTAATCGCGTTCGTCCGCCTTAAAGCCAAGGTGCAGGTTGGCGTCCACGGTGTCATACCCCTCTTCCTGAAGTTTGTAGGCTTTTATCTTGTTCATCAACCCTATGCCACGTCCTTCCTGAATCATATACACCACAGCACCCTTACCCTCTTTTTCTATCATCTGCATAGACTTGTGCAGTTGTTCACCGCACTCACACCGCTTACTGCCAAAAATGTCGCCAGTAACGCACGAACTATGCACGCGCACCAGCACCGGCTCGCCGGCTGCCCACTTGCCCTTGATGAGTGCCACATGCTCAAGCCCATTGCTGAGCTGTCTAAAAGGTATCAGCCTAAAATCTCCGTATTCAGTAGGCAAATGAACTTCCTCGCCCTTTTCAACTAACGATTCCTGCCTAAGACGGTATGCTATTAAATCCTTAATAGAAACTAATTTGAAGTCATTTTGCTTGGCTATTTGCTCCAGTTGCGGCATTCGCGCCATAGTGCCGTCCTCGTTCATGATTTCGATGAGCGCAGCGGCTGGTGTCAGCCCCGATAAGCGGCACAAATCCACCGCAGCCTCGGTGTGTCCGGCGCGCTGAAGTACTCCCTTGGGGCGGGCATACAATGGGCTGACATGACCCGGACGGCCAAAAGTGTCAGGAGTGGAAGACGGGTCGGCAAGAGCCAAAATAGTGGCAGCGCGGTCATGAGCCGATACGCCTGTTGTACACCCCTCAATCTTATCTACCATAATGGTGAACGGAGTGCCAAGCATCGAGGTGTTGTTTGCCACTTGAGGATATAATTCCAACTGCTGACAACGTTCTTCTGGCAGCGGGGCGCAAAGTACACCACGCCCATTCTTAAGCATGAAATTTACTTTTTCGGGAGTGATGAACTGAGCGGCGATGATGAAATCACCCTCATTCTCACGGTCCTCGTCATCTACCACGATGACAAACTTGCCTAACCGAAAATCAGCAAGAGCTTCTTCTATTGTATTCAATTGATTTATGTTTTAAGATTTTCTTATTTTTAGTTTACCTACCAATGCAAGTGCCTTATTTTTCGCAATTCCCCACATTTTGAGCCATGCGTCAGTGTTGAACAACGCCGAATCGTGGGCGGCCTTATAAGTCAGGAAAATGCCTATCGGCAGCAGCACAGCCGTGCTAATCCACATTCCCTGCCACGGCTGCCAAAGTGCATCACGGGCCATCTTATAACCCGAATTGTCAATAATGTAGTAGAAGATGAACATCGCCACAGACACCACTGTTGGCACACCAAGGCCGCCTTTGCCTATTATCGCTCCAAGTGGCGCACCAATAAAGAAAAATATGAGACAAGCCAATGCCAATGAAAATTTACGGTGCCACTCTATCTTATGCCGTCTTACATACTGCTGCGGGTCATGAAGAACAATGCGGTTATATGTCACCTGATCGCTCATCTTGTGGGCATTGTCAGCCGCATAGCACGCTGCCATATAACGCTGCTGGGGCTGCAATATAGCATACACATCATTAATGTCTGAATGCCTGACCTGACGAGCGGAAGGCGATGCCACCTCTTGAGCTGAAGAATACTCGCGGTTGAAATAGTGGTTACCCACAATGTCAGCGCTCTGCTGAACTGCTATGCTATCGGCTATGACAGTAACAGAGTCGGCAGAATGCGACAGCTGGGCTGCGTTCTTTGCCACATACTGGTCGTGAAGTATCGATTCATCGAAACGGCTGAACTCCGAATCAAAATCTATCAGCAGATTCTTCTCCGAAAAAATTTCGCGGCGGTAGGGAATCTTGTTAGGGTTGTTAGAAATGCGCTGCCCTTTGAGGTTCTCAAAACTCTCGCCTGAATATAGAGTAAGGCGCAAATACTTGTTGTCTGTAGAGAAATACACCCTACCCGAGTCTGCCACCATCACCGTAGCATCCTCAAAACCCTCCGAAAAATCATAAATCATCAGGTTTTTGAGCAAACCAGTTTTAGGGTCCTTGTCGCGCACATAGACCTGATATCCTTCAATGCCAGAATAAAACTCGCCAACGGGAATATCAAACTCAGGCGACTTCTGTCGCAGCGAGAATATCAGCGTCCACAGTTTAACCTGCGACTTGGGCAACACGTAGTTAGAAAACGCGAACGCCCCTACGCTGACAAAAGATATAGCCACAATCAGAGGTTTCATGACGCGGATGAGAGAAATGCCGGCGGCCTTCATTGCCGTAAGTTCGACTCTCTCACCCAAATTTCCGAAAGTCATGAGCGCGCCAAGCAATATGGCAAGAGGCATTGCAAGCGGTATAACACTCGCTGCGGCATAAACGGCAAATTCTGCAAGCACGGTTATGCCTACGCCTTTGCCCACCAAATCATTAACGTGCGACCATACGAACTGCATCAGCAGAATGAACACACATATCACGAGCGTGAGCAGAAACACGCCGAAAAATTGCTTTAATATATAGACGTATAGACGTTTCATTATCTTGACAGCATGGCATCTATGCGGCGCAATGTCTCCTCCTTGCCTAACACATCGGTTATTAGCCAAATGTGCGGACCACGGGCGGCGCCGACAAGACAGATGCGGAATGCGTTCATCACTATGCCTACCCCATAGCCTTTTTCCTCTATCCACGGCATCACTACCGCATCAAGAGCCTCTCCTGAAAAATCGTCCTGCGAGGCAAGCAAAGCGCGAAGTTCCGACATGTGCTTCGGGGACTCTTCTTTCCAACGCTTCTTGAGCGATTTCTCGTCATATTCTGACGGAGCCTCAAAAAAGAAGTTGCACTGCTCCCAAAGTTCCGACACGAAATTAACACGCTCCTTAACCAGCGAAACCACGTGTGACACTTTTTTGAAATCCTCACCGCCATGCCCATGTGCCTCCAAAATCGGCATGAACATCTGTGCCACTTCATCGTCGGAACGACGTTGCAAATACTCATGATTGAACCATTTGGCCTTTTGATAGTCAAACCTGGCGCCCGACTTGTTGACACGGTCGAGGCTGAAATTCTTTATCAGTTCGTCCATGCTGAACAGTTCCTGCTCCTCGTGGCTGTGCCAACCCAAAAGGGCAAGGAAATTAATAACTGCCTCGGGCAGATATCCTGACTCGCGGTAACCTGAACTTACAGCACCTGTCTTGGGGTCATGCCATTCAAGCGGGAACACGGGGAAACCGAGCCTGTCGCCATCACGTTTCGAGAGTTTGCCATTGCCCTCAGGCTTGAGCAACAACGGCAGATGAGCAAACTGAGGCATGGTGTCTTCCCAACCAAAAGCACGGTAAAGAAGCACATGAAGAGGTGCTGACGGCAGCCACTCCTCGCCGCGGATGACATGCGAGATGTCCATCAGATGGTCGTCAACTATGTTTGCCAAATGATATGTCGGCAATTCATCAGCTGACTTATAAAGCACCTTGTCATCCAATATCGACGAGTTGATCACAACCTCGCCACGTATCAGGTCATGGACATGAATATCCTCGCCCGGCGTTACAAGAAAACGAACCACATACTGTTCGCCCGAAGCAATCCGCGCATCAACCTCCTCTTGGGGGAGCACAAGTGAGTTGTTCATCGACATCCGGGTCGAAGCATCATACTGGAAATTAGGTATCTCCGCACGCTTTGCCTCCAACTGCTCAGGAGTGTCGAAGGCTATGTACGCCCTACCGCCGTCAAGCAGCTGCTTAACATATTTTTTGTATATCTCACGGCGCTCGCTCTGACGGTATGGGCCATTGGGACCGCCCACACTTATGCCCTCGTCGATTTCAATGCCAAGCCAGCGAAGACTCTCTATGATGTAATCTTCTGCCCCAGGCACAAAACGGGCACTGTCGGTGTCCTCGATGCGAAGTAGCATGTCGCCACCATGTTGACGGGCAAAAAGATAGTTGTACAATGCGGTGCGCACACCGCCGATATGAAGCGCGCCTGTCGGACTTGGCGCAAAACGGACTCTAACTCTACGGGTCATTTTTTAATTAGTTTGATAAATTAAAATTCCAAAAAGAATTATACCTTTGTCGGCCATTACGACCGATGCGGTTTTATTTGCAAAATTACGATTTTTTTTGTGTAACAGCAAGAAATACAGCCATCATGACAGTAAAAAAGGGCGATTAAATCATACGGCACAAAAAAAGCGGACACGCAGTTGGCGTGTCCGTACTTTTTTTCGCGGTTGGGTCGATTAATTACGACGGCGTTCTTTAATGCGGGCTTTCTTACCTGTGAGTTTACGCAGATAATAAAGTTTTGCGCGACGAACTTTACCGTACTTGTTAACGACAATGCCGTCGATGAAAGGCGAATAGAGCGGGAAAATACGTTCTACACCGACGTTGTTAGAGATTTTGCGAACGGTGAAACGTTTTTGAACTCCTGCACCGGAGATACGGATAACATCACCGCGGAACTCCTGAATACGCTCCTTGTTGCCTTCTTTAATGCGGTAAGCCACTGTTACTGTGTCACCGCTGCGGAATGCGGGGATTTCTTTCTCAGGTACTTTGAAAGCCTCTTCCGCTACTTTAATCAAATCCATATATGGTTAAATGTTAAAGAGTTAACGGACTTGCATACGCGCCTATGTTATGAGGTTCTGCCAGCGGCAAGCCCAAATTGGAGTGCAAAGTTACGATTTTTTTTTGAAACTGCAAAACTATCTTCGCTGACCGTTTACGTAATCCATCAGCGAATTGTAGTTGGTCTGAAAACTGAAACAGTCTTGCAGCGTGTAGTAGTTCCACGGGTCTGACACAAAGCCGTAGGCGTACTTCAAATACTCAAGCCGGTCGTTGTCATAGTCAAATTCGGCGACTATGAGTCTCAAATCACGCGTACAGAGCGGCATAACCTTGACGCACATTTTTGCCACTTTCATTTTCTGCTCGGAAAAAGATAGGCCGTGCAGAGTTTCGGCAATGAGCCCCGCGTTTTCTTCTCCTACGCAAACTATCCTCGGGTGACGATCGCCACGATGAGGCGGACGCATTTCATGAGACTGCGGATAACCTGCAAAGGAAAATAAGAGTGCTGAAAGCACAAAAACTATACGTCTCATGAATAAACTATTTAAGCATGTGGGCTATTTCTTTCTCTATGTCCTCCGGCTTGGTCGTGGGCGCATAGCGGATTATCTTCTCTCCGTCTTTTGACACAAGGAATTTGGTGAAGTTCCACTTGATGGCATCGGTCAGAAAACCTTTGGTCTTCGACTTTAGGAATGCGTACAGGGGATGCTGGTTGCTGCCGTTCACGTCAATCTTCTTCATCAACGGGAAGGTAACGCCAAAGTTAATCTCGCAGAACTGCGCAATCTCCTCGTCGCTGCCGGGTTCCTGATTGGCAAACTGGTCGCACGGGAAGCCTATCACAACAAAACCTTGGTCGGCATATTTCTCATAGAGCGCTTGAAGACCTTTGTACTGTGGGGTGAAACCACACTTGCTTGCGGTGTTTACTATCAGAAGCACTTTGCCCTGATATTGCGCGAAATCAACCTCTTCACCGCGGTTGTTAAGCGCCTTGAAATCATAAATTGTCATATTATCAAATGTTAAATAAATATCCTCAAATTCAATCAAAAAAGGTCAATGTCGCTAAACATTCGGCTCTCTTCTCGCCCGATAGACATTGCAGCCCACGAAGTTGCCAAGCACGATGAGCAGATAGTTGAACGCCAATTGCCATGAGGCATGGCCTGCTGCGCTCAAATAAAATGCGTCAGCTATGGAGTGGAAGAAGCCTGCAAGTATGAAAACCGGCACAGCAAATACCAATGGCAGCCACCTGTTTTCACGCGCGAACTTGACGGCTGTGGTCATCAGAAAGCCGCAAAAGACTGCACGGAAAAATGCGCTGTACCATGGCACCGACTCGCGCATTTGCGCTATGGCGAGGGCCTTTTCCTGAAGACCGGCAATGGCTGTGTCTGCAACGATAGCAGTAATCAGGCAGCCCGCGATATTGCCTACTAATATGGTCACAAACAACTCAACAACATCTTTCCATGAAGCCACAAAACCTGCCGTGCCAGTAAACAAGGCATATTTATAGTGAACCACCGTGATTAGACCGAACGTAAAAAGCACGGCGCCCGCCACACCGCCGCCTACCTGAAGATTGACTATGCAGCCTACTGAAATGCACAAACCGGCAAGCATCGCCGAAATAAATTTGTCAAAGTATCGCATAAAGAGATTTACTATTTTACTATTTTATAACTTCTAAAATTCTTAACTTCTACACTTCACTTTCATCATCAATATCAAGCGGTTCGCGCAATACTTTGCCCAAACGGAGTTTATGCCGCTGCAAGGCTATAGAAAGTTGCGTGCGGAAGAAAAATGCGACAGAACCAACAAAATGGACTTCAGAACCGGCCGGCTGACGATAGTGCAGCAGATTACGGACAACAAACTGCTCAAAGCAGTCAATGACAAGCGCTTCCACCTCGGGCACACCAATATGCATAGCGGCAAAATGCGTCAGTTGTGCAAGAAAACGATTCGGAGCCGGTTCGCGATACACTTTATGGACTATGTCCGCCACTGTCAGGTGATATTCGTCCTCAAAAGCACGGCACACGCTTTCTGGCATCTGACCTTTCAGTATGTCCCCAACAAGGCGCTTGCCGATATATGCGCCCCCACCCTCATCGCCAAGTATAAAGCCCAGGGAAGGAACATTGTCTGCGATGCGTGCGCCATCATAGTAGCACGAATTAGAGCCTGTTCCGAGTATAGCACAAACACCTGCCCCGCCACCCAACAATGCGCGGCAGGCACCAACCATATCGCTGTCCACAATAATATCGGCATGCTTAAAAGCGGTCCGCAAGGCCTTCTTCACACGTTCAATAGGCTCAGCGCCTGCGCAGCCTGCGCCATAGAACTCAACCGACTCAAACGGACCTACCCACCAGATTGAAGACAACTGAGGCAGAAGTTCAACGCTGACAACACGATTAACATCATCGTCCGACATCAAGGATGGATTGATGCCAGAGGTGTAATAGTCAGAACGTTGCCCAGAATTGGTAAACACCGACCAATGAGTTTTAGTCGAACCGCTGTCTGCAATGATTTTCATGTGGCAAATTTAGCGTTTTTTTGCATAATAGGCAAATTGCGCTTTGTCAAATAAAAATTTTGTCGTAAATTTGCCCCAAAGAAGTTATCCATGAATATAATAATCGACATTTTGTCGCTGGTCGGCCCCCTCAGTTTATTCCTAATATGGAATGAAGGTGATAAGTGAGGGGTTACAAAAAGTCACCGGCGACAGACTGCTTCATATATTTGGCTGCAATGATGCAACCTGCTAACGAAAATCATATATTAAAAAAATCCCCCTATGTCTAACGAAATCAAAATTTACTGCAAGAACACAGACAAACACGTGTATGTGCCGATTGGAACATCACTTCTTGACCTTGCAAAGATGCTTGACATCAAAATGCCGTACAGAATAGTCAGCGCGCGCGTCAACTACAAGGCCCGTGATTTGAATTTCCTGCTCTACAGACCCAAAGATGTTGAGTTTCAGGATTGCAGCAGCCAGTCGGGACACCGATGCTATGTCCGCACACTGTTCATGGTGCTTGCAAAAGCCGTTAGCGAAATCGAAGGCTGTGACCTCCACGTCGAACACCCTTGCAGCCGTGGAATTTACTGCACAATCGAAGGATATGACAAACCTCTGGCGAAAGAAGTGATAGCACAAATAAAAAAACGCATGGAGGAAATCATCGAGCAAGACCTAAAAATAGAGAGCCAAGAAGACCAGACATCAGTTGTAAAAGAACTTTTCGCACAGCGTAACAGCGACAGGAAAACAACGCTTTTCGACACACTTGGAGAACCATATTGCAGATACTTCCAGATGGGCGACTTCATCGACTACTACAACGGTGTTCTCATGCCATCTACGGGCTATATCAACGTGTTCGACCTGATTCCGTTCGCTGAAGGAATGTTGCTCAGAATACCAGACACTCACAACCCCAACATGCTCTCCGAACAAATTGACCAACCGAAAATGTTCGGCATTTACGACGAATTCCTGTCGTGGAACAGACTGCTCGGCATCAAAAACGTAGGCGAGTTTAACACCATCGTTTCGAAAAAAGACCAAAAAACAAAAGATATCATACAGGTGTCGGAGGCATTGCAGGAAAAGAAAATAGCCAGCATTGCCGACATGATTGCAAAGCGCGAAACTGGAGTCCCACGCTTTGTGCTCATTTCCGGACCATCATCATCAGGCAAAACGACATTCTCAAAACGACTGACCATACAGCTTATGGTCAACCACCTGCACCCCATCACGCTTTCGATGGACAACTATTTCGTCAACCGCGTTGACACGCCCAAAGACGAGAACGGCGAATATGACTTTGAGCACATCAACGCCATTGACCATGAGTTATTTCAACAGCAGCTCGCCGACCTGCTTGCCGGCAAAGAAGTTGAACTGCCCACTTACAACTTTGAGACCGGCAAACGCGAGTTCAGAGGCAAAAAAATATCACTCCCCGAAAAGGGCATACTGATTATCGAGGGCATTCACGCCCTTAATCCGCGCGTTTGGGAAAATCTGCCCAAAGACGCCATATTCAAAATTTACGTTTCCGCCATCACCACCATCACGCTCGACAACCACAACTACATACCCACTGCTGACACCCGCCTCATCAGACGCATAATCCGCGACTACCGCTACCGCAACTATTCGGCACAGGAAACAATAGCGCGAACACCGAGCGTAAGAAGAGGTGAAGAGAGGTGGATATTCCCATTTGAGGAAAATGCCGACGTGATGTTCAACTCCGCACTGCTGTTTGAACTGGGCGTGCTGAAAAAATACGCCGAGCCCATACTTGCCGAAGTACCCAAATCGTGCGAAGAGTACACCGAAGCGCACCGCCTGCTCAAATTCCTCAGCTACTTCGCCACGATACCTGAACGTGACATTCCGCCAACATCAATGTTGCGAGAATTTGTCGGAGGAAGTAGTTTCAGATATTAAAACATGCAGCTGTATTACACCTACGCCAAGCATTATTTTTGGCATTATGTTTGTTTTTACAATTGAAATTACTAACTTTGCCCAGAAATAGAAATTTCTCACTCTTAAAACCAACCATATTATGAAGAAACTATTCATCACAATGTGTCTGGCACTGTCCACGACGCTCATGTTTGCCCAATTCGGTAAACTCAACGGACTTGTTAACGCTGGCAAAAACGTTGCGGCCACAGCCTCTAACGCAGCAAAGTCAAGCAGCAGTTCGAACACATCGAGCAACAATTCGAGTGCCGCAAAATCTGACGGGAAAGTCAGCGAAAACAAAGGCAAAGTTATTTATGTCAAACCCAATGGCGCAGCCCGCGGAGCAACAGGTGCCGACCCGTCGTCAGCATTCAAGAACCTGCAGAAAGCCATTGAAAATGCTGAAAATGGCGACATTATCCGCATTGCAGAAGGAAACTACCTCGGAACCAACGATGCCGGATACATCGAAGTCAATAAGTGGATAACACTCGAAGGCGGCTGGAATGAGTCATTCACAGAACGCGACCCTCTCAAGTACATCACCAAAATTGAACCCGGCCAAGAACAACTTGGCACAAACGGCTCAAAGGCTTACATCAACATCAGTGGCCTTGACGATGTGCTCTCTAAAAACATTCTTGGGACACTCATCATTGACGGCTTCACCCTCAACATGGGCCTACAGGCAAACTACCTCCCAGCAGACCCATCTAATCCTGTCAACGGATGCCCCAGCAAGGCTTTTGAAACTGGACGCATGATGGACAACGAGTCGAAACAAGTGCAGCACCAGCTAATCCACTCAGACGCAGCAATCGCCGGCAACGTGATTATACGTAACTGCCTGCTTACTAACAGCACCTATTTTGCAATACAAATCAACACCCGCCGTGGCGAGATTGAGATTTGCAACAACGTTATTGTTTGCAACCGCTACGGAGCAGTTCGCATCGACGGCTGGACCAAAAACACCTACAAAGCGTCACACGTCAACTTCCACCACAACACCGTTGCTTTTGCATGGTGCCGCGACAAAGAGATGATTGACATGGGTTATGGCTACGAGTGCATGATTGGCGTTAACGCAGACATCCACAACAACATCTTCGCCTGCAACAACTATGCTGCCATCGCACGCACACATGCAGCAAGCGGTCCTGACGCAAAAATCGAAGACGAACGTGTCACCAACGTTTATGACAACGCTTTCTTCATGAACAAGACAGACCTGCAGCTTCCGGCCAAGGGAGGTGGAAAATGGACTAACGTTCGTTGTGCCAACTTTGAGGATGTTGACGAAAAAATCCTTCCAAAATACGAAGGCAACTTCGAGATGACAAGCGACGACCCGTTCGTGAAAGCCCTCGACCCTGATTACCTCAAAGGATTTGCATCACTCGAAAGTGTACGCAGCGAAAGTTTTGACCGCAACAGCGCTGCCAACCAATTCCGCCAAGCCGTAGGACTCAACATGCAGGGTTCTGAAACTATCCGCGTTTCAATGTACGGTAACCGCTACAAAATGGACTATGCCTACAAACTCTTCGGAGCCCGCAAAGACTACGGAGCACAGAAAGTTAAATAAATTGAGTGTGCGCGTCTAACGCATTTTATTGCAATAAATTTACATCAAAGTGTTCCGCAACTTGCGGAACACTTTGGTTTTATAACTTAATAAATAATCAGCATCATGGCAAACACCAAAATCATACGCATATCATCAAATTTCATACAAACACTTGAACCAAACGAAATCTTCGTCTTTGGCAGCAACAAGAGCGGAATGCACGGCGGCGGCGCAGCGCGCCATGCCTACGAGCACTTCGGAGCCGAATGGGGCGTGGGCGAGGGACTGACAGGACGATGCTACGCCCTGCCGACAATGGAGGGGGCAGAAAGCCTCAAAAACGCCGTCAACACATTCACCGAGTGTGCGCGCCAACATCCTGAACTCACATTTCTTGTTACCGCAATCGGATGCGGAATTGCCGGATATACAACTGAACAGGTCGCACCGCTGTTCGCTAAAGCAGCACAACTCCATAACGTCTTCCTGCCTGCATCATTTTGGGCAAAACTACCCTAAACAAAGCAAAATACCCAAAGTGACAACTTTTTTTCAGTTGAGGTCATAGTACTTATTGTAATAACCAGTTAAGTTTAACTCTCCAAAAAGTGACAACCTTTTTCAGTTGATGTCAATATGCAATGGTGGGTCTGCAGAATGTAAAGATGTCGCACAGGAAGTATTTGGGATGAACAACGGGGAAAAATAACATATTCATTCTAAAAACATCGGGGAAAGATAGAAATTTCAGAATAAAAATAACGGGGAAACTATGATTTTTTGCTTGAAAAGGTTGCTGGAAACAAATAGTAATATGTATATTCAGGGCTGTAAGTAGCGGCATTAAATTTGCCGCAAAATGATGTGTAGCACATTGCAGGTATTAATATAAGAAGCAAAAGTGCCATATCCCTGCAAATTGGAGTTCTATGTTTCTCACGAAACTTGCGCTACGCATTCACTCCTTGAAATGTTCACTGGACATTTCTGCGGTACGACTGTTCCACTTCATGTGCAAAGGTATGGCACTAATGGGGGTGGCGAAAAGACAAGACTGACCGACAAATCAAAATTTATCGGTACGGTTGTGTTCCTTTTCTAGTAGAGCCATAGCGCGCTATGGCTCTACATGCATCACAATGTTACCTGACCATTCATCAGCAATGGCAGCAACTCGTCGCGCTGCTTGATAAGAGAGGAGATTTCACACTCATTTGTTTCGATAGTCTCTATTAGCGTATTTATTTGTTTGTATATTTCAGGCTTGTGACAATCGTAAACGCCAATATTCTCAATATCTCCTTTAGTTATGAACTTAATGATTGAGCCATTTGACTTTGCTTTGAATAAATCAATTCTCTCTAATGCGGTGAAATACAAAACACCATAGTATTTACTATCCTTAGGTATTAGAACATATGTTCTTTGGTAGGCATTAAAAGTTCCACTATAGTGTTTTACATTAAAATCTCCATTACCAGCAATTAAAATAGCTTTACCAACAAATGCAGGTGTTGCACAGCGCAAGTTTTCACGAGAACACGTAAAGAAAGGATATGCTCCATTTGGGACAGAAAAATTTGCATCTTCTTTTCCTGTTATAACATTAGTAAGTTTATCCGTAGTAAAATACTCCCATCCCTCTGGTATTTCGCGCTTTATTTTTTCGTTATAGACCATTTTGCCGCCGCTGGACTTGTACGGTTTGCCGTTCTCATCGGGGAAATCGAACTGCACAAACCAATAATCGTACAACTGCTTGGCAAGGGCTTCTAAATTTTGATTTGTTGGTTTGGTACGTTTCTATATTATTATATTAAAGGTATAAAAATTGTGCCAGTATGAAAGAACAAATCATTAACAATGTACTATCGGCAATGCAAGGAGTGTTGGATTGCCGACAAATGAAGCTCTTGAAAGTAAGTTTACAGGAGCAGTTGCAGGGCGTGCGAATCAGTCAGACCAAAACGCCTGATGCGGAGGATAACCTATTAGTGCTTGACAGTTTCATCTCTGCCAAGCGCATAGAGGGCTGTTCAGAACGAAGTATGCGCTACTATCGTACCACGATAGAGCAGTTTCTAACAGTTGTCTGTCTGCCTATCACACAGATAACCACGGCACAGATCCGTGGGTATCTGGTTCGGTATCAGTCAGAGCGGCAATGCAGCAAAGTGACCATTGACAATATGCGGCGTATATTGTCGAGTTTCTTTGCATGGTTGGAGGATGAGGACTACATCGTCAAGTCACCGGTGCGCAGGATTCACAAGGTCAAGACGGATTCGTTGGTACGAGAGACACTGAGCGACGAGCAGTTGGAACAGATGCGCGACAAGTGCGATAACCTACGTGATTTGGCGATGTTTGACTTGCTTGCCAGTACGGGAATGCGTGTGGGTGAGTTAGTGAGGCTGAGCAGAGCGGATTTGAATCTTCAGGAACGACAATGCGTGGTATTCGGTAAGGGCAACAAAGAGCGGATTGTGTATTTCAATGCCCGCGCAAAGATACACCTGGAGGCGTATCTGCGTGAACGGACGGATAGTAACCCGGCATTGTTTGTCAGTCTCAATGCTCCCTATCGGCGTTTACAGATTAGCGGTGTGGAGCGGCGACTGAAAGTCTTGGGACGGTCGGCAGATATTGAGCGCGTACATCCGCATAAGTTCCGGCGTACCTTGGCAACAATGGCCATTGACAAAGGAATGCCCATTGAGCAAGTGCAAAAATTATTGGGTCATGTACGTATAGATACGACCCTACATTATGCCATGGTGAGCCAGCAGAATGTAAAGATGTCGCACAGGAAGTATTTGGGATAAACAGCGGGGAGAAATAGCATATTCATTCTAAAAACATCGGGGAAAGATAGAAATTTCAGAATAAAAATAACGGGGAAAGATAGAAAATCGTTCTCTTAATTTGGATATGTCATTTATTTTTACCATCTTTGCAGCGTTTTTGGAAAGGAGATAATCATGGAGCATGTTTTTCAGCGTAAAATCTATCAGCAAATTCTTCAGTGGAAGCAAGAGAATAACGGCAGGAGTGCATTGCTTGTAGAGGGCGCAAGGCGTATTGGCAAATCTACTATTGTGGAAGAGTTTGCCAAGCGCGAGTATAAGTCGTACATCTTAATCGACTTCAACAAAGCCTCAGAGCGAGTGCTGCATTTGTTTGATGATTTGATGGATTTGGATTACATCTTTCTCTTTCTGCAACGTACCTATCACACTACCTTATATCAACGTGAGTCAGTGATTATCTTCGATGAGGTACAGAAATGCCCTATGGCTCGCCAAGCCATCAAATACTTGGTGCAGGATGGACGGTACGACTATATAGAAACAGGTTCACTCATCAGTATCAAACAGAACACGGAAAACATCACTATCCCCAGCGAGGAAGACCGAATAGAGATGTACCCGATGGACTATGAAGAGTTCCGTTGGGCTATGGGTGATACTGCTACTATCCCTCTACTCCGAAAACAATTAGAGACCGGTCGTTCCATGGGCGATGACCTCAACCGGCAGTCTATGCGCGACTTGCGATTGTATATGCTTGTGGGCGGTATGCCGCAAGCCGTGAGCGAATATCTTAACACGAAGAATTTGCGGTCGGTAGATATGGTAAAACGCAAGATATTGAATCTGTATTTCGATGACTTCCGTAAGATAGACAAGAATGGCAAAATCGGCAGATTATATCAAGCCATACCTACCATGCTATCGCGTGGTGTCGGGCGTTTCTATCCGACAGCCATCATCAAGGGTGTCAGAGCCGATAAGATGGAAGATTTGCTGATTGCTTTAGAGGACAGCAAGACCGTGAATATCGCTTACCATACATCCGACCCGAATGTAGGTCTGCCATTGAGTGAAGACCGAAGCCGAATGAAGATATACGTAGGCGACACGGGATTGATGGTGACGCTTGCGTTTTGGGATAAGAATTTCACGGAGAATGTGCTGTATGACAAACTGCTTGTCGACCGTTTGCCTGCCAACTTAGGATATATCTATGAAAACCTTGCTGCACAGATGCTGCGTAGCAGCGGAAACAACCTCTACTTCTATACATGGGCAAAAGACGAGCGGCACAATTATGAGGTGGATTTCCTGTTGTCGCGAGGCGCAAAGATTTGCCCGATAGAGGTCAAGTCGGCAAGTTACAAATCGCACGTGTCGCTTGACACATTCTGCGAAAAGTTCTCCTCGCGCATAGGCAACAGGTATGTTGTCTGTACGAAAGACTTGCGGCACGATAAAGAAACAACTATTCTACCGATATACATGATAGGACTGATATAAAAGGGGAAGTTATGAAAATAAAGGACATTTGCACATTATCAACTAAGAGTATAATGCCACTAAGCAATGTGGCATATCATCTATATAGTTTGCCTGCTTTTGACGAGAACCAAGTGCGTGAGGAGGTTTTAGGTAAAGACATACTTAGTAACAAATGGCTTGTGCCGGATAAATGCATTTTATTTAACAAACTCAATGTACGTTTTAAGCGTGTATGGAGAATAGAAAACGCTGATGAGAATAAGTTGGCATCAACTGAATTTCTGCCATTGATTATCGACGAAAGCAAAGTTGATTTCCAATATTGCTACTATTTGCTATTATCTGATGCCATTACAAACTATCTTTGCGGTCAAAACTCTAATACGTCCGGCAGTCACAAGCGTATAGACCCACATGATTTCCTCAATATAGAAATATCTCTGCCCACAATTAGCGAGCAGAGAATGATAGGAAAAATTCTTGCAGATATTGATAGCAAAATCAGCCTCAACAAGCAGATAAATCAAAATTTAGAAGCCCTTGCCAAGCAGTTGTACGATTATTGGTTTGTGCAGTTCGATTTCCCCGATGAGAACGGTAAACCTTACAAATCCTCCGGCGGTAAAATGGTATGGAACGAGCAACTAAAGCGCGAAATACCCAAAGGATGGGGTATCTGCAAGTTAGATGAATACATCTTATCAGACAACACTGGAGACTGGGGGAAAGATGCAATTTCTGATGGGTATTTTGAAGTAGGATGTATTAGAGGAGCTGATATCCTATCATTGATTGACCTTCCCAAAAGATATATCAAGAACGAAGAAAAGTTACTATCCGAGCAAGACATTGTAATTGAGGTATCGGGCGGCAGTCCAACACAAGCAACAGGAAGAAGTGCTTACATATCGCAGGGCGTAATTGAAAGAAATGGCGGTAAGATAACTTGTTCTAATTTTTGCCATGCCTTTACACTTAAAGACCATCGAAAATCTGCTTATTTTTATTACACATGGCAGTTATTATATAATAGTGGTAACATGTTTAATTATGAGGGGAAAACAAGTGGTATTAAGAACTTTATGACAGAAATGTTTCTGAAGAATTATTGGATTGATATTCCTAAAAACTTAGCCAACAAATTCTTTGAAAAGGTGTCTGTCTGGTATGCCATGAAGGATGCAAATACAGCCGAAATTTCCTCTCTTATCAAGCAGCGCAACGAGTTGCTGCCATTGCTGATGAATGGTCAGGTAACATTGTGATGCATGTAGAGCCATAGCGCGCTATGGCTCTACTAGAAAAGGAACACAACCGTACCGATAAATTTTGATTTATCTGCCGATTAAGGGCAATCTTTTGGTCTATGTTAGAGAGAACAGAAGCTATGCGGCGTTGGTCGGCAAGGTCAGGAATCCACACAACACAATCTTTGATTTTGTCAGGAGAGGTGTGCCGAATCTTCGTCTGTTGGGCTGCTGCTCCTAATTGCGCCTTAACGGAAGCCGAAGAGATAAGATAAAAAGCATACATAGGATATAATAACTCCTCATTGCAGATTATCTTAGCCACATCTTGACTTTGTATATATTTGTTACTTTCAGGAATAATAGCAGTAGAACCAAGCAAACCGATTGCTTGTTCAGTAAGTGGAGTTATTATATCTCCTTTTTGCATGATAAACTCTTTGCGTACTTTTCCCGTGTAGAACAAATTATCTTTGGATGTGTTTTCTTTGAAGCAATTATTGATGTAATCAAAATTACCGCATGTCAACCGCACAAACTCTCCCATTGTTGCATAATATTCCCCAGCCAGACTTGCACCTCGCTTTACATCTAATAATTCCCCTAATTTATATCTCTTAAATTCCATTTCTATCCTCTCGTATGTGGCTCGTATGTCTCTCGTGAATTAGTCGTAGCCATTTATGCCAATTTTAGTGAGGCAAGTTGGTTCATTATTTCGTCCTCAAGTTTACGGCTTTCTGCAAATTGAGATGCAAGAGTTTGCTTGTAGCCGTTGATACGCAAAGCGAACTCCTCTGCGGTGATGTCTTCATACTCAATCTTGATATCGAAATACTGCCCGGCAGAGAAAGAATAGTTTTTCTCTTTGATTTGGTCTTTAGATACTAATACAGAGAATCCATCTTCTTGCTTTTGGGTATTAAAGGTATCAATAATTTTTTCA
>JAFTCC010000045.1 GCA_017454915.1 Paludibacteraceae bacterium
CAAAAAGAAACAAAAAAGACAATAATAGACTACTTTTTGTAAGCACTGACCAAAACTTGTCGGTCTAATGACCGATTTGGGTTTAATATCTGCTCCATTAACTCCCGTCATCCGTAGAGTTCTTACACGCTGACGACCTCATTTTTGCCGTCTGCGAAAAAATGCGTAACTTTGCAGTTTGATATTAAGTTAGTAAATCATTTATTTATGCAAGACATACGCAATATAGCAATTATTGCCCACGTTGACCACGGCAAGACTACACTTGTTGACAAAATGCTGATGGCTGGGCACCTGTTCAGGGACAACGAAGAGACAGGGGAGTTGATAATGGATAACAACGAGTTGGAACGCGAACGCGGCATCACAATTCTCGCCAAGAACGTTTCAATAACTTACAAAGGCGTGAAAATCAACATTATCGACACTCCGGGGCACGCAGACTTTGGCGGCGAGGTTGAGCGCGTGCTCAACATGGCTGACGGTGTTCTTCTGCTTGTTGACGCCTTTGAGGGTCCTATGCCACAAACACGCTTCGTGCTTCAGAAAGCCCTGCAGATGAACCTCAAACCCATCGTGGTGATAAACAAGGTTGACAAACTCAACTGCCGTCCCGACGAGGTTCAAGAGATGGTGTTCGACCTGATGTTCAACCTCAACGCCACCGAGGAGCAGCTTGACTTCCAGACCCTCTACGGCAGCGCTAAGAACGGCTGGATGAGCACCGACTGGCGCAAACCGACGAATGACATCACAGCGCTTCTTGACGCTATAATCAAATACATACCGGCTCCTGAATATCTTGAGGGCACACCGCAGATGCTAATCACCTCGCTTGACTACTCAAGTTATGTGGGACGAATCGCTGTGGGCAGGGTTCACCGCGGCACTCTGCGCGAGGGCATGGATGTAACGCTAATCAAGCGCGACGGCACACGGCTGAAACGCAAAATCAAGGAACTGCACATCTTCACCGGACTGGGACGCACAAGAACCAAAGAAGTGTCGTCGGGCGACATCTGTGCACTCGTGGGCATCGACGACTTTGAAATCGGCGACACGATAAGCGACGCGCTCGAACCCGAGCAGCTCACACCGATAACCGTTGACGAGCCAACGATGTCAATGGTGTTCACCATCAACGACTCACCGTTTTACGGCCAAGAAGGCAAATACGTCACCAGCCGTCACATACACGAGCGGCTCATGCGCGAGTTGGACAAAAACCTCGCACTGCGCGTGGAGAAGAACCCCGACCAGGACATCTGGCACGTCTATGGCAGAGGAGTTATGCACCTCTCTGTTCTCATCGAAACCATGAGGCGCGAGGGATATGAACTGCAAGTGGGACAACCGCAGGTAATATACAAAACCATCGACGGACAGAAATGCGAACCTATTGAGGAACTTACGGTTAACACGCCCGAAGAGTGCAGCGGAAAAATCATTGAGGCCATCACACAGCGCAAAGGCGAGATGCTGAGCATGGAGAAAGTGGGCGACCGCACACAACTGGAGTTTGAAATACCGTCGCGCGGTATCATGGGACTCAACAATTTCGTGCTCACCGTGTCAGCCGGCGAGGCCATCATAGCACACCGCTTCAAAAACTACCAGCCATATAAAGGCGACATACAAAAACGCGTCAACGGCTCGCTCGTAGCCATGGAAAGCGGAACGGCATACGCCTACGCCATCGACAAACTGCAAGACCGCGGACGATTCTTCATATTCCCACAAGAGGAAGTGTATGCCGGACAAGTGGTGGGTGAGCACACCAAGGAAAACGACCTCGTGATTAACGTCACCAAGTCGAAAAAACTCACTAACATGCGCACCAAATCCGCTGACGACAAGGCCATACTCACCCCGCCAATCATTTTCAGCCTCGAAGAAGCCCTGGAGTACATCAAGGAGGACGAATACGTCGAACTTACACCGACGCACCTCAGGCTCAGAAAAATAATACTCGACGAAACAGAGCGTAAGCGCCAGCGCATCCGCCAAGAAAGCCAAGCCGATAAATGAATTATGCCCAATACATAGACAAGAAACCTTTCACTCTTGTCGGCCAAGTGGCAGACGAGTTGGGATTGGAGTGCTATGTAATCGGCGGCTGGGTAAGGGACCTGTTTCTGAACCGCACATCGCCCGACATTGATTTCGTATGTGTGGGCAACGGCATGGAACTGGCAGAACACGTGGCAAAAAAAATGGGCCGCGGTGCCAAACTAAGTATTTTCAAGCACTACGGCACAGCACAGGTCAAAACCCGCGACTATGAGCTGGAGTTCGTGGGAGCCAGAAAAGAAAGTTATCACCCGGAATCACGCAACCCCGAGGTAGTACCCGGCACGCTGGAAGACGACCAATTGCGCCGCGACTTCACAATCAATGCCCTGGCTCTGTGCCTCAACGGCGACAGGTATGGAGAACTGATGGACCCTTTCGGCGGACTTGAGGACCTTGAAGACCTTGTTATCAGGACCCCATGCGACCCCGACATAACATTTTCCGACGACCCGCTGCGTATGATGAGGGGCATCAGATTCGCTTCACAACTCGGGTTCTTTCTTGAGCGCGAGACTTTCGACGCCATAGAGCGCAACAAAGAAAGAATAAAAATCATAACCGCGGAGCGCATCGACGAAGAATTGAACAAGATACTCCTTTCGCCCCGCCCATCGGTAGGTTTCACACTACTTGAAAAGACAGGCTTGCTTGCCATCATACTGCCCGAGCTGGACGCGCTCAAAGGCGTGGAAACCCAAGACGGTAAAGGGCACAAAGACAACCTCACGCACACGCTCAAAGTGCTTGACAATGTGGCAAAGCAAAGCGACAACCTGTGGCTGCGGTGGGCGGCGCTGCTGCACGACATCGGAAAGGCGCAAGTAAAAAAATATGACGCTAAACTGGGCTGGACATTTCACGGGCACGAAGTGGTAGGACCACGGATGGTCAAAAAACTCTTCAAACGCATCAAACTGCCGCTGAACGAAAAAATGGACTACGTGGTTAAACTCGTGGCCCTGCACATGCGCCCCATACACCTTGCCGACGAGGGAGTTACCGACTCGGCAATAAGGCGGCTGCTGTTTGACGCCGGAGATGACATCGACGACCTGATGACGTTATGCTCGGCGGACATCACAAGCAAAAACCCTGAAAAGGTAAAAAGATTTCAGGTCAACTACGACATCCTGCGTAAAAAACTTGTTGAGATTGACGAAAAAGACAAAATACGCAACTTCCAGCCTCCAGTTGACGGCAACGAAATAATGGAACTGTTCAACCTCATGCCGTGCAAAATCATCAAGGAACTCAAAAACGCCCAAAAAGACGCGATATTGGACGGAGTGATACCCAATGAGCACGATGCGGCACTGCAATTCGTAAAAGAAAAATACGCTAAAATAGCCGACAAATATCAACCACCATTCATACTTAAAAAGACTTGACCCTCTACGCCATCATATCACTTGTGCTGAGCATACTGCTTCTGTTCTGCTCGGCTTTCGTATCGGCTTCGGAAGTGGCATTTTTTGCGCTTACGCCCACCGACATTGACGAGTTTAAGCAGTCAGACAACAAAGCCTGCCGCAGGGTGCTCCAGCTGCTCGAGATGCCCGAACGGTTGCTTGCCACTATACTGATTGCCAACAATTTCGTTAACATCGTCATTATCATCCTGCTTACGTACGTCGTAAACAGCGTGTTCGACTTCAGCGGGTCGCCGCTGCTGCTGTTCTTGGTCGAAACGGTTCTGATAACCTTCATTTTGCTCGTCTGCGGCGAAATAATGCCTAAAATATACAGCAACCAGAACGCGCGCAGCATGGCGCTGAAGGCTTCACTACCAATGCAGATGCTCGTTACCCTGTTCAGCCCGCTGGGCAAACTGCTGGTCAAAACCACAGCCATAGTAGGCAGCGCAAAATCGCACACCCACAACGACCTGTCAATAGAGCAACTTGGCGAAGCCCTCTCGCTCACAGCAGACACACCCGAACAGGACAAAGACATGCTTGAAGGCATAATCAAATTCGGCAACATAGCCGTGGCAGACATCATGTGCCCGAGGGTGGACATCGTGGACCTTGACATCAAGGCAACATACAAAACTGTGCTGCGAACCATAGTGGACTCGGGATACAGCAGAATACCCGTGTATTCAGGCACCAACGATAACATCAAGGGCATTTTGTACAGCAAAGACCTGCTACAGCATATCGACAAAGGCGACAGCTTCAGGTGGCAAAGCCTGATTAGACCGGCTTACTTCGTGCCAGAGGCGAAAAAAATCGATGACCTGCTTAGGGAATTTCAAGAAAACAAGGTACACCTTGCCATCGTTGTTGACGAATACGGAGGCACGGCAGGACTGGTCACGATGGAAGACATACTCGAGGAAATAGTCGGGGAAATCAACGACGAATACGACGACGAGGAACCTAACTACAAGAAAATTGATGACCACACATATATCTTCGAGGGAAAGACGCTGCTCACAGACTTCTTCAGATGGACAGAAATAGATGAGGAAACATTAGGGGACGTGACTGAAGAGGTTGAGACACTCGCAGGCCTCGTGCTTGAGCTGAAAGGCGAAATACCCAAGCGAGGAGAGAAAATCAACTACCGCAACTTCACGTTTGAAGTTGTGGCTGCTGACAAACGCCGAATCAAACAAATCAAAGTTACCTTTTGACCACGAAATCCACAATCAGCATATTATCCGTTGTAGCCGCATTTCTGATGCTGGCGGTTTCGTGCGGTAAGTACTCGCAGCCAAAACCTTATGGCTACTACCGAATCAGCCTGCCCGATACCTCATACAACACCGTGGACGACTCTCGGCTGCCATACAGCTTCAGCATGAGCAACAACGCGATTATACAACACCGCGACACTAACGGATGGATGGATATCGTGTATCCTGCACTAAACGCAAAAATCTATTGCACTTATCACCGCGTCAACAACAATCTGAGGCAACTTTCAGACGACGCCAACGGATTTATCTACAAGCACGCCGTGATGGCGGACGCCATACCTGAACAGGGCTTTGAGAACCCAGATAATAAAGTTTACGGCGTTTTTTATGACCTGCAGGGCAACACCGCATCGCCTATACAAGTTGTGCTGACCGACTCCACCAAACACTTCTTCAGAGCTGCGCTTTACTACTACTGCACACCAAACCAAGATTCTTTGGAGCCTGTCACGCAATATATGCGGCAAGACATAAGGCACATGGTCGAAACTTTCCAATGGAAATAACGCGGATATGCTTCGACTTAGGTACAAAAATCAGACACCTATGAAATCGCGCATTCCTATCATAATGTTGCTGCTGTTAGCGACCCTTGTGTACGCCGATGAGCCGGTTACCATACACCCCGCTGTCGGCACTACAGCCACAGACGGACACATGCGCATCACACTAACCGCCAAGATACAAAACCTTGCCGTCAATCCGCAAAAAGACAAGGACATCAAATCACCAAAATCAGCCAACTTCGCGCCCGACGACCACCTGTTCGCAATCAACTCGCTCGAAGGCTGCCGAACACCTTTCTACAGGACATCCGACTTACAAAAACTTTTCACTATACGCCACCACTTCACCCTTGCTGACAGCGCATTGTGGAGCAACGACGGCATGACATTCGATTTCGTGGGCGAGCACGCCACACCTCAAGTGTTTGACGGCAAACCTGTTGAGGGCGTATTCTCGCACGGAGGGAAATACTTCTGGGTGCCATACTACAGGCGCTCTTTCGACACCAACGCCCAAGAGCCGTCAGCCCTCGCCGTGGTTGACATCACCAAAGGCAAAATCGTAAGGCTGTTCAACACCGGAGTGCTTCCTAAAATGATAACATGCTCACACGACGGACGGCACATTGCCGTAACGCACTGGGGCGACAACACCGTGGCTACTATCGACTGCTCCGACAAAGACCCTATGGCATGGAAATACACAAACCTGTACGTCGTGGACTACCGCTTTGCCGTTAAGGTGGAGGAAGGCGACACCATCAACAGGGATATGGGCAGCGGCTATGCGCTGAGGGGCACAGTGTTCACCAACAACGACGAGTACCTGCTCGTGGGATGCATGGGAGGAAAGGGAGGCATCGCAGTAATAGACCTGAAAAACCAAAAATACCTCGGACGGCTAACTGGCATGATGTCTAACGTCAGACATCTGCTCATCGACCACGAATACCTCTACATATCCATCAACAAAACAGGCCACGTACAGAAGATAGAGATGACGGAAGTAATGAAAGCCATCGCGCAATTCTCCGGCACACAAAAAACCGTCAAGGTCAGCGGATGGAAGGCGGCTAAAGTTGGCGCAGGGGCAAGAACAATCTGCGTCTCGCCTGACGGCAAATACATCTTCGTGGCTTGTAATTTTGCCAACTGCGTGTCTGTGATCGACACCAAACTGATGAAAGAAGTAACACGGATTGAGGCTGACTCGTATCCAGTGGGAATGGACATATCTTCCGACGGGAAAACGCTGATTGTCACATCGCAAGGACGAAAAGACAGGGGCGGCAACAGCGTTGACATTTTCACTATAGACTATCGATAACTCTTATGAAACAAATTATTGCAATAATTCTCATCATTTTCCCCCTGTTCGCAAAGGCGTCTGTACCTGAGGCAGAAATTTCCGACTCAATATTTAGCCGCCTCACACCCAAGCAGGTGGCAGACAGCATAATCACACTGGCAAAAGAATATACCGGAACACGATATCACTTTGGGGCTCAAGGACCGTCAGCATTCGATTGTTCTGGCTTCACAGGGTTCATTTTCAAACAGTTCGGCATCACTTTGAGCCGTACGTCAACTGCGCAAGCCAGCGACGGAAGAGCTGTGGAAGGACCTATTTCACAACTGCAAAAGGGAGACATCGTAGTGTTCAGCGGCAGGAGAAACCATTCGATAGGGCACGTGGGTATCTTCATAGAAATGGACCCCGACAACAAGTCGTTCTCGTTCATTCACGCCGCGACAGGAGGCGGTGTGAAAATTTCACACCTGAGAGAAAAATACTACAAAGACCGGTTCC
The DNA here is from genome assembly GCA_017454915.1 of Paludibacteraceae bacterium. GTDB lineage: Bacteria > Bacteroidota > Bacteroidia > Bacteroidales > Paludibacteraceae > UBA3747. The sequence continues at coordinate 7,094 of JAFTCC010000045.1, forward strand.
TTGGAGCACGAAGGATACTGCCCGACTTTTGCGCATTGTGCCCCGACACTATTGAAACCGTGGAGAATGATTTGCACGGTCAAATTATTGAAGTGCCGAAACTCGAACTTGACAGCACATTTCTGATGCTACTTCTTTCGTCCGACGGCAAATGGGTGTACGTCATGCCCGACGGAGAGTTGCAGAAACCCGATAGCGCCACTTACATAGTCCTCAACGGAGACGCGTGGAGTCAGTTCCAGCACTCAACAATGCTCATCCCGTCGCTTCAGCACCCGAAAAAAAGCACCGCAGGCTCAAGCGGTCAGAACTCAAGCAACACGCAGGGCGCGCAGTACCACACTATACGCGAGGGGAACACCCTATCCGCTATAGCAAAAAAATACGGCACAACCGTAAGCAGGCTTTGCCAACTCAACGGCATCACCACTAAAACAACGCTGCGCATAGGCAAACGCATAAGAGTTAAATGACATGGCTATAGAGAAATTCAACATAGTATTGCCGCCCGAAATCGCTTACGATGAGGCTCACCTGCTACGGCACCTGTGCCGCATTAAAGGTCTGAACCCATCTGACACTACTGGCATGCGCATTTTGAGTAGAAGCATTGACGCACGCCAACGCCAAATCAAAGTGCAGCTGTCGGCAGAACTCTATGTCGGCGAAAACAAACCGGCACTCACCTACCCCGAGCCGCAGTACCGCGACGTTACAACAAGCCGCCATCAAGTCATCATCGTAGGCAGCGGACCTGCCGGACTTTTTGCGGCTCTGCACCTCATAGAGCACGGGATTAAGCCTATAGTCTTTGAGAGGGGCAACGACGTCAGCCAACGCAAAAGGGATATCGCGCTCATCAACAGGAATGTAACACTTAACCCCGAAAGCAACTACTGCTTTGGCGAAGGCGGGGCAGGAACGTTCTCCGACGGGAAACTGTACACCCGCAGCAACAAGCGTGGAGACATACACCGGGTGCTTGAAATATTCCACTACCATGGTGCGGCTGACAATATCCTCTTCGAGTCGCACCCGCATATCGGATCTGACCGGCTGCCATCCATCATCAAACACATGAGGCAGACAATACTCAGTTGCGGAGGCGAATTTCACCTTGGCTCTAAAGTAGATAAACTGCTGATTAAAGACGGGCGGGCAATAGGATGCCGCGCGGCTAACGGAATAGAGCACACCGGCGATGCCGTCATACTGGCAACAGGACATTCTGCTCACGACATCTACGAGATGCTGCTTAACCAAAATTTAACGCTTGAGCCCAAAGGCTTTGCGATTGGCGTGAGGGTTGAACATCCGCAGGCGCTCATCGACAGCATTCAGTATCACCGAGAGGACCGCGGACAATATCTGCCGGCAGCGTCATACCGCCTCGTAACGCAGGTGGACGGACGTGGTGTCTATAGCTTCTGCATGTGCCCTGGCGGACACATTGTGCCAGCGACAACAACCCCAAACCTGTGTGTTGTAAATGGAATGTCAGCATCACACCGCAACTCACCGTTCGCCAATTCTGGTATCGTGGTTGAAGTGAGGGTTGAGGACATTTACAAATCTTTCGACAACTACAAGGAACTGAAGGGACTGCAATATCAAAAGACATGTGAGGGGAAAGCCGAAATAGAATGTCGCCTCATGGCGTCACGGTCACATACTGAAGTGAAGTTCCAGGCACCTGCACAGCGGCTTGCCGATTTTGTTGAAGGCCGTTTTTCAAGCACCTTGCCGCAATGCAGTTACGTTCCCGGGATTATCAGCACACCCTTGCACAAATGCCTTGACAAGCCTATCAGTGAACGGCTGCAACAGGGATTCAGGGACTTCGGAAAAAAGATGCGCGGTTTCTTGACCAACGAGGCGGTGATTGTGGGAATGGAAAGCCGCAGCAGCTCACCTGTACGCATACCACGCAACCCGGACACAATGGAACACGTAGCCTGCGAGAGACTCTACCCCGTTGGCGAAGGCTCTGGATACGCCGGAGGAATAACATCGTCAGCTATGGACGGCATAAACGCCGCTAACAAAATAATACAGTTAATCAAAACATAAAAGCTTGTTATGAAAAACGCGATAGTAACCGGAGCCACTAAAGGCATAGGTCTGGCGATAGCCAAAATGCTTATTAGCGACGGGTTTAACGTAACAGCCACATACGGCAACGACGATGCTGCCGCGGAAATCTGCCGCAACACATTGGGCGACAAAGCAGAAATCGTCAAAGTCGATATGGGCAACAAGGAAATGCTCCGTCGTTTCACAGCCCAAATGCGACTTAAGGGACACATCGACTGCCTCGTGTGCAACGCCGCAACAACGCTGCGCAAGCCGCTAATTGAAACCCGCGACGACGAGTGGGAACACATTATGCAGGTTAACCTTAACAGCAACGTCTATCTGATACGTGACCTGATGAATGTGCTGACCAATGATGCACGCATAGTGTTCATCGGCTCGCTGATGGGCATGACGCCTCACAGCACATCACTCGCCTACGGAGTCAGCAAGGCAGCCGTCACAGCACTGGTTAAAAACCTCGTGAAAGAATTCGCCGGAACAAAAACAACAGTCAATGTTATAGCCCCGGGATTTGTGGAAACAGAGTGGCAAAAATCTAAACCTGAAGAAATTAGGCGAAATATCTGCAACAAAACTGCCGCCGGAAGGTTCGCCCGTCCGGAGGAAATCGCCGATGCCGTTAGATTTTGTCTCAACAATCCATTCGTCAACGGCAGTGTGATAGAAGTAAGTGGAGGATACGATTACAAGTAATCTGTGCAGCCACAAGACACCAACGGGCGCCTAATGACCGATGAGGCTTAAAATCAGAGGCACCACAAATCTATTTCTAATGTGCGATTTTCTATTTAATCGCCAAGGGTTTGCAAATGTCATAAAAATAGCGTAAATTTGTAGCATAGAAAAAAGCTAACGTTTTAACATAACCAATAAAGAGCTTTTACGCTGCCGCCAGTACGGTAACAATTTGTGAGTCAACTTATTGAACATACAGGGAAAGTCACACGTGTCGTGGGCAATGAGGTCGAAGTCCTCATTGAGCAAACGAGTGCGTGTTCATCGTGCAGCGTAAAAATGGCATGCGCCACATCCGAAATGCAGCAGAAAGTGGTAACGGCATCTGCTCAAGGGGTGTTGGCTGTTGGCGACAGCGTGATAGTATATGGCGAGCAGCGCATTGGTCTTCGGGCCGTGATGCTCGCTTTTGTTTTTCCGCTGGCTTTGGCGTTGGCAGCCCTGTTTGCCTTCAGCGCTATGCTGAGCAATGAGGGCATCGCGGCTTTGTGCTCGCTTGCGGTACTTGTGCCCTACTACGCGCTGCTGGCCACTCAACGAGATAAAATATCGAGGCAACTGCGCTTCTCGGCCCGCCATGCCTAACACCTCGACAAAACAACCGCACGTAATAATTCAATAAACTAACACAATAAACAATGGTAATTCTCATTTCTCTTCTTGTTTTGGGCGTCATCGGCTGCCTTGCCGCCGTGATACTTTACTTCATAGCCCAAAAGTTTAAGGTTGACGAAGACCCCCGCATAGACCAAGTCGAGGAGGTTCTTCCTGGCGCCAACTGCGGCGGGTGCGGTTTCCCCGGATGCCGTGGCATGGCTGAAGCCTGCGTCAAAGCCTCGTCGCTTGACGGATTGTTGTGCCCGGTAGGCGGACAAGACGTTATGCAAAAAATAGCCGGCATTTTAGGCATGGAAGCCGCAGCAAGCGACCCAAAAATCGCGGTCGTAAGATGCAACGGCACATGCGACGCGCGTCCCAAGACATCAACATACGACGGACCTAAGTCGTGCGCTGTGGCAGCATCGGCTTTCGCCGGAGAAACAGGCTGCGTATTCGGATGCATCGGACTGGGCGACTGCGTGGAAGCATGCCAGTTCGACGCAATACACATCAACACCGAAACTGGGCTGCCGGAAGTGGACGAAAGCAAATGCGTGGCTTGCGGGGCATGCGCTAAAGCTTGTCCGAAACTCGTCATCGAACTCCGCAAGAAAGGAAGGCTCGTTAAAGAACAGCACCGCCGCCTGTGGGTCGAATGCGTCAACAAAGACAAGGGCGGAGTGGCAAGAAAGGCTTGTCTGAACGCATGCATAGGATGCGGAAAATGCCAAAAAGTATGCAAATTTGACGCCATCACGGTGGAGAACAATCTCGCATACATAGACCCGGAAAAATGTAAAGCCTGCGGCATGTGCTTCAACGAATGCCCGACACACGCCATACACGCGTCATTTGACGTGCCAAAACCGCGTCCGAAGACAGAGACTGCCGAAGCACCGAAAGCAGCAGCTCCTGCCGCAACAGCAGAAGCACCGAAAGCAGAGGCTCCAAAAGTAGAAACCGTGAAAGCAGAAGCACCGAAAGCAGAGGCTACGAAAGTAGAAACTGTGAAAGCAGAAGCACCGAAAGCAGAAGCACCGAAAGCAGAAACACCTGCCGCAACAGCAGAGGCTCAAACAGCAGAGGCTCAAACAGCAGAAAAAGAAGTAAAAGTTGAACCCAAAACACAAGAATAATAAAGGACTATGAAAACTTTTCGCATGGGCGGAGTTCATCCCGCCGCTAACAAATTGTCAGCCGGAGTGGCCATACGTCCCGCCGACATACCCGAAGTAGTGGCCATACCTATGGCACAGAACCTCGGTGCACCATCTAAACCGGTAGTTGCCAAAGGCGACAAAGTCAAAGTCGGCACGGTGATAGCCGAGCCAGGAGGCTTCTTGTCTTCATACATCCACTCGTCAGTGTCAGGCACTGTCGATAAAATTGACTCCGTACCCGACGCAACAGGCAAGAAAGTGCCTGCCGTGTTCATCAAAGTTGAGGGCGACGAGTGGGAAGAAAGCATTGACCGCAGCGCAACCGTTGAGCGTCAGCTCAAAATAACTGACCCGAAGGAACTCGTTGACCGCATCTTCAAGAGCGGCATTGTAGGCATGGGCGGCGCCACATTCCCCACACAGGTAAAACTTGCTCCGCCTCCCGGAATGAAATGCGAAGTGGTGATAATCAACGCTGTGGAATGCGAACCTTATCTCACCAGCGACCACAGCCTCATGCTTGAGCACGCAGAAGAAATACTCGTGGGCGTTACTGCCCTCATGCGCGCCATGCAGGTTGAGAGAGCCATAATAGGCATCGAGGCCAACAAACCAGACGCCATAGCCCTGATGACGGAAAAAGCCTCCACATTCAGCGGCATAACCATTCAGCCTCTAAAACTCAAATACCCGCAAGGTGGCGAGAAACAGCTCATCGACGCCTGCATCGGCAAACAAGTGCCAAGCGGCGGACTGCCCATTGCCACCGGAGCCCTCGTGCAGAATGTGGGCACTGCTTTCGCTGTATATCAGGCTGTGCAGAAAAACAAACCTCTGTTTGAACGAATAGTTACCGTAACCGGCAAATCGCTCAAACAACCCAGCAACTTCCTTGCGCGCATAGGCGTGCCTATCGCCAATCTGATTGAGGCCGCAGGCGGACTGCCTGAGGACACCGGCAAGGTAATATCAGGCGGACCGATGATGGGCAAGGCAATGCCTGCCGTCAACAGCTACATGGTCAAAGGCTGCTCAGGAATACTCATCATGCCGTCTGCGGAGGCACAGCGCAAAGAGGCACAGCCTTGCATACGCTGCGCAAAGTGCGTTGACGCATGCCCGATGGGATTGAGCCCGCTGTTCATATCAAAATACAGCCAGAAACACATGTGGGCGGAAGCTGAGGAAGAGCGCATCTACGACTGCATCGAATGCGGCTCATGCTCGTTCACCTGCCCGTCGCACCGGCCACTGCTTGACTGGATCAGACAAGGTAAAGGCAAGGTTATGGGCATAATGCGACAAAGGGCTGCGGAAGCAAAAGCCAAAGCAGAGGCCGAGAAAGCAAAAGCCGAAAACAAATAACTGGACTGCAAAAACTATCGTCGATAAAAAACATCGTGTTATGAAGCGTCTGATTACCATATTGTTGACAGCGATGGTGATGGTTTGGACCGTTGCCTCCGATGTGGTTTACGTAGCCGACGACACCAGCATTTTCCCAAATCCCGAACGCGGTTTCACCGACGAGATTAGCGGCAAGGTGTCGGACAGCAAACCACACTTGCTCAAGGGCAACGAATACTATTTTGACGAAAGCGGCGAGCGCGAGAACCAGCGGCTCGTGGTTGTGCTCTACAATCTGTATAACTATCGCACCAAGCCTCTGTCTGCAGCAATGCTCAAAGGCTTTGGTGAGGACATGCAAGTGCTACGCGACAAGGGCTTCAAATGTGTGCTTCGGTTCGCATACAGCGAGTCGGACAGCAAAGATGCAACGCTGTCGCAAGTGCAGGAACACATATCACAACTCAAGCCCTACCTTGCCGCCAACGCCGATGTGATTTACGTGCTTCAGGCTGGTTTCGTGGGCGAATGGGGCGAGTGGTACTACAGCGAGAATTTCGGCAACGAGACACAGCACCTCAACAGCAACCGACGCGGTGTGCTACAGGCTCTGATTGACGCTGTGCCAAAAGACAGATTCCTGCTCGTGCGCTATCCTCTGATTAAAATCGAGTACCTCGGCGACGAAGTGGCATTGACCTCAAGCGAAGCGTTCACCAACACCGCACGCGCCAAAATCGGGCATCACAACGACGCTTTCCTCAACGACTGGGGCGATGAAGGAACCTACAGCCGCGATGACGACGAAAACAATGACGACCCTGTTCTGCGCCAATTCATTGCTGACGAAACTCTGTATGTCCCTAACGGTGGAGAAACAAACATTGAGGATTCAATCCTTGCCACAAAGAATGCTACATACGAGAAAACAACAGCTGCCATGGCACGTTACCACTGGTCGTTCTGCGGTGCGGAATACGCCGAAGAAACAACGGATATGTGGAGACAAAACGGCACCTTCGACGAAATAAACCGCCGCATGGGCTACAGATTCCAACTTATTAGCGCGACGTTGCCCGACAAAGCTAACCCCGGCGAAAAAGCAAACATTACCATACGCCTGCGCAACACCGGATACGCACCGCTTTACAATGAACGGCACGCGCATCTTGTTCTGAAAAAAGGAACAAAGCAATACTCGCTGCAACTGCAGAGCGACCCGCGCCGCTGGCTGCCTAACGGAGCAGAAACGGTTATTAACGAGCAGATTACGCTTCCTGATGACATCGCTGACGGCACGTATCAACTTTACCTGCATCTGCCCGACGCATATTCTTCAATAGCCTCAAATCCTAAATTTGCCATCCGCTTTGCCAACCAGGGAGTCTGGAATGTCTCAACAGGCATGAACAGCCTCCAAGCAAGCATCACAATCGGCGAGGGCGGACAGGGTAGCGAAATTGGGGATGCGGTTGAACTGCCCGCAACACTCGACAAGTCCAACGTTAGCGAATACAGCGGCGACATGACTTGGTACAACAACGACTTTTTCAACTTCGGACCAACAGACGCCGAAAACACCTCACGCTGGGCAGAGTGGAAAGTATATCTGCGATACCCCGGAAAGTACATCATCTCCGAAAATATGGCATCCGTCAATAATTTGGGGCACGCATGGAAACTGACTCTAACAGGAATAGACAACAATTCCGTTTCCACCTACACCTCCGAAGACACATGGCAACAAGGGCAAATTAAGTATGACAAGACATGGGACTTGACGACAATGCCAGTGGGTGTATATAACCTGCGCGTGAACAACATCATGGAGTGGGCGCAGCCAAAACTGCAAAAGCTCACACTCGAATACGATGGAGAGCTGCCTTCAGCCTTGCCGGTCATTGTCAGCGACAAAACCATCGTCGTAAACGGTGACATCACCATATTCGACATCACCGGCAAAGACGTAACATCACTCAACGGAAGACTTGCCAGAGGAACATACGTCGTGAAAAACGGAAAAACGGCGACTAAAGTGATTGTCCAGTAGCGGCAAACAACTAACAGACGCTCTCAAGAAACGTGAACTACAAAAAAGGAAAAAATAATAAACAAAAACTAAACAATAATGTCTAATCTTAACGTATCTCTATCTCCTCACGTCCACAGCGGCAACAGCGTTCAACGTTGTATGCTTGACGTGCTGATAGCCCTGACACCTGCCTTGTGCGTGTCGTTTTGGTACTTTGGCATCGGAGCTTTGGTTGTTACCCTGACTTCGGTGGCAGCATGCGTGCTTTTTGAGTACCTCATCCAGAAGTTCGTGTTGCGTGTAAAACCGCAGCTTTTCGACCTTAGTGCCGTGCTCACCGGTGTGCTGTTGGCCTTCAACGTACCCAGCAACCTGCCGATATGGATTATCATCATCGGCGCGCTGATTGCTATTGGCGTGGGCAAAATGAGTTTCGGCGGTCTTGGTCAAAACATTTTCAACCCTGCTCTCGTAGGCCGCGTGTTCCTGCTCGTGGCTTTCCCGGCGCAAATGACCACATGGCCCAACCCCATGCAGCAGGCGCACTACACCGACGTAACAACAGGTGCCACACCGCTCTACCTCTTCCAGCAATACGTGGGTGGTGATGCTTCTGCGCTTGAGCAGATGCCTTCGGCTCTCGATATGCTGCTCGGCATGCACGGCGGCTCAATGGGTGAGGTCTGCGCACTGGCTCTCATCATTGGCGGCATATACCTGCTTTGCCGCAAAACCATCACATGGCACATACCTGTCAGCATACTGCTTGCGGCTTTCTGCACGGCATTCTTCTGCTACGGCCTTGACTTACACCTTGCCCTTCAGCAAGTACTCGCAGGCGGACTTATTCTGGGAGCAGTGTATATGGCAACCGACTACGTTACTTCACCCGTAACGCCGCGCGGACAACTGCTCTATGGCTGCCTGATAGGATTTATCGCCATACTCATCAGGCGCTTCGGCTCTTACCCCGAGGGCATGTCATTCGCAATTCTGCTGCTCAATGCCTGCACACCGCTTATCAACAAGTACATCAAACCGCGTCGCTTCGGCGTCGTAAAAAAATAACATTGCCATGGCTAAATTACAGAACAGTTTACTCAATATGTTCCTCTCTCTGACGCTGATATGCGTCATTGTAGGAAGCATCCTCGGAGGCGTGTACGCCATCACCAAAGACCCTATCGCTGCCGCAGAAGCTGCAAAGCAGACTAACGCCATCAAGGCAGTAGCACCCGAATTTGACACTCTCGGCGAGGAAATACATGCCACTACGCCAAACGGCAAGGAAGCCGTGCTGTTCCCTTTGCTCAAAGACGGACAGCAAGTCGGATGCGCTGTGCAAGTGATTGAAATGGGATTCGGCGGAGAAGTGAAAATAATGTTCGGATTCGACAATGACTTCAACATCGTTGGCTACAACGTGCTTTCACACCAAGAAACCCCAGGACTGGGCAGCAAAATGCCAGAATGGTTCTCAAAAGGGGGCAAGGGTGACGTGATTGGCAAGAACCCCACCAAGAACCGCATAGAGGTTACAAAAGACGGTGGAGAAGTCGATGCCATCACCGCCGCAACCATCTCATCACGGTGCTTCTGCAAAGCTCTGAACGCTGCGTATGCACTGGCTGCTACAAAAAAATAAGCGCCGAAACATCAAATCGTTAAATGTGTAAATAATATATCGCGATGTCTAACAGCAAATTATCAATCATCTTAAATGGTCTGATAAAGGAAAACCCGACCTTTGTGCTTTTCCTTGGTATGTGTCCTACACTGGGTACCACCTCGTCAGCCATCAACGGAATGTCGATGGGACTTGCCACCATGGCTGTGCTCATCTGCTCCAACTTCGTAATTTCGTGCCTGCGCAACGTCATACCAGACAAAGTACATATCCCGTGCTATATTGTCGTGATAGCGGCTTTCGTTACTGTCGTTCAGCTTGTTATGCAGGCTTACACTCCAGCCCTTTACGAAACACTGGGGCTGTTCATACCGCTTATCGTGGTTAACTGCATTGTGCTGGGCCGCGCCGAGAGCTTCGCCGCCAAAAACGGACCCGTTGACTCCGCTCTTGACGGTGTAGGCATAGGACTCGGGTTCACCATTGCGCTCACACTGCTTGGAGCCTGCCGCGAACTGCTCGGAACAGGCAAAATATTCAACCTCACACTGTTCCCAGAAGAATACGGAGCACTCACGTTCGTACTCGCACCGGGTGCATTCATGACACTGGGATACCTCGTGGCCATTTTCAACAAACTTACTAAAAAAGCATAAAACGTCATGATGTACTTCACTCTAATCATAGCAACGATATTCGTCAATAATATCGTTCTCGCCCAGTTCCTCGGCATCTGCCCGTTCCTTGGCGTGAGCAAAAAAGTGGACACCTCGCTGGGCATGGGCATGGCTGTTACGTTCGTCATGTTCCTCTCAACAATAGTAACATGGCTGCTCTACACATATTGCCTCGTGCCGCTCAACCTGCAATTCCTGCAAACCATCGTCTATATCCTTGTGATTGCAGCCTTGGTGCAGATGGTGGAAATCGTGCTCAAGAAAGTGTCGCCCTCGCTCTATTCTGCACTCGGCGTGTTCCTACCACTTATCACTACCAACTGCACAATTCTTGGTGTGGCTATCGACGTGATTAACAAGGACATGAACCTGCTCGTCAGCAGCGTTTACGCAATAGGCACCGCACTCGGCTTTACACTTGCTATGGTGCTGTTTGCCGGCATCAGGGAACAGCTCGCCACTTCTGACGTGCCAGAGGGAATGAAAGGCACGCCTATCGCACTAATCACTGCAAGTCTGCTCGCGCTCGCGTTCATGGGCTTCTCGGGTATGGCATAAAATAAGCATGTAGGAAATACATATCACGTCCACAGACAACGAAAAAAACGAATATAATGCAAATCTATAAAGCCCATATTCTTTTCACTGAGCATTCCGACAGGTTTGAGGTGTTCGAAAACGGATACCTTGCCGTAGATAACGGTATCGTGAAAGGCGTTTACAAAACGCTGCCTGAATCTTTGCGCAACGAGCATGTCACCGATTTTGGCGACAAGCTTCTCATTCCTGCCATGTGCGACATGCACGTTCATGCCCCGCAATACCGTAACCAAGGAATTGCGATGGACCTTGAGCTGCTGCCGTGGCTCGACAACTATACTTTCCCAGAAGAGAGCAAATACCGCGACATCAAGTACGCCGAGCGCATGTACCGCCGCTTTGTGCGCGACGTATGGCGTTTCGGCACAATGCGCACGGTTGCCTTTGCCACAATACACAAAGACAGCACTCGCCTGCTGATGAACCTGTTTAATGAGGCCGGAATGGGAGCACTCGTGGGCAAAGTTGACATGAATCGCAACAGTCCGGATACGCTGACTGAAACAGTAGAGGACGCTGTGCGTGACAACGAGGAACTGATCGCGGAATTTAACCACGACGGCGCTCTCGTTCGTCCTATCATCACACCGCGATTTGTGCCATCGTGCACACCAGAAATGCTCACGGCTTGCGGCGAACTGGCAAAGCGGCACAACCTGCACGTGCAGTCACACCTGAGCGAAAACACAGGCGAGATAGCATGGGTCAGCGAACTCGAGCCTGACAGCGCCAACTATGGCGACGCATACAACAAATACGGGCTCTTCGGACAAACGCCAACCATCATGGCGCACTGCGTGTGGACTGACGGCGAGGAACTCCAACTCATGAAACGAAACGGCGTCATGGTCGCGCACTGCCCAACAAGCAACTTCAACCTCTCGTCGGGCATGGCACCAATCCGCAGGTTCCTTAACGAAGGCATCCCTGTGGGACTCGGAAGCGACATCAGCGGAGGACACGACTTGAGCATATTCCGCATGATGGTTTATGCCATACAAGTCAGCAAGATGCAATATCAGAAAGACAAGAGCAAAGCGTTCCTCACATTGCCTGAAGCATTCTGGATTGCCACCAAGTCGGCAGGACGGTTCTTTGGCAAAGTCGGCAGTTTTGAACCCGGATACGAATTTGACGCGCTCGTCATTGACGACAGCCAACTAAACCATGACAACTACTCACTGCTCCACCGCATCGAAAGGTTTGTCTATCTGGGCGACGACCGAAATATCGTTCACAGATTCTGCCGCGGCAAGGAAATAGCCGAGCCAAAAATCTAAAATCTCTATTTTTTTCATCTGAAAGCACGGTTTTCGTGCTTTTTTTATTTCATCTTGTAACCTTTCCTGTGTTCGCGTATCTTACAAGTGAAAAACGTTAGACAAGCTTGCTACAGAAAAAAGACATAGAACTGATCCGGGAGGTGCTCGACGACGACAATGGGCGCGCTTTCGAGACTCTCATGAAGCGATATACTGCGCAAGTATATGGTGTGGCACTGACAATAATGAAAGACGAAGACAACGCAAAAGAAGTCGTGCAAATGGCGTTCATTCAGGCATACCGGCAACTTGACAGCTGGCGGGGAGAAAACTTCGGAGCATGGGTTACGATAATAGCAAAACACATTGCGCTCAGACTGCTGGAAAAGGAAAAACGACGGCAGACGGAGCCTATCGACGAAAACACCGACGAACAGGCCGAAGAATATGACGAGCAAAGAGAGCAACGCCTGCAAAATCTCGAGCAAGCTATAGAACAACTGCCGGAACAGGACCGCAAAATAATCCAATGGCACTACTACCGCAAAATACCGCTCAAAGACATCGCCGAACGGCTTAACCAGACTGAAAACAACATTAAAGTGCGGGTGTTCCGCATTCGCGACAAACTCAAAAAACTTATCTCATCATGCTGACCGATAAAGAATTAGACCAACTTCTGACCCAATCCGCCAAACGCCACAAGGCAGAGGCGGACATCACAGCCAACGTGATGCGCACGGTAAATAGGGACTTGCGGCGCAAACGCCTCATTAAGTGGGCAAAACTGCTCGGCATCTGTTTCGGGCTCCCATTGGCAATGGTGCTCTACTTCTTCGCCTGCAAAACTGCCGTCAGCGCGCTTAACATGCAGCCTCAACTAAGCGCTGTGTGCATAGTGCTGCCCACAATTACGCTCGGGGTTCTGATAGCACGCCAACTGCGCCATTTCCACCCAGAAATGTAACTCCACAAACATTCAACAAAAACTAAATAACTAAGAACATTATGGAAGATATTTTATTTCACTTTTCAGGTATTCTCGCTATACTGCTGACACTGGGTCTGCCAATAGTAGCTGTACTAATGTTTTTCGCTTCTAAAATGCGCAATGACAAGCAGCAGAACGAAATCCGTAAACTTGTGATAGAAAATAAGGTTGACCCAGAGACTGCAAAATTGCTTGTCGAAGAGCCCAAGAAACGCCGAACCAAGGCAGAGATAGACTTCGGCACACTGCGCAAGGCATGCCTCATGCTCGGCATTGGACTCGGAGCGCTGATTGACAAACTTGCCTGCATTGACACAAAAAGCATTTACTTCTGGCTCGTAATCGCATTCGGGGTCGGAATAGGACTGCTGACAGCATTCTTGGTTGAGATGCACTTTGCCTATAAAAAAACAGGGCAGAAAGAAGAACCAAATGAGACTGATGAATTTGAATAGGCAATGACCCGCACTACAACGTTACCGCATTCTCACACACAACTGTTTCATGTTTTATTCCAGTGTGAGAGTGCGGTAACCGTGTTTGTTAGTGCCCAATGAACCGTTTATCCCAAATCGGTCATTAGAATTATTAGGATTTTTTGCTTTGTTTTTGAGCGGATTTTTGTCTTTGAACGAGGGAATTATGCGGGCATAATGACCGAGCAAAAAGCAAAAAGATGCCAAAAAGAAAAAAAAAGACAATAATAGACTACTTTTTGTAAGCACTGACCCAAACTTGTCGGTCTAA
>JAFTCC010000046.1 GCA_017454915.1 Paludibacteraceae bacterium
CTCCGCGCCCTCTAACTCCCCTAATCCTATAAGCGCCAAAATAATTTTCGTCAAACTCATAAACTCCGGTTGACAGCTTCCGTTCTGACGCGCACAAAAGTGATAAACGGTGGCGGACTGCAACGAAAATCTTTTCAATGCAATTGCGCGAAAGACTTGTCATAACGGCCGCTTTAGCAGCCTCAATATCTAGGCAAAAAAGCCTCCAAACCGACCTGAAAATGCGCTCTGAAATGCGTGCACGGATAACATACTTGTTTTTCATCTCTGTTTCAATTAGTTACAGAGAGAAAATTAAGCATATTTAGGGTTTTAAGTCGTCATGTGAAAAAATGTATCATTTTTAACTTATAACTTTTTTATATATAATTTATTAGACATCTTTTAACAACTCTTAAGTTTAAGCTGTCATGAACCTTTGAATTTTATATGGCCTCATTGTTTATTAGTTAGAGCCGGCGCGGGTCGATGTCGTATTTTTCGCAAAGGTATCTCACAGTTTTAGGTGAAAACACGTGCCTGCGAATCTCTCCACTGCTGCTGAGCATGTCGAAATCGCTGCTGTGTTTTATCCACCTTGAGAACGTCTGCCGGCTCACGCCCGCCGCCGCTGCCAATTGTTTTCGGGTTGCGCTGGGATAGAACAGCGCATTTCCTGTTTGTGGTTGGATAGTAGTGTGGTTCATCGTTGTACGGTTAGTTAAATTAGACAGCGCAAAGTTAGCAAGCTTAATTTATATATTCAAAGAATTCGGTTTAAGATTGCGGCATTATGACAATAGTTGACAAAGTCAGTTGATCAGTAATTTCATGTTTCTGTTAGCTCCGTTAGGGTTGTGTGAGATGTGTATCCACCTAAAGTCGTGTTCTCCAATCAATTGGTCGTAAGGTATGCAGCTTTTTGCAATGATTTGGAAAAGTTTCTTGTTGTTTTCGGCAGAACCCGTTGTGAAGTCGGCGGCATTGCCCAGCAGGTGCTGCGAGTTTTTTACTCCTCCGACCGCCTTGTTGAGTTCGAGGCATCTAAAAGCGGATGTGATGCGCAGAGGCTGTCCCCAAATTATTCTCACAGGTTCGAGGACTTCTTGTGCAAGAGCGCGCAGGTTTGCGCGCTGAGCCAGATTAGGTATGTTGGCAATGCCAAGTCTTTTGGCTGTTTCGCTGTGGGTTAGTTCTGATAGTGTAAAATGTCGGGTCATGTGAAGATTTTTGATTTGCGTGTTTTTTAGATGTTTAATAGGAAATTGCTGAGATTTTTGATAACAGGGCATTGCTGTTTGTGTTGGCAGTTGTTGACGAGTTTTAATGCCTGTCGTAGCCTGCGCACCTCTTTCCGTAGCCGTGTTGTTTCGGACTTGATAACGGCAAGTGCCACTGCGACGAGCGCATTAACGATAAGTGAAATAGTGGATAGCATGTTGAAAGTGGTTTTATTTGTGTTAATTTGTGTTGCAAAGTTCGCCACATTGTTACACGTGGGGTGTCAATTGTGCGCGATAATGCACAATAATGAACGTTTTGCCCTGTTTGTGTCTATTTGTGTACTTTTGTGTCCGTTTGTGTCCGTTTTTATCTTATTTTCGTCCGTAGTCGGCAGGAATTTCTCCCCATGCGTCAGTGTCCCACTTGAGTATGGGGTTGTGGTATTCGTTGTTGTTCAGCCATTCTTGCGCGATTTGCATGGAGTTGAACAGTTGTTCGTTTTTTTCATTTTTGATGAGTTTAGTCCCCACCTTTTTTTTCCTTACCCATGCCATAGCGGTAACGCTGTCGGTGTATATCGGCATGTTTTTGTATCCGTTTTTTTGGCACCAGATGAGTGCCAGCACCAGCGCCAGATATTCACCGATGTTGTTAGTGCCGTGTTCATAAGGTCCGCGTTGGAAAATAACCTTGTTTGTGTCTCCCCACATAGCCCTGAACTCGAGCACACCCGGGTTGCCGAGGCAAGAAGCGTCGGTAGCTATGAAATTTTGTGGCCGTGGGTTAGAGGGCATGTATAGTGTGTCTGATTTTTCTGCAAAGGTACGATTTTTTTGATAAATTTCCGTAACTTTGCAATTACAACCATAAGAGCAACAAAATATCATCGCAAATGCACGGTAAAAATTCATATATTCCACTTTACATGACCAACCTATGGGGCACGATAAATGATAATTTTCTAAAGACATTATCGTGTTTTGTGGCAGTAAGGTGGGTTGACGAGCGCTATCAGTCGCTTGTTGTGAGTTTAGCCGCCGCCGTTCTCGTTTTGCCCTACGTTTTCTGTTCTCCTCTGGCTGGCCGTTTGACTCAGCATTTTAGCAAACGCCGCATAGTTCAAGTTGCTAAAGTTCTTGAGTTGCCTATTGTTGCGATAGCCATTTCAGGTTTTTATTTTAAGAGCCTGACTCTTGTCATTTTGTCGTTGTTTTTGATGGGTCTTCAGTCGTCTCTTTATTCCCCCGCGAAATATGGTTTGGTACGTGAAATAGGCGGTGTGGAAAATGTGTCGCACGGCATGGGTGGCATGGAGGCGATTTCTTTTTTCTCGATGCTGATGGGCACTGTCATCGCAAGTTATGTGGTTGACAACACCCCCGCGTGGTTCCACTACGCTCTGCTGGGATGCTTTGCCTTGTTGGGGCTTATCCATTCGTTGAGCATCCGCGCCATAGAGGAGAAGACCCACAGCCGTGACCGCGTTAACCCTATTGCCTTTTTGCGCAACAGTCACCGTCGCGCCAAAGAGTATCCGGGTCTAAACCCGATTATCTACACATTGTCAGTGTTCTGGTGGCTGGCCGCCACGGTACAGATTTCGGTTATGATATATTGTCCCCAGGAATTGGGTATGGACACACAGTCCACTGGTCTGGCGCTATGCGCCGCCGCAGTTGGCGTGAGCGTGGGATGCGTAGTTGCCGGCAAAGTTGACAAGCATCATTTCCTGTTGGGCTGGGTGCCATATTTGGGGTGGGGCATAAGTTTTCTGCTGCTGATATTGTTTGCCGTAAAAATGCCTCCAGTATGTTTTGCGCTGGTGATGTTCGTTATGTCGTTTGTCTGCGGATTTTTCAAGATTCCACTTGATGCAGAGATCCAGCGTATTGTTAAAGGTCCGGAACTCAACACGATGCTTGCTTATTTCAATCAAGTTAGTTTTCTGTTTATTCTGCTTGCGAGTGTAACATTTGCGTTTATAACATATTTTTTACATTTGCCATCGCAATACATTTTTTTGTTTGGTGCTTTGGTGTTCTTTTTCACCCCTTGGTATATAGTTTTGCGTTGTCGTCCCATGGTATGTTACGCTTGCCATATCCTCTGGCGTCGCCGTTATCATGTTACGTTCAAGGGTTTGGAGCATCTTCGTACCCCTGGCGCCCATCTTGTCATGCCCAACCACCAAGCGGTGATGGATCCCATGCTGATTTTCTCGGAGTTGTATATGGATCAGCTTCGCCCGTTGGTTGATGAGGCATATTTCATAACCCCTCAGACGAAGAAAATACTTGAAATGCTAAATGCCGTTCCGGTTCCTAACCTGACCAAAAGCCGTGGTGGAGTAGAGCAGGCAGAGCGGCTCAACGGCATAATCCTTGACACGCTTCGCTCCGGCGATAATATTCTTATGTACCCCTCCGGTCACATCACTACTGATGGCACAGAGCGCATCGGCAACCGGCAACTGGCGTATAATGTGTGTCGTCAGCTACCAGAAGGCACTACTGTGCTTTTAGGGCATATTGACGGACTTTGGGGCAGCAGTTGGAGCAGAAAAGGGCGCAAGAGAACCCCTGTGTTCGCGACAACGCTGCTTGTAAGTATTTTGAAATTTTTCACGGGCTATTGCTTATGGCACAAAAAACGTGAAGTTACGATTGAATTTGTGCCAATGACAGCCGAGGTAAGCCATTGGGCGCAGACCATGACAAGGCAAGAGTTTAACCAACAGCTGGAAAAGTGGTATAATAGTGTGTTATGCGGTGACGCGGAAAGTCGTAAAGGAGATTAAGCGGAGAGATTGTAAAGGTGATGTGGAAAGTCAGAAAAACGGAAAAAAGCGATATAAAATGACAAAAGCAGACGAGAAAAAATATGAGCAGGACATGGTTGAGCTGAACAGCATTATCCAAAAGATGCAGGATGGCGCGTTGAGCATGACCGACTATGTAAGCCATGCGCGTCGTGCCAAAGAGTTGTTGGAGTCCTGCAAAGGATTCCTAAGCGGGCTTGATGGCGAAATCAGCAGCATATTCACCGAAAATGACGAGTAATTGCGTTCAGGCTGTGGACATATCGCGGCCTATTGCCTTTGTGCCGTAATGTTGTTGTCCAGCGTTGTGGCTGTTGGGCAACAGACACTCGTTGTTGGTCAGATTACGGACTATGCCACAGGCGCTCCAATTCCTAATGCCAGTGTGATGTTTCGTTTTACGCCCTTTGGCACAGCCACAGATGAGGATGGTTTTTTCGTGTTGCGAGGCGACAGTCTGCGTCATCCCGTCATCGAAATCACAGCGATAGGCTATTTGCCTTTTCACGCGAAAATTAAAGCTGGTCGTCAAGCCGCGCTCCATGCCTCCCTGAAAGAGGAGCCGACGCCGCTTGACGAACTTATAGTGACTCCGCATCGCGATGAGCGAGCTTGGCATATAGTGAGAGCCGCCGCGCAAAATGCTATCCCCGCCGCCCAACCTGAACACGAGGAGGTAAAAGCGTATTTGAGCCACCTCACGCCACAGATGCTCAAGCGCAAGATATGGAAAAAAATCACTGATGCCACAAACGACAGCACTTCGTTGATAGCCGTATATGCCGAAAAAGAAGGTAACGCCACCGCAGCTCTCTTTCCCGAAGCCTCATACCGCCAGTTGCTCCATCCGCTCACCATGCCGATTGATTTTAACTGCAACAGTCTGTTGATAAACAACAGGGCCTGCCCGAGTCCGTTAGGCAAAAACGGCAGACGATGGTACAAATACTATCTTGCGGACAGCCTATCCAATGACACGTCAACCACTTACGTTATTCATTACCGTACACGCAACCCATATAGCCTGTCGTTAAATGGTGAAATGCAGATAGATTCGGCTTCTAATCGCTTGCGCTCAATTACCGCCACCACGCCGCCTACCGCTAATGTTAACCTCATTAGGGAATTAAGCATTAACCAGTCGTATGACGGACAGAAAATACAAGATACCCGTCATGTGCTGATTGACCTTATACGGCAGTCAGACAGCACCCATCGTTTTTTCCCGTCGCTTTATGGTGTGTCGCGCCTCACATCGTCTAATATTCAGCAGACAGACACGACAGACAGGGTGATAGATAATTCAGATTTGGAAACCATAGAGCGTTTGCGCAACACACCGTTTATTAAGTTTGTCAATTGGACAGTGATGACGCTCATCAGTTATCATGCTCCGGCAGGATACATAGACGTAGGCGACATTTCGCAACTCATGTCGTTTAACCGTCAGGAGCGATTCCGGTTGGGCATACCCCTTCGCACCAGCGCTAAGTTAATGACTGACTGGGTTGTGGGCGGATATGGGGCCTATGGATTTCGTGATAAAGGTTGGAAATACAATGCCTATGTTCAATATCAATCTCCCACAGAACTTCGGCACCAAGTAGGCGTCAGCGTGACCAACGATTACACACGAATTGGCGCGCACGCTTTTCAGGATTTTTTGCTTGAGAACCGCACAGGCCGGGGTTTCACCGACTTTATGACCGGTTTGTTAAATTTTATGCCCCATTGCAGGGACTACATCCCGCAGCGCCAAATAAGCATCTACACCCGGCATGACATAGCTCCGCGCATAGAACTTAACGCCAAAATAAACATAGGTCAAACAGGTCTTGGCAACTATGACGAGTCAGGGCAATATGCCTACGCTCGGTGGAACCAGTTTCACTATTTTGACCATCACAGCCTCCAAGTTGCCATGCGTTTCAGTTTCGACGACACCCGTTTAAGACTTCATCAGCAGCGCATTTACCTCTATGGCCGCAAGCCGGTGATAAGCCTCGGCGCCGAATTGGGAACATATCGCCTTGCCGGTAAAAGCTATAGGCCATATGGGCGCATACACGCTACAATCCGTCAGAACATAGCAGCAGGCATGGCGGGCAACATAGATTATGCTTTTGAGTTTGGCAGAATTATAGGCGAAGTGCCTTACCCGCTGCTCTATGCATTTTATGGCAATGAAACGTATGCTTTCGACCGCTACCGCTTCACGCTGATGAACAATATGCGTTATGCCGCTGACACTTATTTTGGGCTTCACGTGTTATGGAACATGGGCGGCCTGCTGTTTAACAGCATTCCAGGCGTAAACCGCGCCCGGCTGCGCGAACTCGTGGAGTTTAAGGCGGCGTATGGTATTATGAGAAATAACCACAATAACGTGACCACGCTGCCCACAGAGTTTACGGCGATGAAAAATCCGTATGCTGAAATAGGTGTGGGCATAGGTAATATATTAGGTTGTGGCGACGTGATGTTTGTGTGGCGGCTGACCAATCGCAACGACAAGTCGTCACCAACGTGGGGCGTTAGGTTCCGCCTTCACATTTTACCGTAATTATCCTCAAACATTTACGCTATTTATCACAAATCGTTTGCCAAGTTCTTGTGTCGCGCTTTGTATATCAATTTTTGACGAGTATTATTCCTTTTGCGGATGTTATGCTGTCCAGTTCTTGGCGGCGGTAGTTGGGATATGACTGGAGCAAAATCATAGTGTCGGGACAGAAGATGGAAAGTAGTTTTCGTGGCTTTAGCCTGCCAGCGGCGCGTCCGACCACGAGGTTGTCAACTTGTATCTGTTTTTCGCTTGCCGCAAATCTAAGCAGTGTATCCTGTGCAATAAGCCACTTTGAGCCGCTTACGTCAATGGCGGTGTTACGGCTTATGCGCCAGCATACATCAGACGGATGATATTTGAGTTCAAGTTCGTGGACCGTTGTTGCCGCTTGGATGCTGTCAGAGCAGCAGACGGTCATTTTGCCGTGTTTGGTTACATTAACCACCGCTTCTCCCCTGCCGTGGCATATTATCATTTTTTCAGCAATAGAGCTGTGGTTGTCAATGAGTTGTAAAATAAGTGCAACGCCGAGGCATATCAAAGCCGCGCGAGCCGCTTTCCAACTGTTTGTGGCGTAAGGCAGCCATATCACGCATGTTGAAGTCGCTACCAGAGCGCAGCACACCGACAATGGTATCCACAATTCGGCAGAAGCCCATGATGGCGATTGCAGCAGTTCGACGATGGCATTTTGCAGATTGAGCAGCCACAGCATAGCCTTTCCCGCAATTGTGCACAGTGGCATACACCATTGCAGCGATAAAAGCACCACCGCCCAGACGATAGCACATTCGGCAAGGGGCACGACCACCAATGCTGATGCGAAAAACACAATGCTGACTTGGTGGAAATGATAGAGCAGAAGTGGCAAAGTTCCCAACTGCGCAGCCACAGTCACCGCCATAGCATAATAGAGCCATCGCCTCCATCTGTTTTCCGGCTCGTGTTGCCGCAGCCACGGCAAAACCGCTATGATGCTTGCCGTGGCACTATACGAGAGTTGAAAACTGACCGAGTAGAGCGCCATCGGGTCTATCAGTAATGTGGCAAACGCTGTGAAACATAGTGTATTAAGTAAGCAGTGCTTTTTTTGTAGCAGTCCGGCCGCCATCATAATTCCGAACATCACTGCCGCCCTGACCACCGACGGTGTGAGGCCAGTGATGAAGGCGTAAACCGTAAGTGCCGCCACAATCACCAGAGCCCTGACGATACGTCCAGAGCGTGAAATGCCAAAAAGAAACAATATTCTTGTGAGTATCAGGCATATAACCCCGACGTGCAGTCCGCTGACCGCCAGCACGTGCATAGCTCCCGCCCGCACATAGTTTTGACGGATTTGAGGTGTAATGTCTTCCCTGCTGCCAAGTGTAAGTGCGGATAGCACAGCCAATGCGTCACCGCCTACACCGGCTTTGCGGTATATTGTGATGGCCTTCTGGCGCAATGTCGAGGCAAATACCTTAAATTGTTGCAGCAGAGTGAGTTGTGATGGTGTTGAACTAGTCATATATGCATCTGCGGCGATATATGCAGTGGCGGAATAGCCTTGCAAAAACAGATAGTGCATATAGTCGAAAGTTTCTGTCTGCTGCGTGTCGTGAGTAGGCTTCCACTGTGTGCGTACCCATAGTGATGTGCCGGGCGTAATCACACTGTCAGATGCCATGTAGATTTTAACCTTTTGTCCTCCTGCTTCAGCATCGTAGCCTAATGTGCTGGTGTGTTTTACAGCCTCGGAAGTGATAGTTATGCGGCATTTTTCTTGAACGCCGTTCCATAGAGTGGCAGATGCCCGCATTTGGTATAAAGTGGTGCCCGCCGCAAACATAGCCAAGCAAAGTGACACCGGCAACAGCCACTGCATCCGCATATTGTCACGCAGACAAGTAAAATGACAAATGACCCCGCTAACCGCCAATATGGTTAAAATCAGCACTAATAGTCGCGGTGCGCCATGTAGGGCTATTCCCGCCGCCAAAGGTAGCAGAGCCCACGCGATAGGAACGGTGAAGTGTATTTTCCGACGTTTAGACATTGGTGCAGTTTTGGCAAATTTCAATCTCCGGCCGGTGCGTTAACACCGCTTGACGGAACGACATTGCTTTGTCTCCTCGCCATATCTCGCCGAAACTGTTGTCATGTAAGTTTCCGTAGAGGTGTTGCGGAATCTTGTCGAAGCAGCATGGTCTGACGCCTCCGTTTGCGTCCACGACTGCTCCTGCCACAACTCTCCAGCAGTGTTTTTTCAGCCTGCCCTTGATGCGGTAAGTTCCATCAGCCGTCAGCCTGTAGCGTCTGTGCCGCTCGTTGGTTGGCATTAGTGGGTTGCCATGCTCGTAATCATAGAATTGCGCCGTTTTGAATGTTAGTGTATCAGCCCCGAGTCTGCGGTAATTGGTGCGGAAAAAGTCGAGCGAGTTTTCGGTTGAGCTCAACAGCAGGCACTGCAGTTCCACCACAGGTGTGTTGCGTCCCAACCTTTTCTTTGCGTCATTAATGTATCGCATTGCGTCGTAAACCCGCTGCACGTCGCCCCCCACGCGATATTGTCCGTAAGCGGCCTGCGTGTGTCCGTCCATAGACACAACCAGTCTGTCAAGTCCCGAGTTGACAAGGGCTTCTGCCAGCTTTGCGGTTAAAGTCTGGGCATTGGTGGAACACAGCGTGTAGATGCCTTTGCGGTGTGCGGTGTTTATAAGTTCAGGCAGGTTGAGGTTGAGCAGCGGTTCGCCCTGAAAGAAGAAATTCATTTCCAGTAATGTCGCGCATGTGTCTTTGAGCACCATGTCAAGCATTTCGGTTGTCATCATTTGTGGTTTTGGGTGCGTTTTAGCACTGCCGACAGCACATTGCGGGCATTTCAGGTTACACGTGTTTGCCGGCTCCACCGACAGAAAGACAGGCTTGTGTTTGGTGTGAGGTTTGAGGCCGCACAGCATGCGCATATAATCGCACACAGCGAGCAACAAGTTGATAAAACGACGCCATGTCAGGCACCTCAAAAACCTAAAAATGCGCAAAAACATCACAAAAGGCAATTTTTAATGCACAAAAATACGCTATTTTTTTTGTATTTCAAGCAATTTCATTATCTTTGCATAGTTTTTTACCTAACTGCGTTAACAAAGTAACAAATCAAACAATTTTTTTGATATGAAAAAACTATTAACTATCGTAAGTGCCGTGGTCATAGCGCTTGGCATGACTTCGTGCAAAAAAAACATGAGCGCCCCAGAAGGCCTCGAATGCAATCCTAACCCGCTTGTAGTAGTGGGCAACAAAGTAAACGCCACCATTACCGGCGATTTCGTAGGCAAAACCTTCCCCAAGAAGGGTGTTCTTGTTGTACGTCCGGTTATGAAGTTCGCAGGTCGCGAAATAGTAGGCGATTCAGTTGTTTACGTTGGTGAAAAGGCTAAAGAAAACGGCATCACGGTTCCTTACAAAGTTGGTAAGAAATATGAAATGCGCGTTTCTTTTGACTATGAGCCCGACATGCGCCGTTCAGAGCTCTACCTTCGCTTTAACGCCAAGGTTGGCAAGAAAACTCTTGAAATTCCTGACGTGAAAGTAGCAAACGGTGTAGTAGCCACAGCTAAACTTGCCAATGCCCGTAACCTTGACGGCGCAGTAACTCCCGACAAGTTCCAACGCGTTATTCAAAACACTCAAGAGGCTGACATCAAGTTCCTTATCCAGCAGGCTAACCTCCGTGACAGCGAGCTCAAGAAAGACGAAGTTAAGCAGTTCACAGAAGACGTGAAAGCCGCAGCAGCTGACGAAAAGAAAGAAATCAGCAACATAGAAGTGGCTGGTTATGCTTCACCTGACGGCGGTATGGACCTCAACACCAAACTCGCTGAAAATCGTCAGAAAGCTACAGCAAACTATCTTGCAAAACAACTCAAGAAAGCCAAAGTTGAAGCAGGCGTAGACAGCAAGACCACAGCCGAAGACTGGGAAGGTTTCCAGAAACTCCTCGAAAGCAGTGACATGCAAGACAAAGAGCTCGTTCTCCGCGTGCTTAACATGTACAGTGACCCCGAAGAGCGTGAAACTCAAATCAAAAACCTCAGCGCTGTTTACAAATCACTTGCTGACGACGTTCTTCCGCAACTCCGTCGCGCTCGCCTCAAACTGACTGTTGACCTCATCGGCAAGTCAGACGACGAACTCCGCGCCGCCTCTAAGAACACTCCTGACAGCCTCAGCCTTGAGGAACTTCTCTATGCCGCTACTCTCACCGAAAATCTTGATGAGAAAGACGCCATCTACAGCGTAGCTATCAAGAACTTCCCCAATGATGTTCGCGCTTACAACAACCTTGGACTTGTTAAGTTTGCGAAAGGCGACGCAGATGCAGCTCTCGCCCTCTACAAGAAAGCACTTGAAATCGAGCCCGCAAACGCCGACATCAACTATAACGCAGGTGTAGCAGCACTCTCGAAGAACGATTTTGATGCCGCTCAAGAGTACTTCGGCAAAGCCGCCGGCACATCATCAAACCTCGGTGCAGCAATGGGTACTATGTACACCATGAAAGGCGACTACAAAAACGCTAAATCATCGTTCGCTAAATCAGTGTCCAACAACGCCGCTATCCAGCAAATTCTTGACCAAGACTATGCTGGCGCACGCGCTACACTGAATGCCATCAAACAACCCGATGCCTTGACTTCATACCTCAAAGCTATCGTAGGCGCACGCACTAATGACCGTGAAGCCGTTTATGCAAACCTTGCTGAAGCCGTTGCCGCTGACGCTAACCTTAAAGCTCAGGCTAAAGACGACATTGAATTTGCAGCATTTGCAGAGGACGAGAAATTCCTGTCAATCATCAAATAATCCATCACATTATAATGTATAAGGCAGGGTCGGGGATTTCCCGACCCTGTTCTTTTATTTCACCCAAATCGGTCATTAGACCGACAAGTTTGGGTCAGTGCTTACAAAAAGTAGTCTATTATTGTCTTTTTTGTTTCTTTTTGGCATCTTTTTGCTTTTTGCTCGGTCATTATGCCCGCATAACTCCCTCGTTCAAAGACAA
>JAFTCC010000047.1 GCA_017454915.1 Paludibacteraceae bacterium
AGTCGTCGCCAAACGACCAGTTGCCCAGCATCTCAAACATGGTGTGGTGGTAGGTGTCAGGTCCCACCTCCTCCAGGTCGTTGTGCTTGCCGCTGACGCGCAGACACTTCTGGCTGTCTGCCACGCGAGGATATTTGATCGGATCATTGCCGAGGATGATTCCCTTCCACGGGTTCATGCCGGCGTTGGTAAACATCAGTGTCGGGTCATCCTTGATAACCATCGGAGCAGAGGGCACAACCTGGTGACCCTTGCTTGCCATAAAATCCAAAAAAGATTTTCTTATTTCGTTCGCTTTCATGCTTAATGTTATTATATGTCTGTTTGTGTTCTTGAATTTGTTTTGAGCAGATTTGCGATTTCTTGTTAAGGGAGTTATGTGGGACATAATGACCGCACAAAAATCACAAAGATGCCAAGAGAAATCAAGAAGGTTTAAACCCAGTGCTCTTGGGTTCACTAAACGATCTGAACTCCGGACGGAAATCGTTCTCGTCAGGCTCGGGCACCGGCAGCGGGTTGGCGTTTATCTCTTTGTTCATCGCGCGTTGCTTCATTATCTCCAGTGCTGCATACAGAGCATTGCGGAAACTTTGTTCCGATGCTTTGTTCTTGCCGGCAAGGTCGTACGCCACGCCGTGATCGGGCGAGGTGCGGATGATGTTCAGTCCGGCGGTGAAGTTCACGCCGTTCATATCCATCGACTTGAATGGGATCAGTCCCTGGTCGTGATACATGGCAAGTATCGCGTCAAAGTGGGCGAAATGTCCGCTGCCGAAGAATCCGTCGGCGCTGTACGGACCAAAGGTCAATATACCCTGTTTGTTCGCCTCGGCTATCGCAGGAATAATAATCTCCTGCTCCTCTTTGCCTAACAACCCTCCGTCGCCTGCGTGCGGATTGAGCGCCAGCACGGCTATACGCGGCTGACGGATAGAGAAATCATTCTTCAGCGCATTGTTCAGGATAGTCAGTTTGTTGATTATTCGCTCCACGGTTATGCTCTCGGCAACCTTGCTGATCGGCACATGGTTGCACACGAGTGCCACTTTCAGTGCATCGCTCACCATCATCATCAGCGATTTCTCACCAGCACCGAACAAGTGGGTCAGGTACTCCGTGTGACCGCTGAACCTAAACTCATCGGATTGAATGTTCGCCTTGTTGATAGGTGCTGTTACGAGTGCGTTCACCAGACCCTGCTGCAGGTCGCCGCAGGCGCGCTTGAGACTTGCCAGTGACGCTTTGCCGGCAGCCTCCGTGCTCTTGCCGATCTCCAGCGGCGTATCGTCGGGGTAACAGGTTATCACATTCACTTTTCCCTCCTGCACCTTACGCGCATCGGTGATGATCACGCCTTGCGGTGTGCGGAACTCCTCATCCAGCAGTTGTGCATGTTGCTTGGCGATAGCAACGTTGCCGTATAACACGGGCGTGCAGATCTCCAGGATGTGCGGATGGAAGATTGTTTTCAATATTATCTCATAACTCACGCCGTTGATATCTCCGGCGGTAATCGCTATAATAGGTTTCATAGTTTAATTATCAATCTTCAATTATTTTTTGTTTAGAATTGTTCGTTATGAATTTTTGCGTAGAGCAGTTTGGCAAGGTCATAATCTTTGCGCTGCTCGTTCTTATAACCAAGAGCAATCACGCATAGCACATTATACTTCTCGGGTATACCTGTCAGGTTGCGAACCATTGCTTCCGACTCCGCCCTGCCGTAGATGTGGCACCAGCATGCACCCAAGCCCTGCTCCTCGGCTGCCAGCAGTATATGCTCGGCGGCTATCGCTCCATCTGCCTGCCAGGTATCCGTGAGCGAGCTGTCCAACGCCACAACGATCCCCGCCATGGCGGTATTGAACATCTGGCTGCCGTACGTCTTGCAGCCCGCCAACTGCCGTAGCACCGGCTCACCGGTCACCACCACAAACTCCCACGGGTTAAGCCGCTTGCCGGACGGTGACATCAGTGCGCATTGCAGTATATAATCTATCTTCTCCCGCTCAACAGGCTGCGAACTGAACGTGCGTATCGAG
This sequence comes from Paludibacteraceae bacterium, assembly GCA_017454915.1. Taxonomy (GTDB): domain Bacteria; phylum Bacteroidota; class Bacteroidia; order Bacteroidales; family Paludibacteraceae; genus UBA3747. The sequence goes on from JAFTCC010000047.1 coordinate 2,046, forward strand.
CGCCTTTTCTGGCACAATTCCCGAAAACTATTCATTGTTTATCTTTTCAAAAATTACTAATCTTTTATCTGTGATTTCAATAGCAATATGCTTACTATGTGTCAACACAAGATTCTACGCGCCAATCAGTCGTATCTTATTTGCAGGAATTATGACAGCATTAACGAATGCGAAATCCTTCTTGTTGTTGGTGACATAGTGAGTACACCCCATGCGATTCCCCATTATATATTGAATATTATCCTCCATGTCCGGCTGAGTCATATCCAGCGACCTTTCAATGTCTTTACCGGTACAACTGATAATGGAAAATCTTCCTATTATCTGCTTCACCCATTGTGTCAACTTTAGGCGACGCTCCTTGTCTCCTTTTATTTGGCAGGTTGCTATGCACTGTGCAATGGCCAAACCGGATGTATATAACCTTATTTGAGGAAGACGGTTTAAGTATTCCATAGCCGCGACATCCGCTTTCATGCCACGAAATGCACCAATTAACACATTAGCATCAACGAAAATACTGGCTCGTAATTTGTGTTGATCTTTGCTCATAGTATTACACTTGCATATTTATGTTTTTCTGCTACTGTGAGAAGATCGATGTTATTACGGCAGAAATTATGCATAGCTGTATTCACAATATCCTGACGAGTTACGCCACTGCGAGACATCAAAATAGCAAGAACTTCTTTCGCCATCAGTTCGTTTTGTTTTTGTTCATTTGTTTTTGCCATAATATATAATATTTTATTTTCGCCACAAAGATACAAAAAAAAAATGATATTTGCAAATATTTTTACATTTTTTGCAATACATCATTCATTTTGTAGCGTCAATAGCGAAATGTAAGGGAAAATGTGAAAAAAAAATCCGGCTATTTACCGGACTTCTGCAGTGGAGTATAGCGGACTCGAACCGCTCACCTCGACACTGCCAGTGTCGCGCTCTAGCCAGATGAGCTAATACCCCGAGCGAGTTGTCTAACCTGGAATCGAACCAAGATCTTCAGAACCAAAATCTGACGTAATAGCCTTTATACCATTAGACAAAAGCGGGTGCAAAAGTACAACATTTTTTTCAAATATGCAAATTCTGCAACAATTTATTCTCTTTACTAACGCCTAAATCGCGTATATTGCCAAGCGTATTTGTCAAAATGCCGACGTACGTGCCACTCTATCCCATCTTTTTGCTGAAAAATTTGCAACTGTCAAAAATTTGTTGTACCTTTGCATCCGCTTTTTCGCGGGATATAGTTCAGCCCGGTTAGAATGCCTGCTTTGGGAGCAGGAGGTCGTGAGTTCGAATCTCGCTATCCCGACTAAGCGTTCGGCAAATTGCGCTAACAGATGTCGCTCGGCGCCATTAAGCGCACAATTGCCTTCGCTTTCCCCACCACAAACAGCCTATGGTTTGGTTTGTGTCGGGGTCCCCGGATTCGGGGGAAACAAGGTTAGAAGAAGTGAACCGCTTTGTGCGGTTTTTCTTTGGAAAGCCGCGAGTGTGATGGGATACGGGCAGCCACACAAACTATTTTTACTGCCCCATATTGAGTAACACAATTTACAAGAATGAAAACTTTTGAATTAACCGGTACACTCCGTTCGGAGTTCGGCAAGAAAGCCGCTAAAGGCTTGCGCAAGCAGGATCAAGTTCCCTGCAACATCTATGGTGCCAACGGCAACCAGACTTTCACCGTTAACGTTGCTGACGTTCGCAAA
>JAFTCC010000048.1 GCA_017454915.1 Paludibacteraceae bacterium
CTTTGAACGAGGGAGTTATGCGGGCATAATGACCGAGCAAAAAGCAAAAAGATGCCAAAAAGAAACAAAAAAGACAATAATAGACTACTTTTTGTAAGCACTGACCCAAACTTGTCGGTCTAATGACCGATTTGGGTTTAAGATATTAGCGCCGCCATTGAGGCAAAAAACATTTCTCCAAGTGTTTCCAGTCTCATTACGAGTCTGTCGGAGAACATCAAATTATCGCTTGTGAACTGGCTGTAAACAGTGTGTCGTCGGCTTTCATTGCCCGTTCATATTGATTGTAAATTCGGTTTTATTTTCTGCCATAATTTTGATTTTCAAAAAAAAATTGTATCTTTGCGACATGTTAGCATTGATAATCGCCATATTATGTATCGTAGCCATTATCTTCAGTCTATGGCTGATTGGCTATTGTTTCATGACCAAAGAAGATTATAAGCAACTCAACAAGAAAGCCAAACGGATATACAGAGTTCATCAAGCACGAAAGGCAGAAAAAAAGCAGAGGAACAATGCTGCAAAAATAAGCCTTACCGTTCCACTATTCCGTGCATGGATCACGACATCACCTATTAGCCCATTCATTTGCTTTGGCATTTGCCTTAGCTTCCTCTTCCCTTATCCATTCGAGTTCTTTCACTCTCATAGCCCACTCTTGGTCGGTGAGGCTGTCGGGGTCGGCGATGTGCACTTGTGCCACAGACAGCGCACCGTCTTTGACACAACCTATATGCCTTTGAACCGGGCACTCGGCGATGCGACCGGCAAGTGTACCTCGGAAAGCAGGCCGACCCCGCCCAATGGCACGAATGCACCGACGCCGAGCGCCAGCAATGGCTCTCTCGACTGCCGCCCGAAGACTTATGAGCCGCCCGAAGACTTATGACAAGTTCGCGCCGATGTGTAAATGACGTTAAAACGCCATCTGAACGGCATTCAAACGGCATTTAATCACGGTTAAAAGACAGTACAGAAAAGACCAGACAGAACCATGATGAACAGTAAAGACATGAGAAAAGACGAAGAATGGACTGGAAAGGACAGAGATACAGAAAAGACTGGAATACAGAAATAGCGGTCACCTTTGCTGGCGACCGCTATTATTATTTATGTTATTTATCATCCCCAAATCAAGCAATCTCAAACCTATCAAGCAATCTCAAAAATTAAGGAATATCAATTAGGCAATCTCAAAACAGGTCCGCATAACAAAATTTTGATACATTTGGTTTTTTATTTTTGCACATTTGTTTTTTGCGATTATATGAGAGAGCAGAGAAGAATTTTAGTTCGATGTTGTGGCTATGCTATATATTTCTTATTTTTTGTTGAAGTTCTTCTATTCTTTGCATCAGTGCATCAAACTCCAATGAGTGACCATATATAAAGTATCGTCTCATATTGGCATAGTCAGTTTCCCATGCTTTAATTTCTTGCTTTGGTATCATGAAATTGATAGTAGATGGACTGTGCAGGTCGTAGTTCACATATTTCAGGGCATAGTATGTTTTACGGTGTTCCACAATGGCATCATATAGTGAATGGTTTGCCAACGCATCATGGCCGTATTTCGTATCCATCAATTTTTCCAAATCATACAGATGGCGCGACATTCGCACATTTCTTGGTTTTTCTTTCTGGAACTCCTCGGCAAGCAGGAAAATCTTTTCAAGGAAAGTACGTGTAGGCACCACAGTCCTAATTACGCAATTCGCATCAGAATCCTCCACGTCAAAACTTTCTCCAATCAGAGAATTGATAGCGCGTTCCTCTGTCGGTTCGTCCATTGATAGACAACTTATTTCTATCTTCACTCGCGGAGGAATGTAGTTTATGGTATTCTCCAATACCGATGGATAATGCAACAAAATAATAGTCGGGTCTTTGTCAGAATCAATTGGTCTCAATTCGCCGTTCTTGTCTTGAATGTGTGTCACATTCTCTATGCTATATCCGGTAACGCCCAAGTTTTTCAATTGGGTGTCAAGTTGAGTAGAAAGAGTCTTGTGGATATAAGTTCTTGCCATTTTGCGTAATTTCTCACGCTGGCTTTTACTCGTCTTGTCTATGCCGAAAAACGTGTGGCTTATTGCCAAGTCTATATCTTCCGAAAAGCGTTCAATTATGTTGAACCCTTTGGAGAGCGATGTGCCGCCCTTGAATATCAATGACTCATGACAATCAGTCTGAAACAATGCTTTTAGCGTTATGGTTACCCACCAATCCTTTTCTATTGCGACCTGATTGATGCCCCTATGCTCATTCTCCGTCTTCTGCAACATTGCTAGACGGTCGACAAGTTCATTGCTAAGCCATAAATTATTCATGATTTTCATTTAATTTAGCATTGGTTTTATAATCCGTTTCATCCATGCCGGCATCATATCAACATCTTTGACTAATGCTTCTTTATCCGACTCTTTGGCTATCAGTGCTTTAAGAATCTGCAACTCTTCTTGTCTTATATTATCTTGTTTCAATGTTCTCAACGCCTGTACTAATAGTTCTATTAGTCGTGTCTTATAGCAAAAGTTCTTGGGCACTCCGCGTTTCAGCACTACTTGCTGATTAGCCAATTTAATAGTTCTTTCACTACCGGTTGTCAAATACGTGTAGTTCATTGGCACTTGAGTTGAGAGTCCGAGGACATTCAATGCTGTCATGCCGGAAGGTAATATCTTCGCATTATCACGCATGGCAATTGCTTTTACGACCTTATCAACAGAGGGTAACACCACACCAAATCTGCTTCTCCTCGGTTTGGCATATATTCCTTGGGCTAACTTCACCAAAATCCCCTCGTTAGTCAACTCCGCCAATGTTCCGCCAACAAATTCTGAATGATATTCAGGAAAGTCTGAACGGAACAGCACACTATCTTCAGGCATCGCCTCAATACGATTCCGAAGTGTAACACTGTCTTTTATGGAATTTGCATTTACCATTGTACCTTTGAATTTTTGACGATTTTTCAAGTGCAAAGATAGTCATTTTTTTTAATTTTTTTGTAAAACAATATGATTTTTTTGTTGATGGAATTAGCGGATTCGTCGGTAAAACATGCGAGTTCGGTGGTTTTTCGTCGGTATAACGTGTTATTGTTTGTGTAATAAAAATCAATCAGTATTTTATGCGTTAACACGCGCTTACCGTCGCAAGGACGGTGTTTATGTCATTCCCATAGGCTGCCTGAGACCATAAAAACTATTATAAACAGATAAGGCGACATTAATGTCGCCTTATCTGTCTTGATTGTGTGTAATTACTACAACATGACATGCACATAAAAGGCTGTCAAGTAAGACAACCTCTTGAAAATAAATTATGTCATACTATTTTATCGTTGCTTTAGTCGGATTACCCGGGGCTATTAAATCCTGCGTTCTTTTCTGTTCTAATGATTTTGATAATATTGGAATTGCAAATCGCATAAAGTCACATACTTTGGTATAATCAGCATTTTGCTGATACGGAAGCCTATAATAGAAACTTGTTCCTATATTTTCCTTAAAAATAACAATAGAAGCATTTTCTATTTCAAACATCATTGCACCATGATGATTAGTTAGGAAATCTTGAAAATGTGAATTCTCCTTAATTAATTTTTCTACTTCTTGGTAAGTCATAATGTTAAATATATTTTCTTTGCCTCCACTTTATTATTCGGCAGGAAGTATACTCCGTTTAGTTTGTTTAATTGACTTCTAAATGATTATTTGAGATTTATTTTACTTCTTGAAAAAAGACAAGGCGCAACGAGTTTCATATCGATAGACGACGATGGCATGAAAAGAAAGTAATGCGAGTCCGCTCTGTCCATTGTCCTTAATTCTTGCGTTCTCATTGTGTGGTACACGCATCACTCCTGAAGTTCTAACACTAATCGGACGGAACGCCCATAGAAGCGGTTGTAACCTCCCCAGTCCCAGCGGTAGGAATAGAAGTCCAGAAGGTAGACACCGTATGGATCTAGATTTGTGGATGACCAATAACTGCCGTGCGATCCAACGCGGCGCACAGTCGTGCCAATACGGTTGCCGGCACAAGGAAGGAATACTGCACCATTCGCCTCCATTAACTGCCATTGCGAGCTGTTGTAGATGTTGGTGGTATTCACATAACTCCACCGTAGAGCAATTCTTTTTCTTGGCTCTCTTTGTACTTAATGCCGCGCAGACCTACCACATTTTGTGACTGACCCGACGCACCCGACTGGAGGTAATGACCCTCCGGACTTCCGCCCGAAAACCTATGACAACACCGCTCCGGCTGTGAGAACCCAAAACAGCATTCAAACACCGCTTAAACAGGTATTAAAAGACAATTAAAAGGTATTAAGTAGAGACCAAAACAACATTTATATGACTATTAAAAGAAGAATAGCGGCTACTCATCAAGTAACCGCTATTCAGTATTATAAATGAAGTCTATTGAGAAAATAATTTTGGTACATTTAGTTTTTTTATTTTGGTACATTTAGTTTTGGCGATTATATTTGGTTTTGTTCTTTTCAAATTCATGTAAAGGTACGAATAAGTGAGCAAAAAAGCAAATATAATTTGATTTTTTCGGCGAGGGCAAATTTTGGTGCGTGCTTTTGGCTAAGAATTGAGATTATACAACTAAAGCGACACCTAAATAACGTGAGTTCGATATAAGCTATTAAAACAAAACCAGAGAAAAGGCTGTATTTTGCCAATGCAAAGGTACAACATTATGGAGGCGCGAGTTGGGGCTATCAAGTATTTAGTTCCTTTCTTTAAGTATTTAGTTCCTTTCTTTATTATAGATGCAGCAATGGATGAAAAGTTAAAAGCAATCCGTAAATATGTATTTGTAAATCACTGAAAAAATAGTAACTTTGCAAGTGAAACCAAGTGATAGCGCCAATGGCAAATTATTCCTGAACTGCAAATCATTTTGTTAATTGTATAAATGGCAAAGAGAACAGACATATCCCCTATTATTTCAGAGCCCTTGCAACCGATTAATCATATTGAAAATATGATATTTGAGGTCAGAGGCAAGCAGATAATGCTTGACCGCGATTTGGCATTGCTTTATGGTATAGAAACAAAGCGACTTAACGAACAGGTACGACGCAATAGCGAGCGATTCCCTGATGATTTTATGTTCCGCCTAACAAAAGAAGAGTTTGAAAATTGGAAATCTCAATTTGCGATACCAAACAATGAAGATTCTATGAGGTCGCAAAATGCGACCTCATACGATCAGAGCAATTTGAAGTCGCAAAATGCGACCTCAAACAAACGGGGAGGGCTACGGTATCTGCCATACGCTTTTACAGAGAACGGCATCGCGATGTTAAGTTCAGTTTTACGCTCGTCGACAGCTATTCAAGTAAACATCAAAATAATGCGCGCCTTTACGGCCATGCGTCATTTCATAGCCTCAAACGCTCAAATGTTCCAACGATTGGAAATTATGGAGCGCAACCAGTTGGCTATAAATGCACATCTGGCAGACACCGATCACAAACTTGAAGAGGTTTTCCGTCGTCTTGATGACAATAGCGTGACACCGCAACAGGGTATATTTTATGACGGACAGGTGTTTGACGCGTACAAGTTTATTGCAGAAAGAGTAAAGGAGGCCAAGACGCGCATCATCCTTTTCGACAACTATATCGATGAGTCGGTGCTGAATGTGCTCGACAAACGTGAGACAAGTGTGGTGGCAACCGTTTACACCAAAGCGATAGATGCTCACTTGCAAACTGACATCGCGCGTCACGATGCGCAATATCCGCCTATAAATGTGATTGAGTTTAGCAAGGCACATGACCGTTTCTTATGCATTGATGACACCGTATATCATATCGGAGCATCTCTCAAGGATCTTGGCAAACGTTGGTTCGCCTTCAACCGCATGGAGCAGACGACTGACGATTTGCTTGCAAAGATGTAATTTGTTAAATTTATAAACAAAGAATTATCAAGTTCAGTCGCATATTCTCTTTGTTGTACTTGTAGTCGTGCTTATCAAAGAGAAAGGCACTCATCAATGAGTGCCTTTCTCTTTCTTTAATAAATTGCTTATTTATAGGTTAAATTCTGCAATTGAAATTTCACTATTAAGTTTGTCTATCAATTTTTTAATAGAATTATCACCTGTAAACTCTTTAACCATTTGTTTAAGTTCTTTATACAATGGCAATAATCGTTGTTTTTCGTTGTCATCTGCGATATCTTCAAATTTTGAAGTTAATTCCTCATCAGAATTTGATTCCACGACTGCTGCCCAGATATTAAAAGTTTCAGTTCCTTTTGGTACTTTTGCCAAGTTAGTACATAATTCACAAGATTTATCAACAATTCTTTCGTATTTCTCTGCAAAATTCTTTATTTGTTCACTCATTTCATTTCCGAATAAGACATTAAGCTGAGGAATATAATCTTTTATTTGTCTTAATATTGCAACAGCTTCCATGGGATAATTTTTGTTTTTATTTTCGGAACAAAATAGATAGAAAAAGTTTAACAACCCACGTTCATATAGACTATATGCTTTTTGAATCGGTTCATATACTTTACTTCTTTCATGGAAAAGAGAAATTTTAACATTTTCTGTTTGGCGTTTGGTTTGCCTGTAAGCATAATAGACCATACAACCGGCAAAAATTGTTGAAAATAATGCTGAAATAGCATTCAGCCAATCGGTGATGCATAATAATGTATTCATAATCATTGATTTTTTATTTGTGCCTACATGTTATTATTCGGCTATCGGCATACTCCGTTTTATTTATTTCTAAATGATAATTTGTGATTTACTTTACATTTTGAACAAGACGGACCGATTGACCAATATATCTACCATATGGAGTTCTATTCCCATAACCAAACGTTCTGAGGCCTATCGCTCCAAATCCCAAATAGTATGCATTATCGTCATCAGGTGTTGAGGACCAATAATATCCATCTTTTGAAATCGTTTCCATATATGATGTACCTATTCGGAAGTTTGCTACAGGCAAGAACACCGCCCCCGTATCCTCTAATGTATGCCACTGCTCTAATGTAAATGAATTGTGTGTATAATTGTCTGCATTGGCATTTGACAATAAATAGGGGGCGGTATCCCAATTTAAAAAAGCATCACTTGTTATGAAACTTATTCCATCGGGAGTAGTCCAATTATCTGGTAAAATAATTAAACCATTTACACCATTAATACTTCCAAAACTGAATAATGATTCAGCGTCTATTCTTTCCATAAGCAAATATGTCCATTCTTCAGAAGTCATTGTCCGCCATTGATTTACCTCAAAGCATGAATTATGTTCAGTATATGTATCTCCCCAATCTGTGAAATCAGAGTAAGCGTTACCGGTAGATGTTAGTGTTGGATTATTACCAGTCCCCCAACCAAATAAATCTATCCATCCATCATAAGTATTAGATATTTGTTCATTATCGCATTTTATTCCGTTTTCATAAACCGTTCCTTGTGTTGCATTACCTACATAATCCCATTGGTTTTCAGCAAAACGCCAAGTGTCTGTGGACGCTTTATATTGTAGGTTTCCTTGCGAAAAACGGACTTTTTTGGTTTCACTAATAGAGAACTCGCCAGGGAGTGCGCCGTTGTCGGCAAGACACTTATTGATGTAAACAGTGTCGTGCTTAACGATTTCTACGGTATCATGCACTTCTTTGATGATGGTACGGGGAAGGAGAATGTGAAGTGTGTCAGTCGGTTCGTTTTCTCCGAAGGTCACGCTGTCAATTTGAGCAATTGGATTGCCCATCATAAGATTGCCTTGATACCAAAAATACTGGTTGGTTTGTGCCGTGGCAAATAATGTCATTGCGGCTACGGCGAGAGTTAAAAAGAACTTTTTCATGATTTTATTGTTTGATGAATTTATACGTTTTGGTGTTGAGTAAAAGCAAGTACTCGCCGCGAGGCAAAGAACTTACGTTGACTGCAGTCTGATCTCCTTGTATGGAAACACTTTGCAGCAGTTGACCAGTAATGTCGAAGATATGCGCTGTCTCGCAATCGGCATTGTCGATGATGAGCATATCTTGTGTGGGGTTTGGATAGACACGGCAGGTCGTCATGTTGACATCTTCCCGTGCCGTTACGATTGTTTCTGACAGTTCTCCATAGCGGATATGGCGAATGTCCTTGATGGCGTTCTTGCTGAACAGGAAATCGTTGTGCGAATAGACGAATACAGAGTCTTTAGTAACTTTCGCATAGCCGATTTGCGAGAGGGCTTTAGCCTGTTCTTCGCCTGTCAGCGGTTTGATGATGAGTGCTGTTTCCGCCATCGCCGCTATTGCGATGAGCAGCAAAGCAATGATAAGTGTTATTCTGTTCATAAGCAGTTATATTTGTGGGTTGTTTTTTTGTGGTATGCACGTAAAAAAAGCGTAGAATATTCGTTGAAAAATGCTTATATCTTAATCCTGGCTCTGGAAAACCGTTCCTTGAATATAAACACGAATAATCCACGCTTAACGCGTGAACTTTACGCTTGCTTATTCTCTCAAGGATTGAAATTTTCCAGATTTCGGATTAAGGAGAATAAGAGCTAAAGCTCTGTATTATGTGTGTTAGATTGTTATTTTACATAGGCAAATGGGTTTAAGAATGGTTTGACTTTGCAAATATAGTGATTATTTTTGAATTAATCCAAATCGGTCTAATGACTGATTTGGTTTTAATTGTTTTTCATTGTTGACCACAAAAACGGATACGCCACGCAAAACAGATAGGATTTGTATAGGAAGCGTATAGGGATCGTATAGGAATAAACGTGCAAAATCAACAATTATGGCACAAAATCCCGCAATCCTAATAATCCCCAATGACCGGCGGCAAACCGTCTATGCTCTCAACATCAAAAAAAGCACGGCCCCGCAAGGTTGTGCCAACCAATATAAATACCAATTTAACCCAAATTGGCCTAATGACCGACCAATTGGGGTTTTAAGTATTGATTAAAATACAATCTGGAAGCCGAAAGTCATGTTACGGTTCATGCGCGCTTTGACAGGGTCTATCTTCGTGCCTTCAACAGTCCGCGCATATATTTGTAGTACATACCCCAGTCAGTTGATGCCGTGATGCGGAATTTACCAAACTGGACGAATGTGCCTGTGCCCCACATCATGTTGAGAACGCCCGAGCGGCCTGCTTTGGGTACACGTTCAGGTGTGTCTTGCCCGTCTCCGCCTTTCAAGAAACGGCTCTTGCCACTGACGGAATTGTAAAGGGTGTTCGATTCCCGATGCAAGTCCGTCAGCAGTCTTAGTTCCCGATTCCGTCAATGCTATGAACTTACCCTTGTTCTAAATGCCAGAAACAGGTGACATTGTGAAGTCGCGCAGATGTGTTTCATACACAACGATATCCGTTTTGTCAGTCATAGCAGGGCGCAAGTCGTCAGCCCATCCCTCTGGATTAGCCTTTGCGATGTCAATTATGGCTGCTCTTCCTCCACTGATTCCTACCGCTTTGGCAAAAATGCCTGGAGCCTCTTCCGACCACTCATCGTTTTGATATGAATGTACGGTGTAGTACTTTCCGATAAGGTCGCCCTTAATTGTCCTTCGCCAGGAATCGCCTTTGTCCTTCCTCAATCCGTAAGCCACATAATCAGTAGCTTCCACGCTCTCATAGATACGCAGTTCCATCTGTTCCGCCACCGGCGACCAGAACGCAAATTGGGTTTCGGAAGTTCCGTAAATACACTCGTCTTCGAGTTTAGCCTGCTTTGTGCTGCAAAGCCATCACCGCTATAATGCTGTCAGCATAATCAAAATGTAGTTTTTCATGAATGAAAAAATAAGTAGTAGGGCTTTTAAAGTTGAAATACACCGCAAAGATACAACAAAAATCCTTATCTGCAAAATAAATTTGCAAAATTGAAAAAAACAGTACTTTTGTGGCGAATTTTTCAAATGTAAAGTACTGAATGAATATAAGATTCAAGGATACTAAAGAGAATAACATATACTAACAATATGTGAATGACCCCACAGATAGAGCAAAGATGAGGGCTTTTACAAAGAAGTACAGTATTCAAATAGCTTCCGAAGCCATAAAACTGCACCAACGATTATCAGCACATCCAACTGCCGGTTCATACAATAAGTTTTTTGGAACGACTAAGAATAGGATTGAAATTAAACAGGGAACTAAAAATAATCATCCTATATATTTCAAAGTTCGCGTAACCGGCTCATGGAGAAAATTCTTTCACCAACTGATAGAAGATAATTTCGTCTTAACTAAAGATTGGATAGGAGATTTTGAAAGTATTACGAGCATTTATGTTTGCGAAATAAATAATCACGAATATGATACCATACACTAACAATAAAGAAAATGTTACTAATCCAATAGTTCTCTTGAATACTGTTGGTCAAGAGGTGTATGAGTTAGCAACAAGCAAAGGATATTCCGATGTTGAGGCAACATTGGGTATTCAAAATCTATGCGAATTGGAAAAGCTGAATAATAAGCAACTATCAATAATTGAAGCTGCATTAGGCAGTGATGACCAATTACGTCAATACCTTGTTGCTTTTCAAGAAAACTATTTACGCGAAAAGGCAAAGAGTCAAGAAGCCTACAAACAGTCTAAAAAGAATTTCACAAAGTTAAAAGTAGTTTTGCCTTTGTTGAGGAATGAATTTACAGCCGGTCTTGATAGATTGGATGATATTTTGGATTTTTTTAATGTTGACTCAGAAGCAGATGTTTTTAATGAGGCAGAACAGGTAGCAGTACTATTTAGGCAACAGAATGATGTTGATGTTGACCCGATAAATCTGAAAGCATGGCTTAGAAGAGGTGAACTCGATTTCGAAAGGATGAATTTACCTCAATATAATGGCGAACAACTAAAAGCGTGGATCGATGAGGGACAATGGAAATCAAATATAGAAAATGTTGATTATTTCAAATCATTGCCTAACATCTTACAGTCTTATGGGGTTGCACTTGTATTAGTACCATTCTTGCCCAAAACAGTTTATGGTGCAGTAAGATGGATAGATGGTCACCCGCTCATCCAAATATCAGATAGAAATCACGACTTGGCTACTTGTTGGTTCACTCTTTTCCATGAGTTCGGGCATGTTATTTTACATAAGAATAAGGAAAGTTTTGATGGTGTAATAGAAATATCCAAGACTGCACAGCGTAAGATTGAAACCGAAGCCAATCAGTTTGCGTCAAAGTATTTATTCAAAGGTGATGACTTGCGCAAAGATATTTTCGATAGAGTCAGAAAGGGCGAATATATACAACCATCTGAATTGGTCAAACAATATAAAGTTCCAATGCTCTTTGTCGCTTATTGGTTGATTAAAGCACAATATCAACCCAATTTTCAAAAACGAGTACATATAGATTTCGCATCTATGTATCAATAGCCACAAACAATACAACAAACAAAGCCCCGTAAGCAAATCACTTATGGGGCTTTATTTTTCTCGCTAACTATCTTTCAGAACCTGTCATACGCGCTCGCGTCAGTAACGAAACATTGGTACTCCTCGATGTTGTCGGCGAGTTCGCCGAAGTCGTGGTCGGTGGTCGAGCGTGCTCAAACAAAGGCTAAAAAAATGTCCAGATAGATGCGTATAATTTGTATAATCGCATAATTTTTAGTAAATTTGCACTTCACTTTTATATACATAGATTGTGCGCATTGCCAAAATGCCCTGTAGGAAAAAATATACAAATTTGTATCAGATTTTTCAAAGCGTTTTGCCGTTAGTAAAGTTTATATTATATTAACCATAAATTTACAGTGTATAGAATATTTTTTAGGTTAAGCATTGTTGGGTATATAATACAAAACAGTTGATAAATCAATGCGTTACGATGTTAAAATTATAATAGAAAAATATATTTAAGAAAATAATGAAAATTATGATTGTAAAAAACATTAGTAGAAAATTGTCCTTTTGTACATTGGCGTTAGCACTTTGTACATTGTCAGGCTGTGCAAAGTTGCCCGAAGAGCAGCACACGAGTTATGAAACAATCACGCTCAGCCGCCAAACAGTTACAGCGCCTCTTTCATGGAGTGCCACAGTTCGCGGTAAGAGTGACGTGTCAATTGTTGCCCGCAGTACTGGTACGCTGGAGGCTATTCTGGTAAAAGACGGTCAACGGGTAAAGGCAGGCGAAGTGCTGTTTAGAATTGACAGCCGCAGTGCGGAAAATAGTTTGGCACATGCCCAGGCTGACCTGAAGACTGCACTTGCCAATCTGGAAAACGCACGGCTTGAAACAGAGAGTAATAAAGAGTTGGCAGCCAAAGGTATCGTCAGCGATTATCTTTTGCGCAAGAGCGAGAACAGTCTGCAGACTGCTGAGGCACAGGTGGCACAGGCAGAAGCCGTGGTGCGCGACGCGAGGCTAAACCTCAGTTATTGCACACTCACCAGTCCTGTGGAAGGACTGGTAGGGAATATCATTCCGCGCATTGGAGACGTGATAGCCGAAGGAACCATGCTCACACGTATTGCCGGCGTGAGCGAAATGGAGGCCAGCTTCTCTTTAACAGAGAGTCAAATTCATTCGCTTGTGAAAGAGTTCGGCAGCCTTGATAATGCGATTAAGGTTGCACCGCCTGTCACTTTCCGATTCAAAGAGGGAAGCGAATATGGTGAGAAAGGCAAGATAACAAGTTTTTCCGGTTTAGTGGACCAACGGACGGGTGCGGTAACTTGCAATGTGATATTTCCTAACCCTCAAGGCGAGCTTTTCTCTGGCATGCAAGGTAATGTGGTTTTGTCTTTCCAGTTGGACGATGTGATGCTTGTGCCACTTACGTCAATAGTTAGAATACAGGATAAAGCTCTGGTCTATAAGGTCGGCGCTGACAGTATTGCAACCAGCGCCATAGTGGAGATTGAAGAACTTGGCGACGGCGAACATGCTGTTGTGCTTTCTGGTGCGGAAGTCGGAGAGACGATTGTTGCCAAGGGAGCCGCTAATGTGCATGAAAATGACAAAGTAATTTGGTAAATCCACAATTTGCAATTAACTATGAGCAAAGGAAATATATTTGTAGATAGAAAAGTGATGGCGATCTGCATATCGCTATTGATTGCGTTAATAGGATTTATATGTCTCAAGACATTGCCTATTGAGCAGTATCCCGATATAGCTCCGCCGACAGTAATGATTACCACTTCTTATTCTGGCGCCGATGCTAACACTGTGATGAAATCGGTGGTGATGCCTATTGAGGAGGCTGTGAACGGTGTGGAGAACATGGCGTACATGACCTCTGAGGCGTCCGCAACAGGAGAGGTGAGCATCAATGTCTATTTTAAGCAGGGAACCGACCCGAACATGGCGGCGGTCAATGTGCAGAACCGTGTGTCAGCAGCGCTGGGCTTGTTGCCGCAGGAGGTAACACGTGTGGGCGTTAAGGTGGAAAAACGGCAAAACAATATCCTCCAGATTTCGGCTCTTGTTAGCCGCGACGGTAAATTCGACAATGACTTCATCGCTAACTATATCGACATCAATGTCAAACCTCGTCTGTTGCGCGTTACGGGAGTGGGAGCAGTGCAAAACCTGGGAAACACCTATTCTCTGCGTATTTGGATGAAACCTGATGTGATGGCACGCTACGGATTGGCACCCGAGGACATCTTTGCCGCTATAGGCAACCAGAACATGGTGGCGGCTACTGGCTCACTGGGCGAACAGAGTGGTAATACCTATCAGTATAACCTTGAATACAAGGGGCGACTGCAGTCAATAGAGGAGTTCAAGGCCATCGTTCTGCGCGCCAATCAAGGCAATGTTCTGCATCTGGGCGATGTGGCGGAGGTGGAACTTGGCGCACTCAGTTATAGTTTCTCATCACGTGTGGACGGCCAACCCGGAGTGGCTTTTATCATCAATCAGGCACCAGGAGCAAACGCTACACAGGTCAATGCTGCGATACAAGACATTTACGATGATCTGAAGACAACCATGCCTGCCGGATTGGAGTTCACCATTCTGCAAACCAGCGACGACTTCCTCTATGCCGCTATTCATAATGTTGTGGAAACTCTGATTATAGCAATCTTGTTAGTCATACTCGTTGTGTATTTCTTCTTGCAGAGTTTCAAGGCGACTCTCATACCGTCAATCTCAATCATTGTATCGCTGTTAGGCACATTTGCGGTGGTAAAGGTAGCAGGGTTCTCGCTGAATATCCTCACGCTGTTCGCTCTTGTGCTCGCCATTGGTACTGTGGTTGATGATGCGATAGTGGTGGTGGAGGCTGTGATGGCGAAGATGGAGAGCGGCTACACGTCTGCATATAAAGCCACCAAAGACGCTATGAGCGAAGTTACGGTGGCGGTTATAAGCTGTACGCTCGTTTTCATGGCTGTGTTCATTCCTGTTACCTTCATGCCGGGCACCAGTGGCACTTTCTTCACACAGTTCGGTATCACCATCGCAAGTTCGGTGGGTCTCAGCTGTATCTCCGCTTTAACACTGTGCCCTGCGTTGACTGCAGTACTCTTCCGTCCTAAAGCGGACAAAGAGGGCATTGAAAGAAAAGGCCTTAATTACTATGTCAAAACAGCCTATGAGGCTGGCTACAATGCTATTTTGGGCAAGTATAAGAATGGCGTATCGAAGTTCTTGCAGAAACCACGTATGGCGTGGCTGTTGCTCATAGTTGCGGTTGTCGCCATGGTGTTCGCCATGCGCGCACTTCCAGCCGGATTGGTGCCGCAGGAAGACCAGGGTGTGATACTTGTTGACGTTACCGCACCTGCCGGTTCTCCGCTTGTCGAAACAGACAAAATCATGGCACAGGTTGAAGAACATGTTCTGCGGCTCGAAGAAGTGGAAAGTTATGCTAAGATTTCAGGCTTCGGACTTATCTCAGGAACAGGTGTCAGCTATGGCACTCTCGTAGTACGCCTCAAACCATGGGAGAAACGTAAAGGTTTGGAACATTATATTGATATGGTGATGTGGAAACTTGCCTTAAGTTGCGAGGACATCAAAGATGCGCAGGTCATCCCCTTCCAAATGCCACAAATTCCTGGTTATGGCAATAGTAACGCCATCGATTTGCAAATGGAAGACTTGCAGGGAGGTGATATGTCTAAGTTCAACGAAGTGGTCAATACGTTCCTCGCCGAATTGCAGAAAAGGCCTGAAGTGCAGATGGCAATATCGCTCTATAGTGAGTCATTCCCTAAATACAAAGTTGACGTCAATGCCACTCAGTGCGACCGGGCAGGCATCTCTCCCGACGTGGTGCTCAACACCCTCGGCGCATTCTGCGGAAGCGCGTATATCAGTAACTTCAACCAGTACGGTAAGGTCTATCGTGTAATGGCTGGTGCAGCACCCGAATACCGTCTTGACCCCAATTCGCTTAATAATATCTTCGTGCGCATTGGTGAAGAAATGGCTCCTATTGCACAGTTCGTAACACTAACACCTGCTGTTGGGTCGGCTACACAGAAACGATTTAACCTCTATCAGTCTATCGCCTGCTCTGTACAGCCTAACAACGGATATAGCGAAGGAGATGTGCAGCGTGTGATTGCCGAGGTGGCAAAAGAACATCTGCCAACGGGCTATACCTTTGAGTATGGCGGCATGAGCCGTGAGTTAGAGGCTAATAGCAAATCTAACCTCACAGTAGTTATTTATCTCATCTGCGTGTTGCTCATTTATATGATTTTGGCTTCGCTCTACGAGTCGTTCTTCATTCCTTTGGCAGTGCTTCTGTCAGTGCCTTTTGGTCTGATGGGCTCGTTTGCTTTCTCATGGCTCTGCGGGCAGGAGAATAATATCTACCTACAGACCGGCGTCATCATGCTCATCGGATTGCTGGCTAAAACGGCCATCCTTATTACCGAGTTTGCTGTGGAGAAACGTAAACAGGGAATGTCTATCCTTCAGGCCGCTTTTGGCGCTTGCGAAGACCGTCTGCGTCCTATCCTGATGACCGTTATTACTATGATCGCCGGTATGATTCCTCTTATCATTGAAGGTGGCGCAGGAGCCAATGGTAACCGCGCGCTGGCTATCGGCGTAACGGGCGGTATGGCAGTAGGAACACTGGCACTCGTCTTCGTTGTGCCTGCTTTCTATATCATCTTCCAAACTCTTCATGAGCGCTTCCAAGGGTCCATGGCGCAACCTGCGGCAGCCGAAGGAAATGAAGAAAAACCATCAATCTCTAAACCAATGAATCCGGCTATAATAGTTTTGTTGGTTGTCAGCACTGTGGCTCTCTCCTCATGTGGGGTGTTCAAGAAATATACTCCCGCTCAGCAGCCTGCGCAAGATAGTCTTGTCACGACGGTCAGCGGTGGGGACT
Organism: Paludibacteraceae bacterium; assembly: GCA_017454915.1. Lineage (GTDB taxonomy): Bacteria > Bacteroidota > Bacteroidia > Bacteroidales > Paludibacteraceae > UBA3747. Next base: position 16,355 of record JAFTCC010000048.1, read on the forward strand.
GGCAAACTTATATTACCGATCCTATTCTCCAAGGGCATATCCGTAAAGCCCTGTCAAACAATGTTGACTACCGTTCCAGCCAATTGGCTGTACAAGAGGCAGACGCACGGTTGAGAGCAGCAAAATTAGGTTTCCTGCCAACATTGGCGCTGTCTCCGGCAAGCGTAGGCGTGGTGGGGACATATACTCCCGGGGCTGGCACGTCAGGGGCTACATTGACGTACCAAGTGCCTCTCTCCCTTAACTGGGGTGGTGAAGGATTTGGCACTGTCACTAACCGCAAACGTCAGGGGCAGGTGCTTCTGGAACAGGCAGAGGATAACCGCGCTGTGGCGCACGCTAATCTGGTGGCTACAATGGCGCGTGTATATACTCAACTGCAACTGCTCGATTACCAAGCCGTTATCATTGACAGTACGGAACTGATTTGGCAACAAGTGCTGGAAATGCAACGTGTGCTGGTGAAGAACGGTCAGGCATATTCGCCTTCGGTGGGACAGATGGAAGCCTCACTGCTCAATGTTCAGATACAGCGCAAGCAATTGTTGGAGCAAACTCATAGCCTCGAACTGATGATGTGTTTGCTGATGAACGAAGAACCTCATGAGGTGGCCCGCTCTCCATGGGATAGTTATGTTTTCGAAAAATGGACTATAGAGCCCATTGCTGCCGCTCAACTCAGCAACCGCGCTGATGTGCGTGCGGCGGAGCGAAATGTGGCTGCGGCGTTCTATCAGACTAACATGGCAAAAGCCGCTTTCTGTCCGGCATTGTCCTTGTCTGGTTTGATAGGGTGGACCAACAATGGCGGCATAGTGGCCAATCCCGGACAACTTCTGATGAACGCGGCATTAGGGTTGGCACAACCTATTTTTGCCGGAGGAAAGCTGAAGGCTAATCTTCAAATTGCTAAACTTCAACAGCAGGAAGCGGCAAACCGCTATGCGGAAACGATGTTGCGCGCCGGAAGCGAGGTCAATGATGCGATATTCCGCTGCCGTAGCGCACAGGAGCAAGATGATATTTATCAGCGTTTGCTGTTAACCCAACGCGAATCCTATGATGGCACGCGCGAACTGATGAAAAAAGGCAAAGCGTCTTATCTTGAAGTGTTGTCTGCACAGGAGTCATACCTCAATGCTCAATTAGAGGATGCCACTAACCAATACAATGGAATAATAAGTCTTATAGACTTGTATGTCGCCCTCGGAGGAGGCACAAAGTAAGGTAAATAAAGACAATGTGCAGGGTACAATGCACAAAGGATGGTCTTTGTTGTGGAGAGTTCCGCTCGCCCTTACGGGCGTTCTGTCGGGATTGGTGTTGCTGCTGTTGATAGCAGTAGCGGGCGTCATTCTTACGCCTTCTGCGCGGCAGGCCGTCATCAACAAAGGCATTGAAATTGCCAATGAACAAACCGGTTGGAACATTGACCTTGGGCGAATTTACCTTTCGCCGTTTCATCATTCGCCAATGGCTCTTTACCGCGCCTACAAGGGTGAAGAAGATTTGTCTTTGCAGGTTGAGATAGATAGCCTATTTGTGGGGCACAGAGGTAAAGACACTTTGGTATATACGCGCTCCTTGCGTCTGCGTGCCACGGCACTCACCACACGGCGCTCAACATCGGCAAGCAACGGGCTGGGCTCGCTGCTTGCCGTGCCTATAGTGGTAGAACAATTGCTGCTCGACAAGACTGCATTTCATTCTGACAGTCTTATCGCCTCTGTGGAAGTTAACGTTGATGTCGGAAATTTGGATGTGAGTTCCCCCGGACTGGTTATTGCCGATGGCTTGTATCCTTTGCATGGGCTACGGCTCACTGATGCTGATGTGGGGGTGGATTTGCGTTCAACCGCAAAAAAAGACACGGTTCAGAAGAAACCTCTTCGGCTGGCGTTTGACATACAGGACGGCAAATTAAGCAATGTGCATTTTCGTCTCACCCCGTTGGGCTTAGATATCAATACCGACTATCTGGGCACTAATGTGTTAGTTGACGTGGGGGCTGACCGATATGACGTGCAGCGGATTGATGTTGGTGGTTTTGCCCTTAAACTGGGTAAGCTCCGCATTCCCGCTGACACGATTTATGGCAATGCTTGCGCTGATGTACGCCGCAACCTCATCACCAGTAACGGTCTGCATGTGCGTTCTGACGAGTGGGGTGCAAAGGCTGATGTGCTTACCACGGCTTTGGACCTTAACACCATGCGTATTGACGTTAAAGGTGATGCCGAGTACAAGGGCAGCAGAGCCCGTTTGCGCGCGTCTTATGGCATAGACGATGAGGCATACGACGCCACTGTGCATATCGAGCGCGTCAATCTTGCTCCATTTTTGCAGGACAGCACGCCAATTATTATAGCCGGCGACATTGAGGCGGTTGGGCAGGGCATTAACCCGCATTCACGTGCCATGAAGGGTAGGGTGGACGTTCGTCTTACAGATGCCATATATGGGCCAATTGATGCTTCGGGGCTCCATCTCAATGCGCGTCTTGCCAACCAAACGGTTGATGGCACGCTGCATCTGCCATTTGCTATGCATGACAGTGGCAAACGGATACAAACTCAATCGGAACATCAGTTTCGAGTGTCTGATTTCATGAATCTGGAGCGGATTGGGGTGGACTATCACACGCAGATGCGTAATTTAAGTGCGCATATTGCTAACCGCTCTTTTTATGCCGATAGCCTCAATCTTGATTTCTCTACCGACAGTCTGACCTCGCTTGGCTTGTTGCTGCCAGGTCTGCGCGCTCATGCCACAAGTCCGATGCATGTGAGCCTGCTGTTGAACAGTATTCAGTCGCTCGTTCAAGCAGTAGGCGACACCGCAAAACTTGCCGCCATCACTTCGCTTCAGGATTTGACAATGTTGGACACGCTGCATCAGTTGATGCCAGCGCTAAACGCCGATATGACACTTCTTAAGGGAAGCCCTCTGCAACCCATCATAGATAGTGCGGGCATTGATATTAGTGAGGCGGCTATGACGCTAACGTCTGATTCTTCGCAAACCATCTTGTCGTTCAATGCCGCTACGGGTGAGCAGTCGGCTCTCCGGCTTCCGCCAGCGCAGGCCGACCTGCGCGTGACGATGAGTGAAGGACGCTCGTCAGGCTCTCTGAAAGCAGCCACGCGGCTCACTGATGGAGCAATGTCAGTGCATGATTTGAAAACTGATGCCGCAATGTGGTTTGACGTTGAGCGGACTGGCAACGAACTGAATGGACGTGGCAGTCTGACCTTAGATGAACTTGCTTACAATACCGTTGACTTAGGTAGCCGAACTATAGATTTTGTACTATCGCCGTCTGACGAATACCCGCATGCCCTCAAAGCCGATGTACAGCTCGATGATATCCCCCTCGACCTTGTTGACAGCATTCTTCGTCTGTCGGAGTTTGATTTCAGCGGTGTGGTACGGGCACAAGCGTCGGTGGATGGCATGCCGAAACGAATTGATGTGTCAGCCAACGTGTTACCTCTTGGCGTGGAGGCGCACTACAAGCCTTATGGAATAGGACTGAGTTTGGGAGAAACTCCGATTATTATGAAACATAATAGGTTGGACCTCAATGGTCTGCCGATTTATGGCGCTGACAGCACTTTCGTAACTCTTAAAGGGGGACTGAATCTTGACAGTTTACGGTTGAATATAGTGCTTGAGGCTGATAGTTTCGCTCCTGTCAAGTTAATCAAAAATGGCCCTATTCCTGTCTACGGTGATCTTGCTTCTGATGTCCGTGGCAGTGTCACAGGCCCTATTGACGGAATAGTGGCTGATGTGGACCTTACCCTATTGCCCACAACGGACATCACATATCAGATTGACAAGAAAAACCTTGCGCAGGTCAAGCCCTATGGCACTGTCAATGTGCGCTACGATGTAGCGCAAAGCGAACTCAACCTCGGCGGACAAGTCAATGTGGATCACGGCATTATCCGCTATTCGCCCAAAATGTATCCTATCATACCGTTTCATATTGATTCGGGAAGTAATATAACTTTCCAAGGTCCGATAGGCAAGACAAAACTCAATGTGTCAGCATCGCAGAAAGTGAAAGCCGATGTGGAGTCGAGGGGTGAGGAAACGCGTCGTGTGGATTTCACGACAGGAGTGCGTGTCAGCGGTATAATAGACTCAATAGGTATAAGGTCCATAGGCTTCTTCCTTGAAGCACCTAATGATGATGCTGTTTCGCAGGAACTGGCTTCAGTGGATGATGATACACGTGAGGGCTTGGCGGCTGCCTTGCTCGCCACGGGAATGTATATGGGGGAAAGCAATGTGGCGGCGCAGCGCGCGGGCTATACGCTCTCATCAATCATCAACAGCCGTATCAATGCCGCAATGGACAACTCAAAGATAGGCAAGTTCATAGATGTGGATATCAGCAGCGGGCAAACCAATCATGCCGTAGGCAAAACCAACGACATGAACATCGCAATCAGCAAGTCGTTCTTTAAGGACAAACTGCGTGTTACTGTGGGTTCTACAATCTCAGACAACCCGGAGGTTAACAAAACAAACGGGCTGTTGACCAACCTCACGGCGGATTATAAACTGACAAAAAATGGCTCTGTCATGCTGCGCCTATTCGCGCAGCGCGATTACAACAACATCCTTGAGGGCGAACTCTATAAATCTGGTTTGAGTGTGATGACCACTAAAGAATGGCGTCATAGTGAGCATTTCCGCGGTGATAGCATCTCCCGCACTTACAACCTGACCGCTGACGCAGGTTTAGCATACCGCTCCAACAACAGCATAGGCCCCAATCTTACACTCAAATCTTCAATCAAGAACCTCATGGGACGTGGTGAGACATTTACCATCAAAGCCAACGGAGCCTACTATTGGGCTTTAAGAAACAGGCATCCGGGCGACCCCAAGAAAACAGATACCTACAAACTTGGTGTTAATGCCGCACTCGTATTCCCATATCTGCATTGGAAGGGCGACAACAATCCTGACGGTGATACGCGCTACATGCTTGGATATCAATATGAAAACATAGCCGGAGGCTACGGTTTGCATAAGATATCAGGCTCATTGACCTATTTCATCCGCTCGCCGTTCAGCCCCTACGTCGTGCATTCGTTCACGCCACTTTCACTCGCTGTGGTGCGCATGAAAGCCGAGTCTGCAAGTCTGATGGACAAAGCAGCCGAATATCCGCAGTTAATCAGGCTAATTGCAGGTAACGAGTTCTCACCGTCGGTGGGCTATACTTTCACTTACAATGACTTCCGTGCCAAGCGCCCTGTCAACACGATGCTCGAATTGGGAGTTAAGGAGTCGGGCAACTTGCTCAATTCAATCTATTGCGCCTTTGGACATAAGTGGAACGAGAAAGGCAAGCCGTTCGGTGGCACAACCTTCAACCAATATGTTAAGTTCACTGCCGAGTTACGCCATAAATTCAACCTCACCGAACGCATCTGTTTTGTGACGCGGCTCTACGCCGGTGCTAACATTCCTGTTGGCAATTCAGACTATTCTCCTCTGTCGGAGGCGTTCTACACTGGCGGTCCCAACAGTCTGCGTGCCTCTGCACCCTACGCCTATGGACCAGGAAACTTTTATTCCGCAAAATACAACCAAAGCTTCTTTCATGCCGGTGATATCAAGTTGGAGGCCAACTTTGAGTTTCGTTTTCCCATCGTCTGGAAGTTGTATGGCGCCGCTTTCGTTGATGCCGGCAATGTGTGGAACTGGTATAGCATGACCGAACAACTTAAGGCTGGCGGCTTTGAGGATTACATAACTCGGCTCGAGTTGCCCGAAGATTTGCATGACGGTATTCTCGACAATCCCGATATTGCGCACCAGATAGCCCTCGGAACAGGGCTCGGGCTGCGGCTCGACCTTGACGGACTGGTGATTAGGCTGGACGTGGGAGTGGGAATACATTCGCCATATCAGACCTATAAGTATGACAAGGACGGCAAAATCGACAAGACACGGCCCATCAACACCTATTTCAACATCCCTTCAGCGCTTGATGCGCTGCGCCTCAACTTCGGCATAGGCTATCCGTTCTAACGAAAATTAACTAACTAAAATCTAAAATATTCTATGGTACAAGATCTTTACATTTTAATGATTACGGCTGGCGTGGTCAGCCTGTTGTTCAAGTTATTGAAACAGCCTGTTGTTTTGGGTTATATTGTAGCCGGCGTGCTGGTTGGTCCTTATTTGTTCGGTGAAACCCTTGTCAGCGCAGAAAATGTTGAGGCGTGGGGCAACATAGGTGTGCTCTTTGTGCTGTTCTGCATAGGCTTGGAGTTCCGCATCAAGAACTTGATTAGCAGCGGCAAAGTGGCTGCTATAGGCGCTCTGACAATCATCGGCGGTATGATGCTTTTTGGCTTCGGTGTGGGGCGTTCGGCAGAGTTGGATGTGATGAACTCCCTTTTCCTTGCCGGTATGCTCTGTATGTCAAGCACGACGATTGTGATGAAGGCAATTGACGAGGCTGGCATGAGCAAAGAGCGTTTTGTAAAAGGCGCGACAAGTATTCTTATTATCGAGGATATAGTTGCTGTGGTGCTGATGGTGCTGCTGTCCAGTATCGCTATCCGCCATCAGTTTGAGGGCGCTGAACTGCTCGGCAAGGTGGGCGACTTGGCTATCACGCTCGTGCTGTGGTTCGTTTTCGGCATACTGATTATCCCCACGCTGTTGCGTAAGGTTAAATCATACCTCAATGATGAGACGCTCATCATCCTATCCTTGGGTCTGTGCCTTGGCATGGTGCTCACAGCTGAGGAAGCGGGCTTCAGCAGCGCCCTCGGAGCATTTGTGATGGGCATGATACTTGCTGAAACTGTGGAGTCGCACCGCATCGAAAAACTGATGACACCGCTCAAAAATGTCTTTGCCGCTATTTTCTTCGTTTCTGTTGGCATGATGATTAACCCTGCATCATTAGTGGACTACTGGCCGAGCATATTGCTGGTATGCTTGGTAATCATTGTGGGCATGATACTTTTCGGAACTTTAGGCTGCTGGTGGGGCGGAACAACAATGCGCGACGCTATGCTGACCAGTTTCTCGTTCGTGCAAATAGGTGAGTTCTCGTTCATCATTGCAGGTTTGGGCAACAGCCTAAATGTTACTGACCCAGTAATCTATCCTATCATTGTGGCATCCAGTGTGGTAACCACGTTCCTCACACCGTATATCATGAAAGCGGCAATCCCGTGCTACAATTTCCTCTATAACCATGCGCCCGCAAGCCTGAAGGCTAAAATTGACTTGCGTGAGCAGCAAGTGGCTCAGGCAGAGCAGCAACAGCAACAAGCTGGCGCAGAAGGGCAACCGTCGTTGGCTGACAAGGCGCGTCATGCTGTGCGCCATACATATATTACAAAGCGTTTGGTAAATCTCTTTATTAAGAACATGAGCGCAAAAGATGCGCAATCAGAGGAGAAACACGAATAAACAGAAATCAGTCATGCGACTACTCCACCAAAGTGGATATCTATAACGTCAAAGGTCGAGAACTTCCTTGGTTCTCGACCTTTGACGTTAATCTTACATTATTTTGCCGCAGGCGGTTACATATTTACCACAGGGTGGTCAATGTCCTCGGACATGGCGGCAAGAAGTGTTTCGAGTGTGGGCATGTCAGCGTCGGTCCAGTGGCGGATGATGATGCCTTGCGGGCTGACGAGGAATATCTGCGGTATGTGTGATGCGGCGAAAAGACTGTACACCTCTCGCGTTGACTGCGCGCTGAATGGCATGGTGAGGTTGTGCTGTTGCCAATATGCCTCTACAGACTCTGTTTCCTGCTCGCGCGATATGCACACCACACGGCATTGCTGCTGCGCTTCGAAGAACTGCTGAATGACGGGCAGTTCGTGTTGGCAGTCGGAGCATGAGGTGTGGAAAAAGACGATTAGCGCATGCTGTCCACGCAAAGATGTGTCGCTGACGATTGACCCGTTGTTGAGTGTTACGGTGAACTGCGGCAGCGTGTCGCCCACGCTGACTTGCGAGCCCTCATCGGGTTTGTCGTTGATGCATGCGCAGAGCAGCAACGCGAAAAGGGAAAGGGTATGTATAACAGAGCGTATTTTCATAAATAGTTTTGTGCCGCCACTCCGTGGCTGTATGGCATGGTAGTTATGTCGCCGCTATTGTGCCCTGTCGCTAAGGTAAATGGAATAAAAACGCAAGGTTTTAACCGCGAATTGTCAACAGCGGAATTATCTGTTGCTGATAACCTTATGCGTGGTGTTGTTGACGCGAACGACATAGTTGCCTGTTACATAAAGCGGAGTGGAGAATTCTGGTTGCGTGGCAGTGCTCTTATGCACAAGTTTACCTGTCGCACTGAAGACGGATATCTTGTCACCCCTCATTAGTCCTCTGATATTCAGCGTGCCATCGTGTGCGAAGACTATGAATTGTCTGTTTGTGGCATCTCCTACAGGCGCTCCGCCAAAACGGAGCAGGAAGCGGTCGTTGTCGCGCCCTGAATTTAGTGCTACAGTATAATTGCCTTCAAGCAAGTTTACGGTGCGGTTAAGTTTGCGGTCAATGAGCCATACATATTCATACTGACTATAAGCGTCAGCGTCGGGTAGGAAGAATGTAAACATGTTGTCTTGTGCGATGTTTACTCCGAGTGGAATGTCTGTTTCAGTCGGCGCCTGCCCAAGTAGTGACAGTGGAGTAGTCTTGGCAGTATTAAGGGCATAAAGTGAGTTGAGCTCTTCGTTGAGCATCCACTTCACGCCGTCGCGGCCAATCACATAATGTATGTTTTTGTCAGCATTTTCGTCGGGATAGATGTCAATTACATCGCCGTAACTACGCTTGCTTTCGGATGTCGTTTCCATTTCACGTAACTCGTCGTTGTTTTGTGCTACCGGCATGAGCGGCGAGCCTGCCGGCGCCATGATGATTTGTTTTCTTCCTGGCGTGTCGTTTGGCGCAAGGCTGTAGAACGGCAATGCGAATTTAAGTGGTTCGATGGCGCCTTGTGTGGCAGTCTGTGTGAAGAACGCCTCGCCCAATGGTATTGTTGAACCTGACAGCCATGACTGACGGGTTATGACTTGCTCTGGCGCTAAAATAGACCGGTATTCGCCTGTCGCACCGTTCATCAGATAGAACAGGTGTGGCATATCCATGGCGTATGAGTAGTCGTATTCGAGCGAGGTGTTGTAGTCCGACACGAGGTAGGGTTGTCCTTTGAGATTCCAACCCATGTCTTCGGCACGGGTAAAGTTGAGGGTATTGCCGTTCTCGCCTCCCGTGCGGTTGTCATATTGTGTGAGCACCACCGTTTTATCTTCGCCGTCTTCCGTATAAACGTATTCTGATGCCGTGTTGCTCCAAGCCGTAAAGCGTAGCGTGGTGTCGGCTTGTAGTGTTCCGAAGTCGAGCATCCAACCCTGCGACGGGCCTTGGCTGTCTTCAACATTTTCCCAGCACTGTGACTGGTCGGTCTGGAACCGGTAGTTATATGCTGCCCTCTTTGCGCCGTTGTAATTATATGCTGTGAATGGCAGAGGCTTGATGTGCTGGGTCAGGCTGTCGGTAGAACTGTCGTATGTCGTCGAATAGTTATTGTTGACGTCCACTGGGTAGGGGAGTGCCATCAGTGCGTAGCGCTGGTTGGCGAACTTATGTTCTGTGGCAAGATAGCTCAGCCTCATGACATTGCCTTGCCCGTAGAGCGAGGCGCCGCTTGCCAACATCGTGTATGCCGGACGGAAGGCGTTTTCGAGGTTGAACAGTTGGACTAACGAGTCTGCGTCGTTCACGTCATAGTCCAGTACAAGCGAAGCGTCGTCCATCACGTAAAGCACAGAACCGTCGTGCGGATACATATTGCCGCCATAGTTGAGTGTGAATGCGCTGCGTTTTGCGGCAAGGTCTTCAGCAGTGACTTCAGGATTGTCGCCGGAGTACTGGTTGGTGAGGTTGGTGGCATGCGTTACTGTGTTGTTGAGCACTTTCCACGTTTCAAGTCCTCCTACATCAATCGTGTTAATCTTACGCGGATTACCGAGCACATCCCTGTCGTTCTTGAAATCAATATCCCTGCTGTAGTCCGCGAACAGGCTATTTACCAGAGCATCGTTAGCGGCAGAATCGGCAACGCCGAACAAAGCATTCTCAAGACCTGAGTTGATGAGCGATGACTGTTCGTGAAGTTGATAATGCAGCTGTTGATATTGCGTAAGGTATGCAGGCAGTTGATAAGCATTAGATGTGTTGAGATAAGGAGCGAATTGAGCTGTAACTGTGTTGCACCTTACGAATGCGTCTGCATTGTTGCGCGAAGTGTCTGCGTCGGCAGTATTGACGGTAATGCTGTTGACAATAGATTTGTTGCGTGCGTTGGCGGCGTTAACGGCCAGTTGTCAGGCATGGTTTGTAACCACGGTGGTGTTAAGCATCAAACCATTGTTGCCGATTTTAACGATTTCTGGCGCACTGTTGCCATATATTAATGTGTTGTAGAGAAGACCTGAGTTGAGGTTGACGATAGGTTTGTCGGACAGAGTGTATCCGGTTATGGCTGCGTTGCGCAACACGATTTTTCCGCTACTTAAGTCAATCGGCGTTTCGTCTATTGCACTTCCGCCTTTTGTAAATAAGAAGCCGTCGAAAATGCTTTCGCTGGTGGTGCCTTCGTCAAGCGATTGCAGCGAGTTGATGCGAGTGGGGTTGGCATAAGGCGAAGCGATACCTTGGCGCACGGCCTTAACCTCGTTGACAAACCTGCGGCACTCGGCATTGGAATAAGCCAGTAATTCCTGGTTGAGAATGACAGTGTCGTTGAAGTTTTGCGGTAGGCTTCCGTAAACCGAAACGCCGTCGCGTGCTATTATATCCCGCTCGTCTTCCGAGTCGTAAGTTCCTTTCACGAATACGTAGGAGCGTCGTGTTTCCTCATCAAGGTTTTTATTGAGGTAGGAGTACACGGCAGCCACGTCAATTGCATTTTGCAGTTGCCCTTGTCCAAACGAGCGTTGCCATGAAGATCCATCGCCAGCCATCACTGCCGGTTTGGTGGGTTGCACGTAGAGCACCCTTTGCAGAATAGCCCGGCACTCGTATGCTCCGCGTTCCATGCCTCCGCCCATGACACGCGTCTTGCCCGACAGGTCAGTGTCTTCTGACACATCGCTGATGTCGTGGTGCATTCCTACGGCGCGGCGCCAATAGATTTCTTGCGGCTCATTGGGATATTGCCGCGCAAAGACAAGGTTGGCATACACGCTTGTTGGCGCCATATTCATAGTCCTAACCGCCGGATTGAGATGGAAATCGCGCTGGAGCATGTCTTCTGTAGTCGTTGCCGAAGGCAGAGGCTTAACAAAGTTAGGTCCGTAGAAGACATCGGTGTTGAGGTATGAGAGCGACTGATTGCCATAATCAGCATCATTGTCAAACAGGCGGTACACGGCATTATTGGTAATTCTGGCGTTGGTGGCTGTGGTTGCGCCTTTGACGTAATTAGTAGAACCGATAGATAGTTGCGTTAGTGTGTCGTTAAGCAGGTCGTCACACCATATCAGCGAGTTATGTATTTCGGCTTCTGGATAATGGATGACAATGTGCCCGTCGTTGAGGGCGAATGTCGAATTGACGATTTTGACGTTATTGGGCACTTCCTCAAGTCGCGTGCCTATGGCATTGTTAGGTATTGACGCGAAGATGGGGTTGCCTGCTCCGGAGTGGAATAATGAATTGACGATTAGGGAATATCCGCCGCCTTGGTCGATACGCAGTGCAGATGAGCGTTTTTGCGGATCGGATGTCCGCTGTCCATTATTGGTGAATATGCAGTTTGAAATAGTCAGTTTCGGGAGCTCTATTTTAGTGTTTTGGTCCACAACCTCGATGTGCGGATAGAGCGGGATGTCCATCTGTGGCGTGAGCATACCTTCAGACGAAATGTGTTGACGCTGGAAGCGATAGTAGATGGCTGCGCCGCCGTTGTCGTTAAGCCTGCTGGCGTTAATTCCATCGGTGAGGTCTTGAACAGAATACGGATTATGGAACGTTATTCCGTCAAATGCCACTGGCACTACTGTTGTGTCGCGTTCAAAGTCGTGGGCACGGAAAGTGCGCCTCATGAATTTGCGCGTCATATCCTCAACAACCACTATCTGGTTCAGAGCGTCAACAGGCGCGTTGTCCCTCATTTCGAAAATGGTGGGATATTTTTCAATATCACGTCCCTCCTCTTTCGACTGTGTGCTCCATCCGCCAAGGAACGACAGTGATGGTATGGAATATGCGGTTTCGTTGGTGGCGTAATCGGGCAGGTAGAGGCTTAGGTAGTCAGTCGGCATCGACACCATGAAGGTATAGCGGTTCTGATACAATGTTTGTGGCGCGTACGTTCCTCCGAGCAGGCACACATACTTATGGTGGTTATTGTGCGACTGCAGCAGCAAGTCAATTGCGTCTTGCAACCTGTCGGTGGCTTTCTCCCACGTGGTGCCGTCGGCTATGATGTCGTTGCGTGGATTGTTTGTTACCCATATTGTGTCAATCTCGTTACCCGGCAGGCGTAGTTGCACATACTGGTACTCATAAATGCCCATGTCGATATACACTGAGTCTTCGCCGTGCTTTGGATAAGATGATATGCGCATCATCTGGTTTTGCACATTGTCGCCCTCACGCGTATATTTCATATAGTGCTGTGTGCCTACTGGAGCCAGTTCCCAGTCAAACTTGTTTTGGTAGAATTGGCTGAAGAAGTTATAGAGCGCAAGGTCGTCAGTCTTTTCAAACTGTGCTGTATCAAGTCCATAGACGGGGAATGCTCCTCCAAGCGGGAATGCTGTCGCAGCTTCTGCTGAGTCGCTGTAGTGAAGCGGCGGATTGTGGGTGTCTTCGGTGTTTTCCCACCAGTCCACATTACGCTTAACTTTTTGCTTTATGAAGCCCCAGCCCTGATCCGTTGTTATATTGAGCCTCGACATCAACCAGTCGGCTGTTTCTTCATATCCGTCAATGCCGGCTATGTTAGACGGTTGAACGAAATGCAATCCGGTTGTGGCATCGTTGTCTTTAGAAATCTGCACGTTGTGGCTTCCCTTCAGCAGGGTAAACAAATTTGCAAGATTGGCTTGTCCGTCATTTTTTGTTGGCAGTGGCATTGCCCTATATTCCTGCATTGTCGATATTTCTTCTGGTTTGACGAACATGTCAGGCCTTGGTTTAGCCACTCCCAAGCCTTTCTTATCCTCGTATGCGCTAAAGTAAACGCCCTCCATTTTATCTGCCAGTGTGCGCAGTTCATCAAGCTTTGCGCTTGTTTGAGATGAGAGGTAGTTGTCGTCCTGCAAGTCCTTATACTCACCGTAGATCTGGTTATAGCGCGCGAGGTCATCTTTCTCATAGTGCATTATTCCGTCAATCTGGTGGCTGTACTTGGCTTTGAAGATACTTTTGGCCTCGTTGGAGGCATTAGTTTTGTCTATGCCTGTAGCTTCATTGCCCCAGAACAGGCAGTTGACGGCAAAGTGCATTGAGTCTGCCACTGAATACCGGGCATTGCTTTGGAAATTGAAAATTGCAGGATAGGCGACAGCCTTGTTCTTAACGAAGTGGCAGTTTAACGCCCTCACTTGGCTGTGCTGTGCTGCAGAGATTACGCCTCCGAAACCTTGTCTTACGTCAGCGTCAACAATATATTCGTCTGATTCGCTGTCAATAACGATGGGATAATCGCCGCGCCGCGCTTCATTGTTGTCGAACAAACAGTTGGTAACTCCGCAATAAGCATTTGTGGCTATGCATCCGCCGGCAGACCATGGGATGAGCGACTGCCCAAGTTTGGTCATTGGACCTTGCGAATAGTTCTGCACAAAGTGGCATCCGAATATGTTAAGGTCGCCGTTGCTGTAGATGGCTCCGCCGTTGGCTGCCATGTTGTCTTTGAACTGGCTGTTGCGAACGATGAGCGGTATGTTGTATTTTGCAGGCTCAGTTACGTTGGGTATGGAATAGTCGAGTTCGTCAAAGACGCGTGTCCAGTTGCCGTCAACAAAAATGCCTCCGCCACGGAAATACGTCTTGCGCTGGTAGGGGTGTTCCTCATAGTCAACGCTGTCGATATGGTTGGCATATCCGCCCTCGATAAACAGACCGTCGAGAATGATGGTTCGCGCCACCTTTGACTGCTGGCACTCATACTTGTAATTGGCAGTGTCGCCTTCTGCTATCGGGTTGGAGAGTTTGCCCGTAGATTGGTTATATTGTCTGAACTTCAGCGGCAGGGCGCCAAGTTTGCTGCTGTCGGCATAGCAGGTAATAACGTGATAGACGTGTGTGGCCTCTTCGTTTGCCAAGGTGTTGCCGGATAGCACAGAGCGTTTTTCAAATTCCCATGGTTCGATAACGGAGTTTTTGTTATAGTCCTCCATGATCCTGTCTTCACAGATTTGCTGTGTGCTTGCGTTGTGCAGCGTATAGGTTCCGGCGTCAGTTACGACTTGGAGGCTGTCAGTGCCGCCAAGCGGGCTGTCCATGTAATAGCGGTAAAAGTAGCCTAACTGGCTGTAGTTGTGTCCCTTGCCGGTATGGTCCAAACCGCCCACCACGGTAACGCACTCAGGTATGCAGAACGTGTTGGTGCGGATTTGGTTTTCCTCGCCATAGGCATTCTTAAATGGTACATACTCGCCTTGCTCAAGGAATACCTCGAACCTCCTGTTGCGGTACTGCGGCTCTTTCTTTCGCAGGGCTATGATATAGTTGAACGCGTCGCCAAGGCGGTGGAACGGGTTAAGGAAACTGGAGCCCATCTGCCTGTACATAAGCGATGTCTCGTCGGTGTGCGTGTTATCTTGCAGGGCGCGTGCGGCGTCTGACTCGAGCTGGTCAGTGTGCACAACGTAAATGCGGTACATCACACGCGAGAAGTCGGGCTTGATGATGTATGAGCGGTTGACAACACGGGCTCCTATTTCGATAAAGTCATTGTCTTTGATGTTAAGAGTGTCATGCCAGTAATATGGCCTTTGAATACCCGGGTAGTCCCACCTGAGTCGGCTCAATCCGGCGATATCTGTCGAGTCGAGCGTGGGGAACTGCACCGAGAGGCTACGCCATTGCGCATAGGTCATGCCGGCACGCGCAAGCGTGGATGACATCTCTATTGGGTAGTAAAGCACGTCGTCGAACGGGTCTTGTCTGTCCCAACGGACACCTTCTTTTTCTGTCGCCGAAAGTTCTATGTTGCCCAAGCCCTCAATTCGCCTTACTTCCACACCGCAGAACACGAACGGGAAGTCGGCGTTAGCTGCTATTTCTGATGGCGAGAACTGTCCGGCTACGTTTGCGAAGTCGTTGGAGGTGTTTTTCCAGAACACGGAAGAGTTAGCCCTCAAGTTGCTGTCAAACCACACGCCTCCGGCGCGGGTTGAAGCGCTGTTATGGCATATTGTTGATGACAAAATTCGCGCATAAGTGCTGCTGTTGGTGATGTTGTCATCGGGCTGTTCCACATATATTCCGCCTCCGATGCCTGCCGAGTTGTTTTTCACTATCGTTCCGCTGACTAATGCTCCGGGTTTGAGATACAGTCCTCCGCCGTATGCCATCGCGATGTTGTTTTGCACCACGCAGTTTCTGATATGCGCATATTCCGTCACCACCGCCGCTGCGCCATAGCGGTCGTCAGGGTCGGGCGAGTTGGCATATCCGTCTTGAATGAAAATGCCGTCAAGCACTGCTCGGTCGCGCTCGTCTGTGAGCACACTCATCTGACCGCCCTCTGTTTCGTCTTCGTTCTTGAGAATAAATTCGTCGTAGTCAAATAGGTCTTCGGTAAATGTAACGACATGGTACATTTTACCGGCGGCTCCTGTTACGGACTGCGATATTCCGGAGAATACAGTGCGGAAGGTCAACGGGTCACGCTCATCCACCACTCCGAGTGGACCGCTTTCAATTGCGGCTTTGTATGCCTCCCAGTCATAAGTGGAAGTCTTAGTGACATTGCCTGTCACGCTGTCCGTCAGATGCCAAAAGTCTGTGGTGTATCCTCCGAGCAACTGCACTCCGTGAGGCACGATGAACGAGTAGTCAAGCGGGTTGTCGGAGTAATTGGCAACGCTGAACTTTGTGGAACGCGTCGGAATGTATGTGTCAGGTGTTGCAGTGCTGAATTTTGTATTGATGGAGTCACCTGCCAGGCGCACCTGCACTATCCAACTCTTGTCGGGTTGAGCGCTGACGGGCGTGTCGTTGACTTGCTGATAACGCTCAAGGGTCGTGAGGGCGTGTTTATACCGGCCTGCGGCATCAATCACAAGCTGGAGTTTTTGCTTACAAGCAGCGTTAAGCGGTGAGTTGGCGTTGGCGTTACCTAACGGATTGCCGTTATGCGAAACGTAGTAAATGGCATAACCGGGGTGCGAAATGGTGTCAGGCAATATGAATTTTGTCCCGTCATATTCGTATGCGCCTATGTCAATCTGGCAGTCTTTGATACGGTCTGTGAAAGTCACATCATTATTAGGCAGAACAACATCTTTTACGCTGTTATACACAAACATATTTTGAATTTGTGCATCTGAATATCCCTTTTGATTTAAGGCAGTATAGAAATTACCATTGAAATCTTCTGTTCCGTGGTTGACGCAGATGGAATTGGAATTGAGCCTGAAGTCGTTAGTGTTGCGCGAATTTCCTGTATACACTCCATTTGTCACGTCTGCTGCAAATGGAGAGTTTGACGCAGACGGCGCGACACCATTGAAGTAGATGTTGTTTATGCCGTAATTATTTTTATCTCCTGTTTGTGTTCCCCAGTTGCCAACATTTCGGTTTGTGGCATCGTTGGGCTGTTTAACTGCGGACTGGATATAGCAATGAAGGAATGGATTCACGTTTTGATAGCCAGTGTTGCGGTCACGGATTGCAATACCGTTATTGCCATATATAATGGTATTGGCAACGAATAAGTTTGGGTTTGAAGCTGTCGCCAAGGATATGGCACCTCCGCTATATTGACCACCCTCTTTAAGGTTGCATGTATTGTAGGCTACAGTGTTGTTATAGAATTGTCCTACACAGAACCCTAGTCCACCGGCGGATCCTTCAGAATAGTTGTTGGCAAATAGCGAATTAAAACATGTTCCCTCATACATAAACATGCCGCCGGCAAATATTTGTGCCTGTGTAATTGCGGTACCACGAGTTGAAGTGTTGTTAAGCACGAAGCAACCTTCAATAGTAGATGTTGCCCCGTCACAAAAGATACCTCCACCTTTCACATTTCGGCAGGCTGAAACATTATCAATAACAACGCAGTTTTGCAAGTGCGCACCTTCATACATATTGACGCCCGCACCTCCGCCATGAGCCATACCTTCGTCATGAAGAAAACCGTGACGGATTGTGAAACCATCCCAATATACATCACTATAAGAGACATAATGACTATCTTCTTTTTTAGTGTATGTTGATGCTGTCCGCAAATCTTTAACAGTTCCAGTTGAGCGGTCTGTATGGGGTAGTTCATCGCTTGAATAAGCATTACCCATATTGACAGGATCTCCAATGCCGCCGCCACCGTAGGTTGGCACGCATATGTCAGGCATAGTCAGCACCCGTTTGCGCAGTGTTGTGCGGTGGGTTTGTGTAACGTAGTTTGAAATGGTTCTTGCTTGTGGGGCCGATGTGGCGGTTACGGTTTTGTTTTCACTGGTGTTTGCAAGAATATAGTCCTGCCCATCGACGGTATATAGATGGACATTTGACATAAGCACAAACCTATAGTTTAACTTAGTTTTATCTCCGTTTGATCCCAATGTGGCAGGTGAAGCAGGATCCACGTCCTTTGTTCCAGGCGCTGATTTAATGCGAATAGTCAAATCACCGGTGGCGGGTTGAGTAAAATCAAATTCGTATCGTCTCAATTTACCACCTTTGCAATAAACTGGCTGTTGAGCAAGCGTATCACCATTTGAGGCAAGTATGTAGAATGTGATTCCGGTATTTACCTCATTAGGGTAGTTGTGATAGTATGCCCCCATGTCAATCTGTAAACGGTAAGGACCGGCAGGCACATTTTTCATTGTCTGCCAAACACTCATAGTGTTCATAACGCCCTGTAACTGCATACCGCGGGGTACAGAGCCTATTGTGTTATTAGATGCATCTACAACATCTTTTGCGCTGTCAAACCTGAAACTGCTGTAATAAATGTTATTTGATCTGTCTTCATAAACCAGTTCCCAACTTTGGTTTTTGTCACTTGTCTGTTTCCATGGAGAGCCAAAATACTGATACACCACATGCTGACCCGATGTCCAAGTAACCCCACCGAAATCCTCATCACTTGTTACAAAGTAATTTGCCGTATTTCCATTCTTGTCTATCTTAGTTCTTTTTGCAAAGACATTGTTTCCTGATTGTCCGGACATGTACATGTCATGGTATCGGATATAGGTTGTTGAAACGTCGGTCGTGGCAACAGACCATGTGTAAGTGTTGTTTCTTGATATTGTGGCTTCCTCTATGGTTTCGGTATCGCTTATTATGTCGAGAGAATAGTCATCGTCCCAATATTTGATAGCATCTTCGTTGAGCAGGTGATTGCCGCTTTGTATGGGTTTTACATCTGAAATCTGCAATATTGTTTCGTAGTCACTTGGGTCTAAATCTTTGGCAGCCTTTGCTTTTGGAATGCTAATCACATTCGACATCAGCGCCTGTCGTTCTGACATTCCTGGGGTCGCATATTTGGTGGTAGGGAATCCACCCAACACGGTTACGCTGTCGCGCATGATGAAACCTTTGTAGTCGGTGTATTTACCTGCTCCAACCCATACCTGCACAGAATCTTTGTGAAATGTTTTGTTTACACGTGAGGCCTGTTCCACTGCATATTGTAATCCGCCGACGTAACGCTCCGCTCTGTTGTTGTTAATCCAACCATTCGCCTGAACGGCCGCAATAAAATCAGTAACCGCTGGATATGAGTTAGGTGTCCCCGTATATGGATTTGCTCTCCAGAAAGTGCGTGAAGCACCAGAAAATTCGCCGTAAGGATAGCGGGTGTCATTTTCATATCTAGGCGTAAATCCAGATATGGGAGTGCTGCTAACAGGTGTACTGACTGATGTCGTTTCCTCAAAAGTATTTGTTGTTACTTCATTATCATTAGGTCCACCTATATACGTGTTCTGTTCCGTGATGGTCGTGTTAGTTGTTAGCGTTGTGGTTACGCTTTCTGTCATTGCAGTAATCCAGACCTTACCCCAACCGCCGCAGTATTTTGGGTCAGAGGTAAGAACGGGCGTGCCGCTATTATCAAGTATGCGGTCGCAGGTAATTTCGGGGTCGATGTAGTCGCCAGCTGCGAGTGCCGGTCCTGCAACGTCATTAAGCAAATATACAGTGTTACCCGCTATGGCGTTTTCCCACGAAGAGCCGTCCATTTTGCCGGCACCGTAGGGCGTTACATAAACGACTTCTCCGAGTTTGGGCATGTTGGTGTTTTCTATTGCGCCTATATCAGGTGCGCCGCCGTAGTTGCGTCGCTCTGTGTCGCTGCGGTCATAGTCTTCCACATCTGTACGTGGCAGGTTGCTGCCGCCACGCTGGTTGGCTGATGCGGCATTAACGGCGGGGTTAGTGTTGAGGGGCATGTATGACACCGTGCCGCCAAACAAAGGCTTGTCGCTGTCAACCGAGTGCCCGACGTTACGCGAGGGGTTCATGAATACCGGATAGGTGGAAGCATTACGGTCTGTGCGGGTGAATATGCACTGGTTGTTCTTGACGCTATTGCTCGAAGGCATGACAATTTGCAGCGTGGAAGAATAGCCTGACGGCAAGAAGCCTGTGATATCGGGCTTGGTGAAGCCTTCAAGGAAAAAGCCGTGAGGCTGGGTGCTGTTTTCTACGTGTAGTTTGATGTCGGCGTCGAATATGTTGTGTGTTCCGAACACATATTCCTGGCCTTCCCTGTTGACAGACGTAACATTGGCTACTGCTCCGAGGTCGCCGCGGTTGTCAAGCACGCGGTCGCCATTGCAGAATATCAGGCTGTTATCAACCCTGATATATCCATGGTATGGTATTGTTCCGCTACCCGTTGTTGGTTTGTTGTCAGCCTTGAAGGGGTATCCGACGTTGTTAACCATGTCGCAGTGGTTCATGTCAATGTATGCCCTGCCGTTTGCTGTTATTACGCCATGAGACTCAGTTACCGTACTGCCAGCGACGGTGAAATCTGATGTGTTATTACGCACTACGCAGTTGACCATGGTGAGGTCTGCATAGCACACGTCGCCATTAGCTTTTTGGTGTTCGCCGTTGACATATACCGCTGCGCCTTTAGGGGCAGAGTTGTTGGCAAGCACGCAGTTGCGCAACTGGTTGCCTACCATGTCGATACGTTTTTCGGGTGCAGTTGTCTCGTTGTTAACCAACACGCCGCCTCCCGCCATGATTGCTGCTGTCATGGCCAGATGATGGGCATTGCCGCTATGTAGTCTAAAACCGTCAATAACGGCATTTTCCGCATTGATGAATGTTACGACGTGCGCAGAGTTATTAGCGTATGCCTCATTGCCTGTCGCACCCATTATGTTGGCTGAAATTCGGGATATTATGTTTAGCGGGTCTCTCCCGGCAGTCGATGTGCCTGTGTTGGACTTGGGGTACGCGCCGTAAATTCTCATGTGCGACAGCACGCGGATAGAGGCTGTGCGCATTTCTCCGTCAAGATAGTTGCTGCGGCCGGCTGTTGTCATCTCGCCTTCCTTGACCAATATCTGCACGTTGTCGTAATTTGTGTAGCCGGTCACGTTGCCCTGCTCATCCCACGACGACGGCAACCGGTAATATGCCCTATGCCCTATAGCGGCATCGGGAACCTCTACCAGATACCATCTGAAATACATGAGCGCATCGCCGATTGACTGAAGGGAAGCCTCCCAGTTCATTCCTACCAAGTCTGGCTCGTAATATACGCCATTTTCAAACAGTCCAGTTCGATTAGGGTTTACGAAAAGCGTTGGAATAGGCTCTGTTTCGCCGCTCCTGTATTCCATTCCCTGTGGCGCAATCAGCGTATGGCGCGTTTTTTCGTTGGCGCGGACAAGCGCTCCAAGTGATGACACCGGCTCAAACGTGTTGCCGACAACTCCGTATGAGGTATGGGCATGACGTATCCATTTTGATGCGCCCTGCACAGCGTCGGTAACCTGCACACCTTTTTCGGCTAATGTCGTGTATGCTGTGGGGTGCCAGTTGCGTACAGGCTGGTATGCTTCGGGGTGAAGGTCAGGGTATGTTTGAGTGCCGTCGCCATCCTGAGTGAGAATACCGGATTTGTTGGTTGGTTTGGCAAAGCACGGATAGTTGGCAGGGATGTTGTTGATGGGGAAGTTGTTGCGCTCGAGTGTGAACACCATGTCTTTTGACACATTGGTCCAGTCGGTGATGTCATGGTTCATCAGTGCTGTGTGGTACACGAGGATTTCATCTTCTGCTCCTGCTCTCTGTTTTATCGAGGCAAATTGTATGTTGTTGTTGGCTTTACAGGTGTTACCCCAAAAGACTGAGTTGTAAATCAATCCGCAGTTACGGATATATATACCTCCTGAGCGTCCGTGACGTCGTCCGTAGTACATCACATCGGGACCCATGCAGTCGTTGTTCATCACGGAGCAGTGGTTGAGTGTTCCGCCCTCGTCAAGGTATATGCCTCCTGCTTCTGCGTTAGCTGTGTTGTTGGTGATTACGGTAGCAGAGCAGAAAGGCGAGAAGTTGCTTATTTCGTCTGTTGGCACTGGTTCCCGTCCGTAGCGGGCTTTTATTATCTCTGCCCACGGATAGTCGCCAGGCACGTGGCATATAGCGAGTCCGCCGCCGAGTCGTGCGCATGACTGGGTGAGGTAGCTGTGCTCGACGCTGCCGTCGTAGTCTATGTCCACCGCTCCGCCATATCCTTGCACAATACCGACGCCTGTCGCCTGACAGGTGTGCACATAGCAAAACTCCATACGTCCGCCGCCGTCCATATACACACCGCCGCCTCGCATCGTGGCGGAGCAATGTGATATAATGCAGTTGCGCAATTCGGAGCCGGCAACCATATACGCGCCGCCGCCATAGCTGGCGTGGCTGCGGATGTTGGTCTGCCGCCAAGCAGCGTTGCCGTACATAATGGAACAGCCGTCAATCCACGCTTTGCGTTCAAGCGGGAGATAGTGGTGGGCAACAGAGTCCCTCGTAACAGGTATCTCACCGTTAGTGGCAAACCACACAACGTGGTAGGAGTTGGCAGGGTAGTAAGAATTAAAGCGTCCGCGAATACTGTCGTAAGTGATGGTGGTGGTAAGGGATGAGTGGTTGCCAGACAAGATTGTCTTGTGGCGCAGGTTCCACATTTCTGAAACCTGCTCATCGGTTGCGGCACCCAGAACGATGCGGGAGTTCCAGTTGTCATCCCAAGTTTTACCGTTTTTCATCACCCTTAACCCCGGACTTGCCTCGGGTTCAGCCTCGCTAAAACCGCCGAACACGTGTATTCCCTCATAAATCTTGAAAGACGTGTTAAGTAGTGAGCCGCCCGATGTTTCAACGCTTTCGGAGGGTATGTATGTGCCCTCTGCAATATACACAGAGCCGCTTTGCAGATTATGCTGACGGATATAGTCGCGTAAATCGTTTATGGCGTCCTGAACGCTGTTGGTGGCTGTTTCCCAACTGCGCCCGTCATTGCCGTATGAACCTGAGACACGCACATAGCGGATAGTGTCTGTCTGCGAGTGGGCCATAGCCGCCCAAACTATTGACAGCGATAATAATATGCTACGCAAGTGTCGTAAGGTTGACATGTTATTATTTAAGATATGTTTCTTATTCAATGTTTTTCGTTTCGCTACCTGATTTTGGCGCAGTAAATGTCATTTGGCATCTGAGCCATGGTGAGAATATGGCTCCGCTCGAGTTGATGGTTTTAAGCAGGATCAAACTGTACGTGTCGCTTGTAACGGTCTGTATGCCATAGTCGATTTGCAGCGGGAATTTGCCTGCCGCGGTCTGATATGGTATGGTATATACGTATTGTCTGCCTTCCCACCACGTGGCAGGTGAGTTACCCGCTATTGTGATGTTGTATCCTGCGTTGATCATCTCATGCTGCAGGGCGTTGGGCTTGAAGAGGTATGCCTCGCCCTGATATAGGTTTTTGACCGTTATGCCGGTTATTTTCATCTGTTGTCTGATGTCTTGCGGCACTGCCCACATTACATCAACTTTAGAAGCGACGTGGTAGAGCATGAGCCTCGCTTGTGGCACTTTTTCGGTTATGCCATTCAGTTTGCCGTAGTACTCGCCGTTGACATCATAGTTGTATGGCGTGGAATACACGTTCTGCAGGTGTGGCTGCAGCGCGTCGTTGACCGTATATGTGATGTTGAGCACTTGCGCTTCCGTTGCCGGTGAAGTGTTGCTCAAATTGAGCGGTACTGGGCTCATGGCGGCATAGATGCGTCCGGCTGTCCGTGGCTGCGAGGTGAGCGGTATGGTAATGTCTCGCTCATAGGTGAGCACTTCATCGCCCTCGGTGCGCAGGCTGCCGGTGTATGTGTTTCTTGACCACCGCGTCATGTCAAGTTCCTTTTCTATGACGGTATAGACCGACTGTGTGCCGTCGGCATTGTCAACCACGGCAAAGATGTACACGTATTGCGGTGCTGCCAGTGTTTCGGCATAGCCCGGGTCGCCTATTACGCGTCGGGCGCTATACAGCCTTGACGAATTTTCGACCGGCACCGAAAGCCTCAACGGCACGGTAACGGGCTCTATTAGTTCGGCTTCACGCTCACGGCATGAGGTGCCCAACAGCAGGCATAACAGAATAGTTAATATGTTTTTAAGCGTATTAATGGCTTTGGCTCCTTATAAAATTATTTCGTGTTCGCCGCCTTGCTGCCAGTCGAGTTGCACCGTAACACCGATGTTGGTGTTTTCTGTCGGCTGCACTCGTCCGTCGCCTTGTAGCTGCGCTTTGATGACCCTGAGGTGTCCTGCGGGCAGTTGGTCGGGGATGGCAAGTTCGGTACGCGTAATCGTGCCGTCAGAGTTTGTGGCATAAACCACTACGTTATAGTATGACCCGTCGGCATTAGGTGTGTTGACTGATGGCAGCGTAACTGCCGTGAAACACTTTTGTGCCGTTGTCTGCTGAGCGCGAGACGGCATTTGGTTGGGTTGGTTGTTTTGTGGCAAGTTGGCGCGAGCCACAATTTTTTTATTGAAAATGAAAGAGCTGTCGGCAACCATGAAGTCGCTGGCGGTGCCTTCCACAAAAACTTCCACTTTATTGAGTTCCACCCCGCTGTGGTCAAGCAATAGCGCTACAGCCGAATTGACCTGTCTTAAGGTCATTTTCACTGTCTGCGATGCAGCGGAGGTGATTGTTATTTCTTTTCGTGCCGCAAATAGTCCGGTGCGCTGGCTGTTCACTGTGTCAGCAGGTACCGTGATTTTCCCCTCACCGTTTATCTCGTTTCCGGTGAAGTTGACTACGGCGTTGTTGTCGATGTTGGCCAACGCGATGGCGTCATAATTGTCCATCGGCAGGCTTATGGTATAGGTTTTCTGATTGCTGTTTATCACCTCATTGATATGTGTGGCGACTTCGTTGCTGTTGTCGCGGTAGATAATCGCATCAATGTCTTGTGCTTGGTCAGAAAATATATCTTTCAACTGCTCATAAAGCAATTGTCTGATGGGATTGTCTTGGTCAGCGGTGAGCTGTTGGTTGAGTTCAAGGTCAAGCTGAGTGTGGAGCCTTACCTCGAGGTCGAGTTCAAGGGCTTTGTCGCAGTTTGACAGATCGTCGTCAATAACACTGCAGCTCTGCGCCACAATGGCGCAGAGAAAAAGCAGTGTTATTTTGACGAGTCTGGTCATTTGTAAAGACTTGAAAGTCTATTGGTTATTAGTTGAGAACTACGTCGAATGACAGACCATCCTGCCAAACGAGGTCAACCGAGAAGCCGAGTTCCATGCCCTGGCTGCGGAGGTCAGGAATTACGTTGTAAGCGTTAGCCAGTGAAGCCACGGTAACGTTAGCCACGGTGCGGTAGTCTTTGAAGAAGATGTTCCACTTTGCGGGGTGGTTAGCTTCAGTTCCGTTAGCTTTGAGGCTGCCCACGAGGTAGAATTTGCCACCGGCGGGAACAAGACCGTCTTTGCCGTAGAAATCAGCGCCCTTGTTAACAAATTCGAGAGCGAAATAGATTTCGTCTGACTTGTCGTCGTTGTCTTTAGATGAGAGCACGAGTGTGCTGTTTGACTTGACGTTAGCGCTTTCGAGTTTAACTTCGCCATTTGCGTCTTTGCCGTTGAGGTCGTTGTCGTAGATAACGAAAGTTGCGGGTTCGGCTGATTTCTGCTCAAACTTGTAGTCAACAACTTTTTGGCCGCCGATGAGGATACCTGTCCATACCATGCCTGCGGCAGGAATTTCATAGTCATAGCCCTTGTTGTCCTTGAGGGTGGCAGCGTGCTTAACGTTAACCTTGAGTTGTCCGACAGCATAGTTGATGTCGTTTTTGAGTGCTACAGACTTGGTGCTTTGAGCCACGGTGGCATTGTCGGCCTCGTATTTGCTCAGGATGGTTTCCCAGTTGTTGGTGCCGTCATACCATTGTTTCTTTGAGTCAACAGATGTTTTGATGGCACTTTCTCCATAGTAGTGGAGAGAAGCGGGGAATGTGTACTGGTTGAAAGAAGAAACACCGAGTCCGCCAACAGCGCTGACTGCTACAGCAAATGATGATGTGCCTGCGTTCCAAAGCACGCCGGCTGCACCGTCAGGAAGGTTAACATTTGCGGGATAACCTGCATAGGCATCTTTAAGTGCCAATGTGTAAGGCAGTGCTGAACCTGTTACGTTGCACCCAACTTCAATGGCATCAATAACAGCCTGTGAAGCTGCGTCGGGAGTAACGAGGGTGAGTTGGTAGCGTTTCAGAGTGTTGTAGAGATCCTCAAGAGTGCTCTCAACTGAGTGTGAAGAACCTGCCTTAAGAGTGATGAAGTCTTCGTGCAGTGCGAAAAGAGCGTCATTTGACTTAGCAGCTGAATTCCATGAAGCTTCGCCTGATGCAGCGTTAGCGATGTTGGTGAGCAGGGTAGCGATAGCTGCGCTCTTGTCAGGGTTAGATGAAGCCTCGTAGATTGATTTGAGTTTGAACGAGATGTCTGCCGGGTTGAAGTTAGATGGTGTTGCCCCGTCACGCAGTTTGGATGACTCGAGGATACCGAATTTGTGCTTGTCGGCTACGGTGCTGATAAGAGTGTTTTCGGTGTTGTCGATGGCTTTACCATAGAAAAGGAAGTGGTTGGTTCCCAGAGGAATTGCCACATCTTCATAGAAGACAGAGTTTTGAGCGTTCATATTTCCTGCTGTAACGGTTCCGGCATCAGTTGCGGCGATAGAGCCGAGGGTGATGTTGCGTCCGTTACGGGTAGCGTAGAGGCCGTCAGAGAATGGGATGAGCACGATGCTGTCCATGCCACGGAAATCTGTACGGAGTCCGCCGTCTTGAATTGTTGCGGCTGGCATGCGGTTGGTGCGTGACACGTTTTCTGCAATGCTGATGAGGAATTGCGTCTTTACGGTCTCGCCGGTGTAGTTACCCTGTTCGGGGTTTGGTTCGTTCTTGGCATCATTACCGTCCTTGCAGGAGGTGAAGCCGGTTGCGCTTACGAGAGCCACGATGGCTGCAATGGCAAATGTCTTAAATGTTTTCATAATAAAAATAAATTAGGTGATTAATAATTCTTTCCTTTTTTTTGTTTTGGGTGGTTTATATGTTGTTTTATTGATTAGTTGACTGTTGTTGCTTCTGGTCTTTAGGTTTTGCCCTATAATATATGCGCAGGTAACCCGAGTATCTCAAAGTTCGGAACAGGTTGACCTTGAGGTGTTGGTATGTCTTGCCTCCATTGAGTTGACGGAGCAATGCCTCCCGCTTGTCGAGGTTGTCAACGGTGTGTATAATGTCAAGCACCTGCTTGTTGCCTATGAAGTCGTGCGTTTCAGCATAATACCTCACTTCCGCCCACGCCTCGCCGCCGTTGACTACGTCAAAGCATGAGTCAGGCAGAGCGACACGCTGTTGGATGTAGTTCTTCAGGGCCTTGCCGCGTTCGGCGCCGAGCCAGATGTTGTGCGGGTTGTTGCCTTCGATTGACGCAAGGCCAAGTATCTGTATCTTGCCCACCTCGAGGGTGCTGTCGCTGTGGATGGCGTCAACAAGGTGCATTATGCTGTCAAGTCGAGGCGCGTTACCCATATACTCGCGCTTGATGACAATTTTGTCAACTTCAAAATATACATATATTGCGCTGCTGTCCTCGCCCAGAGCCATATTGGTGTCAAACTGTTTATAGTCATCCATGTTGCCGACTATCGGAGCATCTTCGACGATGTCGGGCACCACAGGCACGGTGTCTATCTCTACGATTTCGACAGTGTCAACAGGTACGGTATCTACGATTTCCACTATTGGTTCCGGCTCCTCGTAGTCAGATTGGAACGGGATAGAGCACAGCGTGGGAAGAGTGTCGGTCTTGCAGCAGTTGGTGCGTTCGCGCTCTATGCACAGCCTCACGGGATTGAGCACAACCCATTTGTATTTTGCGAGAGGCAGTTTGACTTCGCACTGTATTCCGCGCTTGGTATATTCCGCCGGCATTACCGACTGTTCTGGCTCGCCGCGTTTTTTTGCCCCGGTGAGCACATAGGCGCGGTGCTTCTCTTGGGCAAGGCGCTTGCCGCGGACGATGATGGTGTCGAGAGCCTCGTCCATGCTGTCACACAAAAGGCACGGGCGGATTAACAATTCGTCGTCTTTCCTGATTTCACCAACAGGAACCACGTACTTCAGGGTTATCGTGTCACCACTTACGCTGTTGTCGCTGATGACCTGAGCCCTCAAGTTTCCTGCTATGAGCAGTAACGCTGTTAATAATATGTAAAGTCTCTGTTTGATAAGCAATTGTTTTTAGTTTTCTTGTTTTTTTCTAGTCTTTCTATTTTTACTAGTTTTCCTAGTTTGACTAGTCATATTAGTCTTTCTAATTTTATTTTTGTGCTACTTGAGCATAATGACGAGATTGACTCCCGCCTTTGGCACTGCGAACCACTTGCGCGGGCTGTCTATTTTAGAGCCGCAGCGTCCGCAGTCATAGCGGTTGAACCATGCGTATCCCACATCGCAGCCTGCCTCAAGTTCAAAGCTGACATGCGGGCTGACGATAAAATGCCATCCGTAGCTCGCCCCGGCCGCAACCATATCACCCTGAAGCCTATGGTCTTTAACGTCTTTGTAAAGCCAGCCAATAGGGTAGTTGCCGCCCGACACGTTAAAATGACTATACGCGACGTTGACGCCTACAAAGTCGCGGACAAAAGCACGGCAGAACCAGTACTTTGCCTCAAGGTCAACCAGCACGTGACGCCATTTATGCTCCTTGTCGTCATCAAGCGGGAAGGGATTGAAGCCGGCCTCAACCTGCATAGTCCATTGCTCGGCAAGATACCATTCGAGCGTTAGGTTGGGCGTGAGTGCGGCGTCATACAACAAATTGTTTTTCAGCGCCACTTTCTGCGCAAAAGCGCTATGGCCAATAAACAGCAAAAGTACCGCGACAGCTGCAAACCGCAACCGTTTAAGTAATGCCGTTAAGACAAGTATACAATATGTATGTCCTTCTGCTAACATGTCTAACAAATAATCTTGCGCAATTACCCTTTGTAACTAAAATCGTTTTGTATCACCTTAATTTACTACCTTTTATCAACCGCATTGTCATTTTATGCATTCGAAATGACTATTATCATATCGTCAGCAAAAACGTGATGTATCATAATGCGCATTCTTTTCAGTCTACAGAGTTACAAAAATGTTTTGAAATGGCAGCAATATGGTTGTGTAAATGACGCTTTTTTTTAGTGCTCAAATAGCAATTATTCCACCTTTAAGTGTCATTTTATTGCGCCATTTTTATGTAAATAACCGGTGTGTTTGCAGTTCGTCGCCGTAAAACGGCAGTTCATCTCCTTTTTTTTTTTTTTTTTTGTCAAGATAATGTCCTATTTTGCTAAAAAATAGTGTCATTTTGCCAAAATTTTACAAAAAAAATACTATATAAATGTAGCGGATAACAACTAATGTGTAAGTTATCTGCTGCAAACGTATAGTTGTCTATGGATTGAATGCGGCGCTGACAAGTAAAATGGGAATCCTATTTAACTTTTATAACAATATTTTTGCCATCGCCGTAAGTTGCCCTGACGATGTGCATTGTGTGTCCGGCAGGGCATGTTATCGTTTGTGCGCCGTAGACATTAGCGGAATAAATCACTTGCCCCAGTAGGCTTAAGATTTCAATTTTTGCGCTTGAGCCGCAGAAGTCGATGAAAATAGTGCCTCCGTATTGCCAAGCTCTTATGCTTTGTTGAGAGTCTGCTGATTGAACAGAAGTTGGGATAAGGCTGTCATCGTAGCTGTATGGCACATTTACGTTCTTTCCCCAAAGGTATTCAGCAAGGTTAGGCAGGTCCACAAACGGGTTTCTGTTGCCCTGAACGGCTTGTATGCCGTCGTTGCGGCTGCGCTCTTTTTCCGACACATTGTCCTGTCGGCTCCACTTCATCATCAGGCTCTGGCCATAATTGGTGAACTGCGAGCGTGTACCGTCGAAGTAGAAAGTTACCTTGCCGTGGTCGTTGTGAGTGTAATCGAGATTGCCGTAGCAGGTGAGCATATAGAAATATATGCGTGCGAAGTCGCCCTTGTACTCGTCGATAGGCTCAAACACCACATCCGTATATGATCCGAACCCGCTGTAGCCCTTCTTGGTTCCGTTTCCGAAAGCTTGTGTCACTTGTCCAACTTCGCCGTAAGGATATGTGAGCCTGCAGGTGTTAACATATCCGTTGGTAGGTACCACATGAACTATGTCGGAAAAAGCCGGAATGCAGGCGTTGTTTTCATGCCCCCAGTACGATTTAACCATAGAATGCTCTCGATTGTAGGCGGCTTTAGTTTCGCTTTCTCCGCCTGACACCCCCTCCGGGTAAAGGTATGTCCCTGCTTTGTTGGAATACATGTCCCAAATAGTGCCATACTCGCGGTAGTCGGTGATGGCGTATGCCTCGCGCAGGTTCTGATAACTGGTAACTCGCTTGCGTGCGTTTGTGAGGTCCATAATCGCCTGCCGGAGCTCATCACCTGATTTGCCCTCAAGCGATGAGTAGTAGATATGGTGGTCAGCGTCGTCGCATACTATCTCGAACAGTTTGCCGGCCTGGCGGCCTGTGTTGTCACCGTTTGCAGTGTCGTAGTTGGTCTCGGTGGTGGTGTAGGCATACGTGTTGTCGCGGTTGATGTTTGCTTTGCCGTTGAGGTTGGCGGCGGTGAAGCAATATGTTCCGGGTTCGGTGAGCGTGCTTGGCAGGGTTTCTATCGTGCCGCTATAGTAGTCGCCTGTGTAGCCGTCCTGCAACAGGGAGAATTTCATTGGCTGTCCGGCAGCGGCAGGAATATCACACTCCCAAAATACGCTTTCGCCCTCTGTGCCCGACGCTGACATCAGGTAGAAGCCATTAGGCACTTTAACAAACGGACGTGTCCACACGTGCCGGTTACCCTTGAAGCGGACAATGAAATGATCGTCATTAATCTCATCGGTTTGGCTTATCTCTACCAAGACAATGTTGGAGTGAACCTCATCAGCCTCGTCACACGACATAATTGCCTCGAAATGATACACCCCGACGGACTGCGGCGTAAAGTAGTCCACGGCTCCAAGATGGCGGTAAGAGTCAACGTCAGGCTCCATCACCATGAGGTCAACAACTTTGGCGTTCTCCGCTTCGGCGATGTCATAGCTGAACCGCAAAGTCATTCCGAGCAACGCCTTGTCAGAGTTGCAGCCCAGACGAAATGAAGCCGCGTTCAGCATTGCTGACAGACAAAATGTTATGCACAGTAGAAAATGCCGCATCATTTTCGGTTTATATTGTTTTGAATTGCGTACCGCTTATTTTATCACTTTTATTGTTCTCACGTTGCCGCGTTCGTCAGTGGCGCGTATCAAGCTCACGCCGTTGGCACTATTTATTGATATTGTTGACGGAGCGCCAATCGTGTATGTGCCAAGCAGTCGTCCTGTGATGTCAAAATGTTCTATCTTTACGTTGTTCAGTGTTGTCAAGACGCAGATGGCCTCGCCCTGACGCCATGCGCTAACTCCGGTGTCTTCCGCAGTTTCTTCCACTGCCGTATCCATGTCATCAAAACTATAGGGTTTGCCAGTTTTCGTGCCCCAGAGGTATTCGGCAAGGTTAGGCAGGTCCACAAACGGGTTGCGGTTGCCTTGTATGGACTGCACACCGTCGTTGCGCCGGCGCTCAAAGTCTGAAACCTCGTCGTTGCGCGCCCACTTCATAAACAGGTTTTTGCCGTATGTGGTGAAATCAGATTTGTTGCTGATGTAGTTGAACACGGCTCCGCCGGTGCTGTAGTTGTTGAATTTTACATTGCTGTAGCACGTAACCATGTAGAAATAAATGCGTGCGAAATCGCCCTTATACTCGTCAATGGGCTCATACACCAGTCCTGTATATCCGCTGAAAGACGAGTTGCCGACCTTGCTGCCGTTGCCAAAAGTCTGCTGTGCGCTGCCCACCTCTCCATAGGGGTAGTAGCTGCGCGCCTCGTTAACATATCCGTTGGCAGGAATTACGTGAACGATGTCGGTGAAAGCCGGTATGCAATTGTTGTTGTCGTGTTTCCACCATGATTTTGGCAGGCTGTGCTCGCGGTTAAACACCGCGCTGATTTCGCTGCTGTTGCCCGACGTGCCTTGGGGGTAGCGATACGTGCCGCTCATGTTGGAATACATGTCAAGGATGTTGCCGTATGTGCTGTAATCCGTCACCATATAAGCGCCGCGCAGAGCCATGTATGTCGTTACGCGCTTGTCGCGGTTCTCGATTTGGTTGACGGCATCCCACAGTTCCGTTCCCGACTTGCCTACCAGCGAGGCATAGCGCACGTGGTGGTCAAGGTCGTTACATTCAGTGTCAAACAGCATACCTGTTTGCCGCCCTATGGTGTTATTCTCGTTAACGTTGTAGTTGCTTTCTTGGCTTACGTAATACCATGTGTCATAGCTGTTTCCGTCGCTTTCGATGTTGGCCTCCCCATCGAGGTTTCCGGCTATGAAGCAGTGCATCCCGTCGTCCAGTAGCAGACGCGGCAGTGTCTGAAGCCTGCCACTATGGTAGTCCGCACTATAGCTGTTCTGCCGGATTGCGACAGCCAAATTTTCGGCGAAAAATGTCTCGTAGAGTTCATCTCCGTCAATTTCTTTCTCCCATAGGTTGTAGTCGCCTTCCGCCCCCACAAGCTGCATGGCAGAAGTTTGAATAACGTTTTCTGTCGAATTGTCGGTAAAAACAGCCACAGGCGCTGTCCACACGCGATTATGCCCCTTGAAACGCACGACAAAACGGTCGGTGGGTGTGTCGGGTTGCCCGGGGTTGCCGGCGCCTTGCGAGCAGGTCGTGGTCAACGTCAGGTTGCGAAGTTCCCAATACAGTCCCTCGCGGCCTTGCGCAGGGTCGTGGGTAAGACGGAACGCGAAACGGATGCCGTCTGTCCATTTTGACCAATCGGCAGCGGAGGCGGTGGCATAGACATAACTTTTGGACCACTGGCTCACCGTCAGCTCAGTCCACTGAGTGGTGTTCACGTCGCCCGTAAATTCATCGGTGATATAAACATGAAGCACTTCCGAGGCAAAGTCTGTAGTGGTGGCTTTATAAAGACAGTGCTCAAACGACAGGCTGAAACTTTCCATGCCGGTGAAGTCATATTCTGGCGACACAAGCCAGTCGTCCTCGACATAATTGGAGCCCCATGCATTGACTACAATGCCATACGCCCCGTTAAAATGCCAGTCGCGGTACACGCCGCTTATATTATATGTCTCAAATCCGCCCAAATCGCCGTCAGTGAGCGGCACGTTCACGCTAACAGGACGGCATACTGCACCGCATAGCGCGAATGCCAAGCTTAATAGGGCTGAAAAAGTAATCCGTTTAACCATAAATAAAGTATATGAAAGTTTTGAACTGATGGAATATCTGATTTGAGCAAAGTGCAGATGGCACTTGCGTTATGTTGGAAAAAGATGAATGAAATCTTTGTGGCAGTGATTAGTGATTTTACTATAATAAGGTGTTAATAACTGAATTTAACACCGCAAATGTACAAAAAATTTGTTAGTTTACAAAGTTATTGCTACCTTTGCCATGCGGAATTTGCTATTATCATGTTCGTTTTTTTTATGGCACACTTGTTGCTTTTCATTTTTCGCACGTTTATTCTTACGACAACTAACTCATTAAAAACCTAATAAAATTATGAAAAAAATCCTTCCTCTTCTCGTGCTGCTTATGGTAAGCGGTTTGAGTTTTGCCGGCAAACGCGCCGATCGTCTTACTAATGAATGGCGCTATGAGCTGGAATGTGCTGGCAACGGAGCTCAGGGCACTTATCTTGTTAAGGTATGGAGCTACAGCAAGAACTCCCGCGTGGCTTATGAGCAGTGCAGCAAAAACGCAGTTCATGGCATTATCTTCAAGGGCTATGCCGGTGGCAACGGTTGCACACCCCAACGCCCGCTCTGCAGCAACCCCGGAGCAGAGCAAGAATATGCTGACTTCTTCAAACGCTTCTTTGCTGACGGAGGCGAATACATGAAATATGTGCAAGTGAAAGCCGCCAGCCGCCAAGACGTTAAAATCAAATCGGAACACAAGGTTGGTGTGGTTGTGTCTGTCGCAAAAGACCAACTCCGCAAAGCACTCGAACAGGCCGGCGTAATACGCGGGCTTAGCACCGGTTTCTAACACAAGTTCTATTTTTTAACACACAAATTTTTAACTCGACAAAATGAAAACATTTACAAAAATAACCCTTTGCCTGCTTGTGGTGCTGACCATGGTGGGCTGCGTTGGAAAAAGACAGTCACAAGCCTACTATGACTACAAGTCAAAAGTCATAGGCAGTGAACTCGACGGCTCCTACACCATCCGTGCATGGGGACGTGCCCGTAACTCCACCGACGCCTACGTTCAGGCGCAGAAAACTGCCGTCTATGACGTTATCTTTAACGGAGTGCAGGCAGCCACAACAAGCCAGAGAAACCTCAACCCCCTGCTGTTTGAAACCAACGCGCGAGACAAATACGAGGACTATTTCAACGCTTTCTTTGCCGATCACGGCGAATACAAAAACTTCTGCTCGATGAAAGAAAAACGTGTCGTAACATCGCACTTCAAGAGAACCGACGCGCAAACCCTGTGCGAAACCACTGTGTGCGTGTTCCGCTCAAAGCTCAAACAAAAACTCATCGACGACGGAATACTCAAACAATAAATGGTCATTTACTTTTTGACATTTTTGTTAGTCCAACGCTTCAAAGATTAACCAATAATTTCTAATTCAAGAACAATGAAACGCATTTTATCACTTATGTTCTGCGCCGTTCTCATGGCTACTGCCGCTTTCGGCCAGGCAAAAAAACCAACTATAATGGTCGTGCCCAGCGAGGCATGGTGCAACCAGAACGGCTACATGATGTCTTATGACGACATGGGCACCACACTCAAATTGCCCGACTACCGTGCCGCACTGCAAAACGACATGGACCTGAAACTTGCAATAGCCAAAATCAATGACCTGATGACAGACCGTGGTTTCCCGCTCAAAGACCTTGAGGCAACGCTTCAAAGCATACAGAGGCAGCAGGCAGAGGAGAACATGATGTCAAGCAAGTCTGGCGCAAGCATGCAGGAGAACCCCATCGACCGCCTGCGCCGTGTGGCAAAAGCCGACATCATCATCGAACTCAGCTGGGATGTAAAATACCAAGGTCCAAAAGCGACACTAACCTACATCATGCGCGGACTTGACAGCTACAGCAACAAACAGATAGCCGGTTCGTCAGGCGCAAGCACACCAACAATGTCAGCCCAAGTGGTGGTATTGCTCGAAGAGGCTGTGCTCGCCAACATCGACGAGTTCAACAACAAACTTATGGCGCACTTTGAGGACATGTTCGCCAACGGACGCGAAGTGGCTCTTGATCTGCGCGTGTGGGACGATGCCGGAATCGATTTTGAAGAAGAATATAATGGCGAGGAACTCTCATTGCTCATTGATGACTGGATGGCAGAAAACACCATTCAGGGACGTTTCTCAAAACTCGATGGCACCGAAACACGTATCGCATACGAGCAGGTCCGCATACCGCTCAACAAACCTAACGGAACTGCGATGGACACCGAGGCTTTCGCACGCCAACTCTCGAAATACCTTAAAACCGTAACGTCATTGCCGGTTAAGGTGGTGCCTCGCGGACTTGGAAGCTGCATGCTCATCATCGGCGGAAAGTAAGGCAATTAGCCCTGCAGGGGCGGTGCAGATTAGCCGTGGGTGTAACCCGCGGGCAACGGAAAACACCCTCCCCCAAAAAACCGCGTAGCGGTGACGCATAATAGCATCTTCAAATAACAATGTCCCACTAAAAATAAAAAAGCAAATAAATGAAAAATACTTACCATTATATGCGCATTGACACTCGCATGGAGCGTCAGCGCACAGGATAAGGGCTCGTCAATAGCACTTGCCATCATTCCGTCTGACTTGCCACAGGACTTCCCGGCATCAGCTCAGAACCAAGTCATAAACAAGCTCAACCAAGTGCTCACCGCCAATGGTGTGGCAAAATTGCCCGGCTTCTCGCAGTTCTTCATCACTGTGATTGCCTCGCCACAAACCAAAGACATCACCCCCTCCGCACCTCCGCAGGTGGCACAGACACTGGAGTTCACGTTTTACATCGCTGACTACAACACCCAGACAGTGTTCTCGCAGACGAGCGTAACAGCCAAGGGCATAGGCCCCAACGAGGCAAAATCATATATGGACGCAATACGCCGCATCAACATCAACTCGCCCGCCATCAAAGAATTTGTGGCACAAGGCAAGGCGAAAATTATTGATTGGTATGACACTCAAGCAGAAGCTATCTTCAAACAGGCTGAACAACTCGCCAAACGTCATGAGTATGAACAGGCATTGTATCTCGTGAGCGGTTTCCCAACAGAGTGCCGCAACTTCGACCGCAGTTTGGAGGTCGGCGACAAAATTTTCCAGAAATACATTGACTACACCTGCCAAATCAACCTTGCCAAGGCTCGCGCTGCATGGGCAGCAGAGCAGAACTCGGCAGGAGCCGCCGCAGCTGGGGAATTCCTCTCCGAAATTTATCCCGAGGCTTCATGTCACGGCGATGCTATGGCACTCTACAACGAGATCAAGACAAAGGTGCTTGACGACTGGAAATTCGAGATGAAGATGTATCAGGATCAGGTGGACCTCGAGTCGCAGCGCATTGATGCATGGAAAGCCGTCGGAATGGCTTATGGCAACCACCAGCAGCCGACCACAACTAACATCGCATGGCTCAGATAAGCAGCCTTTAGTGCAAGTGCAAAGTGCAAATCTCATCAACATGGTTTTGCGCTTTGCACTTTTTACTAATTTACACCCACGGTCGGGCTAATGAACGATTGTGGTTTAACACACTATTATTTATCAAATTACTATGAAACACTTTTACACTATAGTACTCACACTGGCTGTCGCATTAGGAGTTCACGCGCAGGATTTCAAGTATATGCGCAGTTCGCTCTCCACGCTCATGGTCTATCACCAAGAGGACACCTTCGCCAACGATGTCCGCACGGCTTTTTCCGCCATGCCATGCCCCGAAAAGTATGACGACCACACACTCTCGGCAGATGGCAAGCGCCTCGTTTATATTGATGACAATGACATCACTGGCGCGAAAAAGAAAGGCCGCAAAGGGCTGATAAAGGCGGATTACGGCAAAAACCTCAACGCCAAAGACATAGAAAATAACGGCAAAGCCCTCGAGAAGTTCCTCAATGACAACAACGTGGCGCCAATGCTCGTGCTCAAATGGTTCAACTACAGCCAAGAGCATCCATACTACGACGTGGAGCTCATCAAACAGCGCGGTAACTACAACGCCACAGTGTTTGACGTTGAACTGGCGTCACAAACCGCACGCGGACTGGCGATTCTTGAGGATGCCGGCGAACAACTAATAGGCAACACCTACATGCTCATCAACGACATGACGTATGTTACAGCTGAGCAGAAGGCGCAATCAGCCAAAATAGCCCTGGCAATTTTCGGTGCACTTGCTGACGGTTTGACTGGGGGAACATCAGGGCGGCAACTCGCCCAGTCAGCAGGACAAATAGCAGACTCTTTCACTGGTTTTAAGGTGAAGACACACTCTTACCTCTTTCGTCTTGACTGGAACGACAGCATCGCCGCCGTATTCTACTCGCAATACTGGATGGATGAGCGAACAGGTTTTGACGAGGCAAAGTTCAACGCCATGGTCAGTGACCCCATGTGGAAAGTCAGGTATGTCGCACACGAATATGAATACGACAGCAAGTCTGCCCTCAAAGGCAAATATGACCGCCGCGAGTTCCTGCGCACCATAACAACGCGCTCAATCGACAAAAACATTGCCGCGTTGCAGCTTCAGTATGAGGACTTTAAGGTTAAGACCCCAGTTTTTGACATAGTAGAAGACGCAGTTGGCACCGTTCTGGCGGCCAAGATTGGGCTCAAGGAAGGCATTACCGAAAACAGCTCTTTCCAAGTCATTCAGCCCATACAGGACGAAAATGGACGCACTCGCTACAAATATGTGGCAACCGTCAAACCCGTCAGGGGGAAAATATGGGACAACCGCTACAACGCCGCGGCAGAACAGGCTGAAGGCTCAAACCTCAATTACACGTCACTTCGCAAAGTGGCGGGAGGCTCAATACTACCCGGCATGCTCATCATTGAAGGCAAATACCGCAAAGTAGTGGAGTAAACCGTATTTACTCTTGCTGACTAAACGAACATGGGACGACAGTTTGCCGTCCCATGTTCGTTTAGTTATGCCTTAACCATATTCCCCAGAAACGGTCGTACACACTATAACCTCCGTCTTCGTGTGGGTAAAGCAACTCTTTGTCAGTCAGTGTTTTTATTATGCTGCGTACCGTACTGTATGCTCCTAAATCATATTTTTGCAAAAATTTGCTGCTCCCCGGTTCTTTAACAAATCCCTCGTGTGCAACAGCACGCATTATGTTTAATTGCTTATTGGTCAGTAGCCGGCTATATGTTTGATAAATAGGGCTTTGCTCTTGTAACCATTGGTCTATAACAGTAAGTACATCTTCATATTTAATTTCTTTTATAGCACTTTCATACAACCTGTTAAGCATAACCTGCACATACCAAGTGTGTCCTCCTACTAATGTGTACAACTCATGAAATGTGCCGGCATCCATTTGCTGCCCATGCCTCTGTAGGTGGGAAGAGGAGAATGTGTAGTATGTGCCTTCAGGTATGACATCTATATCCATCAGCTGAGAGCTCTGGAAAAACGGACGGTTTGCAGATGAAAACATTTGCAGCATAACATGTTTTTTGCTTCCTGCGAAGATAAATTGCACATTATTAAGGTGTTGTATATAAGAGCGTAGTGTTGCTTCCATCTTTGAGTCAGAATATTCGGCGATAGTCTGAAATTCGTCAAAGGCCACAAAGCACCGCTTGTCCGCTTGCTCAAGATAGTCGAAAATCGTGCGTAGGGTATTCTCTTCGTGCTCCGCCTGTACGTCTATACTGCATTGGGGGGTACCTGTGATTGGATCAATAGAAAAAACTGGCCGTAAATTACTGAAATATCGTGATATTTCTTGCCATGCGTGCTCTGTAAAAGGTCTAAGACGTTTTGTAAAAACGTTTTCCGCAAACACCTTAATGAATTCACGTAAGTTAGAAGTGTTATAGATATCGACATAAAAGCAGTGTGCATCATGTTCCCCTATTGTATCGAAAACATTCTTAATAAGACCTGTTTTCCCCATTTTTCTCGGGCTTATCAAAGTTATATTCCTGCGATTATATAGCGCCTTGCAGATCTGTTCGGTTTCCGCTTCTCTATCGCAAAAATAATCTTTACCGATATATGATGTGATGGAAAAAGGGTTGGAAATTGTTCGTTTTGTTGCCATAATCTTTAATTTATAGTATTTGTGTCTAAATATCCATGTCTAATTTTTTGTGTCCAAAAAACTATGTCGAAAATTCTGTGACAGAATTTTCGACACAAAATTACGATTTTTAATCCGTATTGGCAAATATTTCAAATAAAAAATGAAAAATCATTGCCACCATTTGTAGTAAACAGTACCATGCCTGCCTTTGCCTTATACTAGAAAAAGTTGTCACTTTCGGAGGCGAGTGTAGCGGAAATAACACGCAAAATCTTGGAATGGTGTAATTTTGTATGGTGCAAAAATCAGCGCGCAGGTGGGCAAATTGCACCAGCGCGCTGACTTGTTATACAAACGATACCTGTGGCGATGTCGAATTACCAGTTAAGCGTAAGCCCGAGTCCGTTGCGAGTGGCTCCGAAGTTGAGGGAAAGCAGATTGTCTGGAGAGGCACATTTTTGATTATATACATTAACTGATTTTTTGCGGTGTCCATAACCTGCACCAATGACAGGAAAGTTCACAAGTATCATACTCGCACATAAGGCGCCGCCAATATAGCACCATCCGTCAGAGACATCCGCGTATTCATTTAGAAAATACCACGGAGCACTCGTAATCAAGCCCAAACTGAATAAAGCCCAGCCTGCCTTGACCTCGCGCGTTCCTTTTGCATATAATGAATAAGCTTCGGCGCAATTTTTCATAAGAAATTGTTGATACGCCTTTTTATTCATCTGCGTGCCATTGAGAATATACTCTTTATTTGATATCCTTGTGATAAAATATGGCTCCATGGATTTTATTCTATCCGCTTCAGCCTGCTTCGCCTGCAGAATGCTGTCTGCCACAAATTGCTTGCGTTCGATAGCCATACGCCTTTCTTCTTGTCTCGCCTGTTTAATGCTGTCCGCCACAAATTGCTTGCGTTCAGCAGCAAGCCTTTTCGCTTCCTCTTTCGCCCGATTGACGCTGTCAATCTGTTGTTTAATCAATTCATAAGTGGCGGCATAAGCCTCATGCTTGGCGCGGCGTACACTGTCAGCTTCCTGCTTTTTCTGTTGGCGTGCAAGTGCGTATGCCTCTGCTTGTGCGCGCCAAATGCTATCCTGCTGTTCGCGTGTCAACTCATCTTTACGTCGAACGGCAAAGGCATTTTCATCGCTGTCGTAAGTGTTTTGCGTAGTTGTCTGGCGGATTTCCTCATACCTGCCGTCATCGTATAGAACTGCTGACACTTCTGTTTTAGGAATAGATGTTTCGGTGCCTTCA
The DNA here is from genome assembly GCA_017454915.1 of Paludibacteraceae bacterium. Taxonomy (GTDB): domain Bacteria; phylum Bacteroidota; class Bacteroidia; order Bacteroidales; family Paludibacteraceae; genus UBA3747. Next base: position 56,850 of record JAFTCC010000048.1, read on the forward strand.
AGAGTGGTATATACTATTTCTGTGTCGGAAACCAACTTGATTGACACGTCCTCAAGGCGCTGCCCCGACTTTTTGAGTATTACTCCCGCGTTAAGCAACGCAGGGAGTAATACACATGCGATTATAATAAGCCTTTTCATGTCACTCTTCTTTTACGAGGCGGAATAGAGCGCTAATTTCTTTCTCGTCAATTATTGAGAGCACGCTGAAACGTTTGCTTTGGGTGTAATAACCACTCTTTTCGCACTTTACTTCAATTTGCACATCGCCAGCATTATTGTATGTCAGTCCTTTGATGTCAAATGTTTCGGTGGCTTCATACGGAGTGGTTTTCAGGTAGCGGTAGTTCTGGTTTTTAACATCAGGAGTTGATGAAACCACACGCCATGACACATCGGCACCTTGCGGACGGGAGTCAATATCCCAGTGGATAGTAAGATGCTCCAAGGCAGTGTTGCCCTCGCCTTGAACCTGCTTGTTAGCTTCTTTTTTGGGTGATGAAGCGCGGTGCAGGAAGAATGCTATCCTGTCCCAGTCAATGTCAGCCAAAGCGTTTGCGTAGGCGGTATTGATGGCAAGGTTTGCTGAACCGTCAGAACCAGATTGTCCTCCTACGGCTGCGCGGCCACTGACCTCAACCGTCGGGTAAACAAGTTTGCGGTCATGGTCAAACACCTTCAAATCCATGATAACAGTACCATTCCAGCCGATGCCCGACAAATAATCAACGTGGAACTCCTTGATGTCTAACTGCATCAGGTAGTCGGTGGCGATATCCGCGTCGAGGTTGAAACCCATAGTGCGCATATAGCGGCGTGCGCTTTCAGGAACAAACGATGACACGTTAGGGTTGGTTGTTGCGCTCGGGAGTGAAGTGGTGCTGCCAGCATCATAGACTTGTATGATGCGTTGGTTGGCACGCATGTCCTGCACGTTCAGTCGGATACCATAGTCCAAATTGGCGTATTTGTCAGCCTGCGGCTGGTTGATGAGGGCAAGGTTAAATGTGCGAGTTTGGGGCACATAAACAACTGGTTTTTTGCTTGCGCACGATGTTGCGAACAACAGCAGTAGCATTGTTGACAACAAAGTGCAATAAAGTCTGTTTTTCATAATGCTTTTTTTTAGAGTTATACGTTATTTGCCGTCAGGCTTGATTTTCACAAGCTTAGCGCTCACTGTTGTTTTGTAGATAATATCATCCTTTTTCTGACCTTGTTCCACATTTGTTGACACAACGGGGTCAATAACTGCGTCAGCGCCTGCAATTTTGGCTGCATTTATAAGACGATATATAGCCAAGCGGCGAACCAACCAATGCGGATAGGGAGGAATGTTAAACAATTCTTCATCGTAATCGTTGCTTAGGTATCCTAACTTAACGAAGCCTTTTATCTTCGACGGTCTCCACTGACCAATTGCCTCTTCTTTTTTCCCGAATGATTCCCATTGCCAAGATAGTGAGAATTCGCCATCAGGATCATCAACTTCTATCTGATTAGAAGAAAAGTGCGCATATAATGTGGCTTCTGCGCTTACTGTGTTTAGGATAATATAGTCTTTACGGTCAAGATTAAGTTCGTCAAACGTGACTTTATTTACAGTGTTTGTAGCTTGAGGCACAACAGAAATGGTTTTGCATGAATAGAATGATATTAAAGCAAATACCATAATCGCTATTATAGAAAAATTTTTTTTCATTTTTAATTTTTTAATTGCTTACTCTTTGTTCGGATTTTCAGCGTTATTCCGTAAATAGCCCAAATTATTGAGATAAGGACAACACAAAAAGAGTGGGCTTATTCGCTTTCAATTTGGGTTCTTAGGTTCTGGACTACCCGTATATACCAAATTTATATGAACAAAGCCCACGCTTTCGCATGAGCATTTCGGCTTGTTCCTTGGTATATACGAATTCTTAAAGTGTCCAGTTTCAAGAACCCAAGTAATAGAGCAAAAACGCTATTTATGTTTATGTCCTTTAATTAGACTGTTATTTAACCATAGGCATAATGTGTTTGTAGGTTGATATTATTGTTAACGGATTGCAAAAATAATGTTTTTTTCACAATTAAACAAATTCTTGAATTACATACGATAAAAAAAGTCAACAATATGGATTTTCTCAAATTATTTTCGTAATTTTGCTATTGGAAAAGTTTGTGTCTTCATAATTGTATGAAACCAAAATTAGTGAACCCAACATAAGGTCATATATTTCTAACTAACATAAACACAAAAAAATGAAGAATGTATTTATTTCAATAGCTCTTTTGTGTATTGCGCTGATGGGCAGTGCGCAAAATAGAAGCGGCGGCACAGCAATGCAACAAATGCTAATGCAACAGGCAGCGACGCAAAAGACTGAACCAGTGAAGGATGAAACGACAAACATCAGCGATGCAGAACAATACGTTAATTCGGCGACGCAGACCGTCATTTCTCCTACATCAGACATGTTTGAGGGGGAAATATATTACGAAACCTACGAAAACTATTCAGACTACATCCTTAAAATGCCTAATTCCATTTATTTTAACGGCGTTCATAAGGTGCGTTTAATAATAAAAGGCGGTTGGATGCACATGATAGACGAAACGACAGGTTGTCACATTATCGTTAATGATGCCGCTGCAAAGTCTATTATGGCAAAACTTGACACTAAGGAAAAATTTTCATTTGCAACATTGTCAGAAAGCAGGAGTAACAATAGTTATTCATACGTCCATTTTTGTGACCACACAAAAACAGGGCTTGACCTAAGCGATGCCCCGGGCACACAATACATTCTTGGACCATACTCTATTTCTTACGCTGACGGTCAAAAAGCACCTATTTCATCCTATTCCTTTGCAAAAACAGAAGAGGCAAAAGAAGTTTTGGGGCAAAATTGCCCATTATATGCTGGAAAAATAGTACGAAGTATGGGAGGCATGGAGCAAACTTACGACGTTAAAGCATGGGTAAGCGAGGATTTAGCAGCCTCAGAAGGATACAAGTGGAATCTATATGGATTAGACATTCCTGGCATCGCACTTAAATGGGTTATGAAGTATGACGGCGGACATATCAGTTTTGCCAACGTCGGAGAATTAAGTTATTACATTGAGGCCGATGTCGTTAAAATAACGCCTCGTCAGGTTGCTGACGAAGAATTTAACATTCCTGGAGGATACAGCATTAAACCTGGAGGGTCAAGCGATGCATTCAAAATGATGGCATACTACAAAAGCGTGAAAAAAGAACTTGAGAAACGAGGCATCAAGGGCGGAGAAAACAACCAAAAAACAACAGGAGTACACTATAAAACCGACGGAGAATGGGATTTCTAAAAATAAAAAACATTCTTGTTATTGCGTTTATCCTAACATCTTCACTCTGCATTGCACAGAGTGAAGATGGTTTTGAATATGAGCGTAACTCGATGCACGTCATGATGATTAGGCACCTTAATCAAAAATTTGACGATATCATCGAAGACGTGTTTTTGAAAATGCCGTTCCCACAACGATTTAACAACCATGATTTAGGTGTTAAAACTGTGTCGTTTGCAGAATCTGAAGGTGACCAAAGCAACAATATCGCTTCTTTCATATCACAGGTGAATCTTGGAAAAAAAATGATAGCCAAATGGTTTGACAGGGACAAAACCACAGGCTCTTTCGATGTGGAACTCATCAAATCACGTGGGTTCTATAACGCAACGCACAATCAAAAGGAAATTGCTCGCTCTACAGCAAGGGGAATGACACTCATTGAGGATGCCGGAGAAAACCTTATCAGTAAGACTTTTCTACTCATAAGCGACATACGATACAAGAGCAAAGGAAGCGTAAGCTGGTTTATTAAAGGGATGCTGAACGCATATTTCGGAAATATTAAAGGGTTGCAGGACGCAATGCAGTCCATAGGAGGCTTTAAGGTTATCATAACCTCCTACTTGTTTCAACTTGACTGGAACGAAGAGATAGCATACGAGTTTTACACCAAATACTACACTGAAAACGGCAACGCTGACGCAGACAAGGTTAAGGCTTTTGTGTCTGATAATGAACTATTCACCATGAAGTATGTTGGTAAAACCGAAAGCGAGTCGTCCGAGGTTAATTTCGCCTCGTCAAAGGATCCAAAGGCTCTGTTGGTTAAGGTAAGCACCCGTACACTTGACTTGAATATCGCTCAACTACAGCACCAGTATGCTGATTTCAGAATTAAAGCCCCAATACTGACCACAGAACCTATTTCAGCGGATGTTGGAAAGAAAGAAGACATTAACGAAAACTCCCGCTTTGAAGTTCTTGAACGAGTGCTCAACGATGATGGAAAAATAGTATATGAACGTGTGGGCATTGTTAAACCTAAAAAAGGCAAGATTAAGGACAACAGATTTATGTCAGCAGAGGACGAGAGCAGTGAAGCGTCTTTTGAGGTCACTGAATTTGAAAAAATCTCTGGCAAAGAAATCCTACCTGGAATGTTTATAAGGGAAATCAGATAAACAATAAGCCTATTGCATATCCGAAAACTCATTTTTCGTTAGACAATTTTACAACATGTTTTTAACAAAACATTTCTTTTATCAAATTATTTTCGTAATTTTGCTATCGGAAAAATTCGTACCATTGGAAAATATTCAAGAAGACTGTGGTTACCGACTTTCCCCTAACACCGAAAATATAAGAAAATAACAATATCATGACACAAGGCAAAGTAAAAGGTATCATCTCTAACCTGCTTACCATCAGCGTTGACGGCCCGGTGGCGCAAAACGAGATTTGTTATGTCCGCCTCGGCGACCTTCGGCTCATGGCGGAGGTCATCAAGGTCATCGGCGAAAATGTTTACGCGCAGGTGTTTGAATCAACGCGTGGCCTTCGGGTGGGAGACACCGTTGAGTTCACCGGGCACATGCTCGAGGTTACACTCGGCCCCGGACTGCTCTCAAAAAATTTCGACGGACTGGAAAATGACCTTGACAAACTATCGGGCGTGTTCCTGCAGCGCGGCGAATATAACTTCCCGCTTGATAAAGAGAAACTATGGGACTTCAAGCCTATAGCCAAGCCCGGCGACAAGGTGCGCGCGGCAGACTGGCTCGGCGAGGTTGACGAAAACCACCAGCCACACAAAATCATGGTGCCTTTTGGCATGGAAGGCGAATATACCGTTAAATCGGTGGTGCCGGAGGGCAAACACACAATCATGGACACCATCGCCGTCATCACTGACAGCGAGGGCAACGACCACGAAATCAACATGGTGCAGAAGTGGCCCGTAAAACGCGCCATCACACACTTTCGCGAGAAACCGCGTCCTTTCCGCCTCTTGGAAACAGGTGTGCGCACAATAGATACAGCTAACCCGATATGCGAGGGCGGAACGGGATTCATACCCGGACCGTTCGGAACCGGCAAGACCGTGTTGCAGCACGCAATCTCAAAGCAGGCCGAGGCCGACATAGTTATCATTGCCGCATGCGGCGAGCGCGCCAACGAGGTAGTGGAAATCTTCGTTGAGTTCCCCGAACTTGAAGACCCGCACACAGGGCGCAAACTGATGGAACGCACCATCATCATCGCCAACACCAGTAACATGCCTGTGGCAAGCCGTGAAGCATCTGTTTACACAGCCATGACCATCGCCGAGTACTACCGCTCGATGGGACTGCGCGTGCTCATGATGGCTGACTCAACATCGCGTTGGGCGCAGGCGCTGCGCGAGATGTCGAACCGACTTGAAGAACTGCCTGGACAAGACGCGTTCCCGATGGACCTGTCTGCCATTATCGGAGCATTCTACAGCCGCGCGGGATACGTTTTCCTCAACAATGGTCATGAGGGTTCAATCACATTCATCGGAACTGTATCACCAGCAGGCGGTAACCTCAAAGAGCCGGTTACTGAAGGCACAAAGAAAGCGGCGCGTTGTTTCTACGCTCTCGAGCAAAACCGCGCTGACCGCAAACGCTACCCTGCTGTCAACCCCATTGACTCTTACTCAAATACATCGAATATCCCGAGTTTGAAGAATACATATCTAAACGCATCTCACCCGACTGGACAAAACAGGTCAACGAAATGAAAACCCTGCTGCAGCGAGGCAAGGAGGTGCAGGAGCAAATAAACATCCTCGGTGATGACGGCGTGCCTGTTGACTATCACGAAACATTCTGGAAATCAGAGGTTATCGACTTCGTGATACTGCAGCAGGACGCATTTGACAAAATCGACTCGGTTTGCCCAATCGAAAGGCAGAAATATATGCTTGACCTCGTTATGGACATCTGCCGCCACGATTACGACTTCGACAACTTCATTAACGTCAGCGAGTACTTCCGCCGCGTCATCAACCTATGCCGCCAGATGAACTACTCCGAATTCCACAGCGAGCAGTTTGAACAGCACGAGGCTAACCTCAAAGCGTTGCTTAAGGAAAAGCAAATAGCAGAGTAAAAGCCAAAGCGCTGGAAAGTGATTTGGGCAATCTTCAAATCATAATTCCGCACATTATTATAGACAAAAGGGGCTGCCTACATGGCAGCCCCTAATCTTATGTCCTTATCGATATGTTGGGAAACTTGGAGATTTACAACTTTTGTGCTGAATATGGACGACAGGAAAGGAGAAATTTCTATTCTTTCCTGACTTCGTCACTCAAAAAATAGTCAAAATATAATTTCTTAATAAATAATTATTTGTAATTTTGCGCCACCTTATTTTGGGTGGCGCAAGCCTTTTTAGAATAAAAAAGTGATGCTATGTATGTTCGTACTAAAAA
>JAFTCC010000049.1 GCA_017454915.1 Paludibacteraceae bacterium
ATAGTCGCTTAACACTTGGAGCTTGAAACTCACATCATAACTCTTCTTGATACATTTTGTCATAACTTGTTACTTTTGTTATGGTGAAAAACGTGTCAAGTTATTCCAGTATAAGACATAGCATCACGATGGAGCATGTGTCGTGGAGCAATGGCGGATGCGTTGTGTCGCAAGATGGGGCGAATCGTCATGGAAGAAGTGATGAATAAGAGCTGGACGAGGACGGGAGAAGGGCAGGATAAGAGCGGAATAAGGGCAGGATAAGCCGAGGTTGTGCGAAAAAATGAGGAAAAAAGTTTGTCAGTTCGCTGAAAATGCCTATTTTTGCACTCCATTTATCGAATAGCATTTTAAACTTAACAAACAGCAATGAACGAAAACGAACAGAAGCAGCAAGGACTGCAGATTGAGCTGGCGCCCGACAAGGCACAGGGCGAATATGCCAACTTCGCTATCATCACCCACTCGTCGAGCGAGTTCATCCTTGACTTCGCCCGCATGCTCCCCGGCCTGCCCAAGGCCCAGGTGCGCAGCCGCGTCATCCTTGCCCCCGAGCATGCCAAGCGCCTGCTGGCCGCTCTGCAGGAGAACATCATGCGCTATGAGCGCACCTTTGGTTCCATCAAGATGCCCGAGGCTCAGCAGGGCCGCACCATCGCCCCCTTTAATGTGGGCGGTAACAAAGGCGAGGCTTGATGCCTGAATAGAAGACTTTTGCTGGTGATATTTCCCCGCACGACGGGCGTTGTGTGGGGAAATTTCTGTTAAAAATGTTATATTTATTTAATTTGAGTGGCGTTACTGTGCTTTGCAGCCATTCAAATTAGGCGGTTTCAATAAATAGTTGTACCTTTGCAGCCCGAAATGTCCGCATGGACATGTTGTGCCCCAATAGAATATACATATATAATATATAATAAATAAAAAACAAAAATTAATTATGCCTACAATTTCACAATTGGTTCGCAAAGGCAGAAAGGTAATCGTCGACAAGTCGAAGTCGCCCGCTCTGGACAATTGTCCTCAGCGTCGTGGCGTCTGCGTGCGTGTCTACACGACGACCCCCAAGAAGCCTAATTCGGCTATGCGTAAGGTAGCCCGTGTTCGTCTGACTAATCAGAAGGAAGTTAACTCGTACATCCCTGGTGAGGGACACAACCTGCAGGAGCACTCAATCGTGCTGGTGCGTGGCGGTCGTGTGAAGGACCTCCCCGGTGTGCGCTATCACATTGTTCGCGGTACGCTCGATACCGCCGGTGTGGCCAACCGTCTGCAGCGCCGTTCCAAGTACGGAGCCAAGCGTCCGAAAGCAGCTAAGAAAAAGTAAGACGAGGAGTGCGGGTTTTTGAGTCTTTGGTTTGTGGGTCGGCTCGGTGATGAGTAGGCTCAAAACAGAGGAGGGACTCAAAATACTCGAAGGCTCAGAAACTTGCAAAACTCAGAAAACTCAGAAAAGAAAACGTTTTGCTGGAGATTTGTTAACAAAAAAGGTTGAGTAAATGCCCGGGAGAGTGGCGTTGAAGAACAGACAAGAACAGCCCCAAGCAGACAAAACATTCAAACAAAAAAATGAGAAAAGCAAAACCAAAGAAGCGCGTGATCCTTCCGGATCCAGTGTTCAACGACAAGAAAGTGTCGAAGTTTGTAAACCATCTGATGTTTGATGGTAAGAAGTCGAAGTCGTATGAGATTTTCTACGGCTCGCTCGAAATCGTGAAGGACAAGATGAAGGATGCCGAGAAGACTCCGCTGGAGATCTGGAAGCAGGCCCTTGACAACATCACCCCGCAGGTCGAGGTGAAGAGCCGCCGTATTGGCGGTGCCACCTTCCAGGTGCCTACTGAGATTCGTCCTGACCGCAAGGAGAGCGTCTCGATGAAGAACATGATTTCGTTTGCCCGTAAGCGCAGCGGCAAGTCGATGGCCGACAAGCTCGCAGCCGAGATTATGGACGCCTTCAACAATCAGGGCGGCGCTTTCAAGCGTAAGGAGGACATGCACCGTATGGCTGAGGCCAACCGTGCATTTGCCCATTTCAGATTCTAATTCAATATGTAAGGTAAAAATACAATGTCAAAACAAGATTTGCATCTCACCCGTAACATTGGCATCATGGCCCACATCGATGCCGGTAATACCACTACTTCCGAGCGTATCCTCTACTACACGGGCAAGACCCACAA
>JAFTCC010000050.1 GCA_017454915.1 Paludibacteraceae bacterium
AACAATGTACGCAATTGTAGAAATCAACGGTCAGCAGTTCAAGGTTGAGGAGGGCAAGAAGCTCTTCGTGAACCACATGAAGGACGTGGAAGCCGGGAAAACTGTTGAGTTCGACAAGGTACTGCTTGTCGACAATGAAGGCTCAGTACAGGTAGGCGCACCCACCGTAGACGGTGCAAAGGTAGTATGCGAAGTGGTCAATCCGCTCGTAAAGGGTGAGAAGGTTATCGTGTTCAAGATGAAGCGCCGCAAGGACTCTCGTAAGCGCAACGGTCACCGTCAGCAGTACACCCAGGTAGAAGTTAAATCAGTCATCGCTTAAAACGTAGGAGGAACAACATTATGGCACATAAAAAAGGTGTAGGTAGTTCTAAGAACGGCCGTGAGAGTGCTGCTCAGCGACTGGGCATCAAGATTTTTGGCGGTCAGAAAGTCGTTGCTGGTAACATCATCGTTCGCCAGCGTGGCTCTAAGCACAATGCCGGTAACAACGTTGGCATGGGTAAGGACGATACTCTTTACGCATTAGTTGACGGTACAGTGCAGTTCCACAAGGGCAAGCGCGACAAGAGTTACGTATCAGTAATTCCTGAGGCACAGGCCTAAGAGAACACATCAAATAACTATTCCAAACAAACACGGGGAGTCTCTGTCGAGACTCCCTTTCTGTTTTTGCCCCCTTTTTTTCCTTTTTTATCATAACTCACAAAAATATATCCAATAATCTCTTTGCTAAACCAAAAATAATTTCTATCTTTGCACCGCCACTCTTAGGACAGCAATGAGTTGAAGCCCAGCGAGGAGCGGCAGACATTGATGGGATCCTGAGGCCTACAAAGCCAGTTGTAAGGCTGGGCCAAGGGGAAAAGGCGTTTACTGAACGTTACGTTCTGTGTTCTCAAACTTAGCAAACTTGAATCCATACACAGAGGTAATGCAACGATAAGCGTCTGCGTTTGGTGAATTATATTCATGCCCAGAACTATGCCTATCATATAAATCAAGGTATAGCTATTGGTTTCTGTATATAATAACACTTGGCGTGGGCTGACTGCGTTGCTTATCCTTGTATGGGGGCAATGCTAAGGCCTGAGAACAGGGATGGGCAGGAAAGTAGAAACTCCCATGCCTTTTTCATTTCCAGACATTTAATCCTATTGTTAAACGCTGAATTTCGGGAGTTCAAGAGGCAAAAAAGTGTAACCTATGAACAAATGTTTCCATGCTTTATTTAGAGTCAGCATTGCGGCAAGTGTTTTACTAAAGCCATCCATGCCAGCCGCTGCACAGGAGACAACTGGAGCGTCAAGAACAGGAACAGACTGGTATTTGGGTGTTGGAACTGGATACCATTATTCCGCCATGCGTTTCTCTAATTTAGACTCCCAAAAGTATCCCACGAAGAAGGGCCTATCCTGTCAGCCCTATTCCATCTTCGCCCAAATCGAGTTCGGGTCCGAACACCACTACGCATTCCGGCCGCAGCTCATGTTCCTTACCCGCGGTGGTACGCTCACTGAAATCGGGAAGTTTGACCATTACACTGAACCAAAACTGGATGATGTGTTTTATAAGTTAAAGGCTCGGTATCTTGATATTCGTATTCCTGTTCTCTATCAATTTGGCAGACACAACAGCACCATTCGCCCTTATGTCGGCATTACGACTATTGCGGGATTATCCATTGACGGTCATGCACGTCTGCAACAAGATTATAACGACAACTCATATGATGGCTACAAAGTAAACCTCAGCAGCAAGAACTACAACAATACCTACTTCGCAGTAGCACCAACAGCTGGTGTCCGCTTCAATTTCCATGTTGGCAGGCAGGCACAGCGCATGTTCTTTGCCTCTATTGAGACCAGCTATGAGATAGGACTTACGGACACATACGGGAAAGAGGAAAAAGACGGAAAAATTACTGATGTTGTAAAACGTAAAAAAGTTTTCGTAAGCGGAAACCGCAAGTTTTCAGGGTTTGAGATACAAGCATTACTCGGTATTCCTCTCAGCATTTTCAAGCATTCAACATCCCCCAATACGCTAAGCAATGTTCCGTCTGAGACACCCTTAGTCACATCAGCCGTTGACAATAAAAAGGACACGCAGTGCTATACACTGGAAGAAATTACCAATATGATGGTCAAGAACATCAATGTCTACGGAAAGACCATTTGCGCCATTGATGCCATCAATTTTGAATTTGGCAAAAGCGATATTATGCCGGAGTCATACGACTATCTTGACAAATTGTCCCTGATACTGAGGCGAACCAACTCTAATGTGATTATCAAAGGACACACCGACAACGTAGGCACAGACTCATATAACATGAATCTTTCAAAAGCGCGCGCCCATGCTGTGCTCAAATATCTTACGAAGCACGGTGTCAGCAAACAGCGTCTTTCATACAGATATTACGGTGCCTCCCGCCCGTTAAGAGACAACGACACCGAGGAGAACCGAACTTACAACCGCCGGGTTGAGTTTGAGCTAAAGTAATAAACACATCAACCTCCAAATAATAATAACGATATGAACACATTTTTCAAAAACATCATGCTGACATTATTAGAGCTATCGGCATTGACCATAACGACTTCATGTCTGAACAACGATGACAAGACAATTGGTTTAGAAACACCATCGACAGGGATTCCTGACGACACATACGCCACAGCCAATCCCTCAGTCAGCAGTACTACAACTACCATTCCTAACATCCAAGCCATTGTTGACAACATAAATGGCATCCCCATCATCCGACTCATAATGACGGGAGTCAAGAACCCCGATAGTTCTGACTGGCTTCGCCTTTACGGCACAAATACTCCCGGCCAAAATATCTGGGTTGAAGTTGACAACGTTCCCAAAGGGATACTGGTCAACAACAACGGGGACAACTATTCACACTCACATGTCATGACTGATGTAGTTTTCACTGTTGACAATTCCAGTAGCATGAAAGATGAAGCTGATGCCATTGCCCGCGATATCATATCATGGGCACAATTGCTATCTAACTCTGGTCTGGACGCAAGATTCGCAAGCGTTGGATATGGCGGATATATATCTGGAGCCATCAATCTAACGACAGCAGCAGAACTCAGTAACTATTTAAACCAAAAAACTGGCACAAGCCGCACTATTGGATACGGAGGAAGCGACGCCAACTTATTGTCAAGCTATGCGTCTGCTTTTCCTACAACGGGTTATGCACTTGACTATAATGAGTGTGGCACAATGGCAATACAGTTCGCCGACAAATATTTCTCTTTCCGTCATGATGCCAACCGCATTTACGTCAACTTCACCGACGAGCCTAACCAACCGAACGGACATGATGACTACTCTGTAAAATTCTTCGAGAGCCAAACGAACTGGCCAAGTTCCAAGGGCACAGTGCACACCGTATTCAGTGGCACTAAGCCTGCCAGCAACACATTTGGGTCAAAAGAACAACCATGGCTGATTTCGCAATATACGGGAGGTACAACATTGTATGCCCCCTCTAATTTCAGTGGTGTCACCCTTGCAAATCTTCCTGTGACCGGTGCCATGGAAAACTCATATACCATCACGTTCAGCAACATTTCAGAACTTGTTGACGGAAAATCCCATTTGGTACACATCACAATCAAAAGCAAATATAACACCGTTTCTGCTGACAAAACATTTAGTATGACATTCAAATAAAAGAACGTACAACAAAACAATTAAATTGAACTATGAAAAAAAGAAGTATAATCTGTTTAGCCTTGGCTGTACTCACCATGAGTGCACAGGCTCAAATCAAGTGGTTCTCAACCGACCAGCCCGACAAGAGAGTCACATTCGGGGCTCACGCAGGTATTAGCGTGTCCAATTTGACATGGAAGAATTTCAAGGGAATGGAAACAGACCCGGGAATAGGATTTGTACTTGGTGGCTCTGTCGACATTGCCATCATCAAAAGTCTTTCGGTAAAGACTGGCTTTGACATCGCCCACAACAGAGCAAACTACGATATGGTGACGGAGAGCTACAGTTATGCCAGATTTGAAGAAGAGGGCACTTTGGGCTCCACATGGATAGAAGCTCCAATTGTGCCAACTTACCATCTTGACATAAACAATGACATGCAAGTACAATTAGGGTTTGGCGAATATATGGCTTTTGGACTTGGAGGAAACATTAATATTGAAGAGAGAATGGTATATCTCCAATCCGACAGGGCACCCAGAAAAGAGGAAAGCGATTACCCGTTCTTCCACAATGGCAACTTCTCGCGTTTCAATTATGGCGTATTGCTGTCTGCGGGCGTCAGATGGAAGAACATTTACGCTAACCTACAGTATCGCATCGGACTTGCCAACATCACCGACCACTGGTACTCAGATGATGATGACGATGATGACGTACTCTTTGATGATACATATAAGTCAAACACCTCGACAAAGCTAAACGCTGCCTACCTGACCGTAGGAGTCTGCTTCTGATTTGTAGCAACATTATGATTATAACATTTGAAGCCTTCAAACAGATCATTTGGAGGCTTCAAATGAGTTGTTTAAAGGCTCCAAACGGATGGAATGGAGGCTTCAAACAAACAGAGACCTAATCAACAACACACGGTTTTTGGCCAGAAGATTTGGTGTTTCAACATATTTATGCTATCTTTGCAACTGCATTGTGCAATTCAAGAACACTCAAATACCATCAAACAGCTATGCAATACTACAGTACCAATGGACAGGCTCCCGTGGCTGACCTCAAGAAAGCAGTCGTCAAAGGACTGGCCGAAGACCGCGGCCTTTACATGCCGGAACGGATTGAGAAACTACCCAAAGCCTTTTTCGACAACATGAAGGACATGTCTTTCCAAGACATCGCCTACAATGTCGCCGCCAACTTCTTCGGAGAGGACGTCGACCTGGACGGCCTGCAAGAACTGGTCTATGACACCTTGCAGTTCGACTGTCCCGTCGTCAAGGTCGAGGACAACATCTACGCCCTCGAACTTTTCCACGGCCCCACCCTCGCCTTCAAGGATGTCGGTGCCCGCTTCATGGCGCGCCTGCTGCGCTATTTCCTGCAACAGGGTTCGGCAGACTGCGATAATACCGCAGCAGACAAGACGGTCAACGTCCTTGTGGCCACCAGCGGTGACACGGGCTCTGCCGTGGCCAACGGATTCCTCGGCGTAGAGGGCATCCACGTCTACGTGCTCTATCCCAAGGGCAAGGTCAGCCCCATTCAGGAGTGCCAGTTCACCACGCTTGGGCAGAACATCACAGCCATTGAGGTCGACGGCGTCTTCGACGACTGTCAGGCCTTGGTCAAGTCGGCCTTCATGGACGAGGAGCTGAACCGCCACATGCGTCTGACCTCCGCCAACAGCATCAACGTGGCCCGCTTCCTGCCCCAAGCCTTCTACTACTTCAACGCCTGCGCCCGCCTCGCCTCTCATCTCTCACCTCTCACCTCTGACATCGTTGTCTGCGTCCCCAGCGGCAACTTCGGCAACATCTGCTCAGCCCTCTTCGGCCACGAGATGGGACTGCCCGTCAAACGGTTCATTGCCGCCAACAACGCCAACGACGTGTTCTATCAGTATCTGCGTACAGGCCGCTACGAGCCGAAGGCCAGCATCCAGACCTTGGCCAACGCCATGGACGTAGGCGACCCCAGCAACTTTGCGCGCATTCAGAATCTGTATAGCGACAACGGCCAGTTCTCTGCCGAGGAGACCCACCGGCGCATCACCAGCCTCATCAGCGGTGCCACCTACAGTGACGAGCAGATAGCCGAGACCATGCGGCAATGCTACAGCGAAACAGGCTATATACTTGATCCTCATGGAGCTTGCGGCTATCGTGCGCTGAAGGAACAGCTGCGGCCGGGAGAGATCGGTGTGTTCTGTGAGACCGCCCATCCCGCCAAGTTCAAGGAGAAGGTCGACCAGATACTGGGCACCGACATCGAGATACCCGCCCGCCTCAAAGCGTTCATGGAGGGCGAGAAGCAGAGCGTCGAGATGACCAACGACTTCGCCGATTTCAAGCGCTATCTGATGAGCCGCTGACGATTCGCAAACGTTAACGTCTTAAATAACTTAAAAAGTAGTGGCTAATCAAAAAATAATCACTATCTTTGCATCACCATAAAAAACAAACTATTTATAACACATACAAATATTTATGAAACCGTTAAACAAACACTTCGCTCCGAAGAGCGTGATGCCTGAAAAGGTGATTCAGTTTGGTGAGGGTAACTTCCTCCGTGCGTTCGTTGATTGGATTATCTGGAACATGGACCAGAAGACCAACTTCAATGGTAGTGTCGTTGTCGTTCAGCCCATTGACAGGGGTATGGTCGAG
>JAFTCC010000051.1 GCA_017454915.1 Paludibacteraceae bacterium
ATTGTCTTTTTTGTTTCTTTTTGGCATCTTTTTGCTTTTTGCTCGGTCATTATGCCCGCATAACTCCCTCGTTCAAAGACAAAAATCCGCTCAAAAATAAAGCAAAAAATCCTAATAATTCTAATGACCGATTTGGGTTTATCATGAGCAATAGTTCTTGTATTGTCATTTATACCCGTTTATACTTTTCTGCCATATCAATCTAATAAGGTCAATAGAGTGCATAACCCACAATCAATCATTAGACTGATTTGTGGGTTATGTGTGATGCGGCGGACGTGAAATGTAGCGTACCTGCGTTTTTTGTTTTTTTGCCTATATTCTAAAAATGCTGTTTATCTCTTCCGGTGTGCTTTCTTTCAATTCGGCATTATAGAGCAATACCACTCGGCTACAAACTGCTGTTATCTCCTGCATTATGTGGGTGGAGAGCAGTATTGCGCAGTCAGTTTTGACGTCGTTAATGAGCTGGTGGAATTCTGCCAGTTGTTTTGGGTCCAGTCCAGTAGTTGGTTCATCGAGTATCAGCAGTTTTGGTTTGTGCATCAATGCCGCTGCGAGCCCCACTCTCTGCCTCGTGCCTTTCGATAGTGTACCAATACGCTGTCGCATGTATTCGGTGAGCGAGAGGCGTTCTAAAAGGCTTTCTGCGCGTTTTCTACTTTCTTGCCCGGACATTCCATAGTAACTGCCTACTTCAGCAAGGTATTCTGTGGCATATAAATCATCGTACAAAGGGTTATTTTCGGGCAGAAAACCGATGTTCTGTAATGCAGCTTGGCGTTCAGAGCTGATGTCGTATCCGCACACTATTATTTGCCCCGAGAAATTAAGCAGTCCCATAACGCAACGCATGAGTGTTGTCTTGCCGGCTCCGTTTTCACCTACGAGTCCAACCACTTCGCCGCTTGCCATCGAAAAAATCACGTCTTTCAGCACCTCTTTTGTGCCGAAGGATTTATTCAAATTTTGAATTTCAAGTGCGTTCATAATTTTATATTTGTCCTGCAAAATTACGTTTTTTATTTTTTTTTGCAAAATTATGGAGCAGTAGAATTGTTTTTTGTCAATAAATTAGTAACTTTGTACGAAAGTATAATCTTAAGCAAAACTATTATGAAAAGCAATCTTAAATATCTTGGCGTTTTGCTCCTTCTCATAGGGGTTTGCATTCTTGCTGTTTATTATTTCACAGGTTCTTCAAGCAATTCTATGCTTGTATGCGCAGCCATTTGCATTGTGTGTGGTCCCATTGCATACGGCTTGCTCTCAAAGAATAACTAATATAGTAGGGCTGGTAGGGCTAGTAGGACTAGTTTACCTAGTAAGTTAGTTTACTTAGAATGACTAGAATGACTAGTTAAACTAGAAAGACTAGAATGACTAGATATACTAGAAAAAATAGTTAGACTAGAAAATATAGCTTAAATATAGACAAAAAAATCACTCGCAAAAGCGAGTGATTTTTTTTATTCCGGCGTAAGCCAAAATGCAGGTTAGCAGTGCCAGCAGATTTCCTGTTAGTGGCAGTTGGTCTTTCGGGTCAGGGTTTCCTGGCGGGGGCGGTGCTGTTGTTGATGCTCCTGCCGAAGCGAAAAGCCCTTGCTGTTGTGCGCTGTTGCTTCGCGATATGCCAACAAAGCCCGTGCCTTGAGTTGACGCCATTCTGTTAGTGTTAAGAGCCATAGTCATTGACGTAATTCCCGTAGAGCCCTCGAGCGAACCTGTTCGAGATGCGCTGGGCGAGAATGTGTCATCGCTATTGTCGTTGCTATACACGTTAGCAGTTTGTGCCATCTGCGCTTTGACCGCGCTTTTCTGGCTTGCTTCGGTGTTGTTTGAGCCTATTGACGTTGACGAGCTGATAGGCACTATGACCGCGTCAGACGTTTGGGCTCCTGTTGTGCCTCCGCTAAAGCTGTTTTGTGGCACTACGGCAGGTGCGACAGCTTGCTGTATCAGCATTTGCTGTTGCGCTGGCGCCTCGTAGTTGCTTGAGTCCGATTTATTGCTTTGTGTGGCGACTACTGCCCCTGTGATTGCTGCTCCTGACAAGGCTGCAGCCACTATGTAAGTTGTTAGTTTAGCCATGTCAGAATATTACTTTAATTGGTTTAACATAGGTATTTGTGCGCACATAAATGGTATATACGCCGGGGATTAGGGTTAGGTTGAACGAATATCTGCCCAATGCGGACAATTGAGAGTGTTGCATCAGTTTACCTGTTGCGTCATATATTCTGAAGTCTCCTTCCGAATCTGTGAAGTTCTCGACAAATAGTGTGCCATCAGTGATCCATGCCCTGAGCAGTCCGTTGGTGTCGTCGGTTGACCTCGTTTTTGCGTCGGTTGAAATCACGAAACGCCTTGTCTCGCCGGCTTTGCTAACACTGTAGTCGTAGTGGTCGGTGGCATACATGTCAGTTACTGTGCCAGTTGCCATGTCGTGCAGGTAGAGGACAGGATAGCGTTTTGCGGCATATTGCATGTCGAAGCGTAGCGACAGGCTTGTCTCGTTGCCTGCTATCACGGCAATGTTTTGTCCGTCTATGTCGTCCACGGTGTTGAAGCTATATACTTCGTCATTTTCTATGGCGACAATCTGCGGCACATCCTGTGTACCGTAAAGTTTGCGGGCATCCCATCCGTTGTCGAATTCGTGGCTGCAGTCTGTATTGACGAGCAGTCGGAGTTGGTCTGCATGTTGTTTGGTGCGCACTTGTATTGGTAGCAGCGCTTGAATGAACTGGTCGAAGTGCATTTCTTCTACTTCAGCCGTTTGCTGTTGTGCGTGTCTCGGTGCTCTGAGCGGTGAGGCTACGTATGCGCTGCTGGCGTCTGCCACAGGTCCGAACACGTGGTTGCGGTAGTTGACAGAGAACCTTTCGGGGTCTGCCACTGCACTTCCCACATGGACGAAGAAGCCTTGCATTGACGGTACTTCGTTAAGTCCTACATAGCTTGCAGCCGCAACAGGAATTCCCACGTAGTTGCCGGCCGAGGTGTTGTTGCTTGCCGAAGCGTCGTTCACGTTTCCGCCTGCCCATTGGTTATATGTGCCGGTGTTGAAGATGTAAACGGTGTTGTCAACGTTGGTGCCGAAGTTGTCCTCGTTCATTTCGCTGATGACGATAGGTGCGGTGTAGCTGTTGCCAATGAGGTTGAAACCGCTCCAGTTGCCGGTGCTATTGCCGTTGGGGTCAACGTCGCTCAGGTTGGTGTATGTGAGGTTGTCGTAGTCGTGGTCGCCGAGGTTTATGTTGCCGTTGAAGGTGTAGGTTTTAGCAGCCTCTTGCGTGAGAGCATAACCTTCAAATGGATCAAGCAGAGTAGAGTTGTGGATTACTTGCCATCGTGCGCCGTGTTCTTCAGTGCTCAGCTGGTTTTCGGTCCACTTCATCATCCATGCTTTGCGGAATTGCGGGTCTGCGGTAACCGAAGCGTTAACAGGAATTGCTATGTATTGCCAGTTGACAGCGTTGTTTTTGTCTTCGTCTGCAATTTCTCTTGTCATGCCGGCTGCCTTACTGTAGAGTTGCAAAGTAGCTTTTGGCTCACTGCCATCCATGGTTACGAATGTGCCTGCCTTTGTAGCGTTTTGCTCAATGGTGATGAGGTTGGCGTCTTCCACGGGTTGGTGCGCTCCGGTAGTGAAGGTGTTTGTTACTGTTCTTACGTTGCCTGATGCCACGAGTGTTCCGCCGGGGTTGATGGTGATGCTGCCCACTGTGTTGGCGTCGTTAGGCGCTGTGCGGATGAGCATAAGAGCGCACTTGGCTTCACATCCGTCGGGCACGATGCACGGGGCTTCGATGCGCACGTCGTTGCTTGGCAGCGGCAGTTCGTTGGTTGCCCAGTTGTGGGGGTTGGTCCACAAGTGGTCGCCGGAGCCTGTGCGGTGCTGTTTGCCGCCGTTGTCGAACACTATTGAGCAGTCGCTGACGTGCGTCGGGTCTGCGTCAAGCAGGTAGAGAAGCATCTTGTCGAGTATGGCTGTGCCGGTGGCATTGATGTTCTTGGTGGCGAGGTTGTTGATTGAAAGAACAAGCAGACGAGCGTCGATATTGTTTTGTCGCTCGAAGCATGTAACCACTTCTCCGCTGCCGTTTTTGCCTGTTGCGATGGTAACGAATCCAGCCACTTCATCGTAGTTCAGACCTTGGATGCCTTTATATACGCTTCCGTCTTTGGCAGCTGCGGTGATGGGCTTGAGGATATGGTAGTCGTTCCATGCAGCAAGTACGCTGATTGAATCTGTTGTTACGCTGCTGTTTGGGTCATGCACTTTGTCGTCACTATCAATCAGGTCATCGTTGATATCGGCGAACATCGGGTGTGCGTAGCAGACAACAGAAATGTCTGTAATGGCAGGTTTTGGCACTTTAGCTTCACTCGTCAGACCTATTGCGGCCCATTTCGACAGACCAGCCATGTGTACTTTGAATGAAAGAATTGGTTTCACGTCCACAAGGTCTGCAAGGTCGTTAACGCGTTTGGCGTATGCCGAGTTCTTTGGATAGTCGGTTAGCAGCACAAGGTCGAACGGCTCATAGTTGAGTATGTTGAACTGTGCGTAGCCGTTAACCGGCGTTGGTATGTATCCTGAGGCAGGCAGGTGGGTGGTTAGCACGGGGTCGGAGATGTTGTTGGCAGGTATGCCTGCATCAGGTCCGAGGAAGGCACCTTCTTTAGTGCCGCTTACGATGTATGCTATGGTGTTCTTGTCGCGCGAAATGGCAAACACTGCCAGTGAGTCGGCATAGTCTTCTGCAAGGTTGCCGCATGCGTCAAGCGGTGTGGCCTTAACATATATTGTGTCTCCTGCCATGATGCCGAGGTTGGCGTTGTACAAGGTGTTGTAGTTGGCCATGATGGTGTCGTTCTCACCCGTGTAAATCCATGAGGTCCAACCTGCGGTTGACGTCATGTTGGTGCGGTTGCCGCCATGGTGCAGGAACACGTCAACTTGATAGGAAGTCTTGTTAGGTGTAACTCCTGTTGCTGCGGCATGTGCGCTGTGGTAGTAGAACAGGTGACGGAACATTCTGCTCGTTACGCGTGTCTCATAGTCGGTCTTCTGCACGTGGAAGTACTGGAATGGCACGAGTTTCTTGACTGATGGTTGGTCGTTGGTCGAAGAAATAACAATCTTGTTAGATGATTCCATCGGGCAGTTGATTAACACAACCGCATCGTATGTTCCTTCAGCCTCAACTGTAAGTGTGTTGCTGCCGTTTATAGTTCTAAACAATGTTCTGGTGCCTCCTGTTGTTCTGTACCAATCCACCTTCATTGCCGCGATTTGTTCAGCGGTGTAGTCAAGCGTTGAGCTTTGTTTTACAGTCATCGTGATGGCGTCGGAGCATGCTACTGTAGAGCCGTCGCTGGCGATGTAAGGAACCGGGTCTCCGTCATTGCAGTTGACAGTGAGGGTATATGTCTTTTCTGTTACGCAGAGTGCTGTGTTGACATCGCTGAGCAGCGTGGCGGTAATCTTGGCAGTGCCTACG
Source organism: Paludibacteraceae bacterium (assembly GCA_017454915.1). Classification (GTDB taxonomy): domain Bacteria; phylum Bacteroidota; class Bacteroidia; order Bacteroidales; family Paludibacteraceae; genus UBA3747. The sequence goes on from JAFTCC010000051.1 coordinate 5,511, forward strand.
CCCACAATTTCTACAGCGCCGGTGCTATGGTCGATAGTTGCAACGGCTGTATTGCTTGACGAGTATTCAACATTGTTGCCAGTCGTGTTAGTCAATGTAGGCAGATTGTTGCTTTCTGCGCCATAGTTTGCGGTTGCAGTGTTGCTCGACCACTTGAAGTCTGCGTTAGCGGGTGCTGTACATCTCTGCATGGTAACGCAGAAGCCCGAGATGTAAACAGAGCTTGAGAAGCTGAGCATCAAGTAGGTTCCTTCGGGGAGGAAATGACCTGTCGGGAAGTTGATAGTCAGCGTGCGGCATGCGCCGGAGTTGAATGAGGTGGCACTTGCCGTATAGTCAGTGCCTGCAACCAATTCGGTTCCGTTGCTGTAAACGTCGGCGACAGATGTGGTGCTGACTTTGAGGCTGTTGAGCGTGCGTGTGCCGCCCGTCTGGAAGTATATGACAAGTCTGCTCACGTCTCCTGCAAAAGCGAACGTCGGGAACTGGGTAGAGTAGGTGTAGGTGGCATCGCCACAGGTTTTGCTTTGTGATGTGCTACTGCTGCTGTTTTTGCCGTTGTAGAACTCTGCTATCACATCTTCGCCGTTAGACCATGTGTATGGCTGGCTTTGTGAGATGGACGCTGATTTTGTGATGTAGTAGCAAGCCGAGTTGTTGACGGTTACCTTGACTCCTGCGCTCTGTATCTTGGTTCCGTTGCAAAGAGTGATTTCGAGGAATACGTATTGCACTCCCTGCTGGTCGCCTACGAAAGTGAATGTTTGGTTTGTCTCTCCAATCTGGAGTTCGGCATTGGCGAAGGTAGTTGTAGTTCCTACGTACCACTGGTAGTCCACACCGGTCTGGTCAGCAGTGAATGTTACTGTGCCGCCCAAGTCAATAGATTGGTTTGTGTTGGGTGTTATGGTGGCTTCAGTTGGTGTGGCGGCTACGGTTATCGTTATGGTGTTTGACGTGCGCTCGCAGTCTCCAGTAGCAACAAGTTTGTATGTGCCGGCGGTGGTAGCCTCGTATGTGGCAGATGTGGCTCCGCTTATGGCTGTGTTGTTACGGTACCACTGCAGTGCCGCGCTGCCCGTGTAGCCTGTGGCTGTGAGCGTTGACGGATTGCCGGTGCAGACAACGTTACTGCTGGCACTGACGGTTGGGGTGCCGTCAGAGCATGAGGAGCCTGTACATATTTCGATATTCTTTATATAAATATGCGTGTTACTGCTGCCGCTGTTGGCATTGAAGAGGGTAACGTAGCCGCTAAGGCCGGCAACTTCTACGGTAACATGTTTATACGCATCGCCCTTGTTGCCGCTTGTGGCAGCACTTCCGGCGGTGGTGCCGCCAACTTTAACGGTCATGCTGCTGTTGGCGGTTGATGAAGTTGACATATTGTAGAAGTAGTAGTCAAACGAAACGCTTATGACGTTTTCGAATGTGCCTTTTGATGCGTCGGCATATATGTCTATCGAATTGTTGTAGTCAATTCTTATTACCGCATCGTCCGACTGTCCTTTACTGTTGCTGCTTGTAGCGTGGACGTAAAGTTTGTTGGCGTCGTCCGTCTGGTTGTTCTTCCAAGCGTACACGTATCTTTCGGGACTTGTGGTTTGCGAAGTCTCGAATTTTGTTATTGTGATACATTCATCGGTTGTTACCGTCTGCGGTTTCACAGTTACTGTAGTTGTCTGCGTTGCGGTGTATGTTTGTCCGGCGCATGGTCCTGTGGTTTCTGCTTTGGTAACCGTCAGTGCTATAGTGAAAGTCTTGCTTGCTGCCACTTCGGGGCATGTGAAAGTGTAGTTTTTGCTTGCAGCAACAACCTCACCGTCCACTGTCCATGAGTAAGTGATACCGGAAACAGCAGTGCCGTTGTCGGTTACTGACGAAGTGAATGCCACGGTGTTGCCAGGAACCTTACCTGTCTGCGGTTCGGATGGCGTGATAGTGAGCGTGCGGTTGACTTTGTTGAGTGTGGTTACACCGGTTTCGGCAGTTGACGGCAAACTGTCAACAGGGTTGAGGGTTACTACGCAGTAGTAGTTACCGTTTGCCGTGGGTGTGTAAGACGACGTTGTAACGCCTATTGACACTGCTGTTGATTTGTCGGCTCCTATCGCATAGCGCATCCATTTGTATGACAGCTCGCTGCTGCGGGTGGTCATGTAGTTGACAGATGGAGTGCCTACTTTATAAACCTTTTGTACTGCTATCGCTGAATAGTCCTCGCACCATGCCAGGCTGCTTGATGTCGCTTCCGACGGGTCAGCGGCAATAGCTTGCGATTGCGGTTTGTCTTCGCAGCCGGTGATGAGCAGGCTCTCGAGGTAAACCTTGTCTGTCGTGGCGCGCTTGAGGGTGAACGATGCGTTGCCTGCTATTCCGTCGTTGGCGATAATTGTGTAGGTCTGCGTGAAGGCATTGCCTTTGGTGCTTGATGTGTTAGTAGCCGGTGTGGGGGTGTTACCGCTCACGAGGAAGCCGCAGGTGTGTGATGTTGTGGCGTCGGCACCACGCGCTCCTATTGTTACGGTTGCGCCAGCAGGTAGCGTGTTGCCTGACAGTGTGATGGTAACCTCGTCGGTGTTGTCGTCGAACACCAGACCGTATGTTGCGTTGCAGCCCATGGTGGTCGTGCCGGAATATACTACTGTGCCGCCGATTATAGTGCCGCTGATCATGGCTGATGTTATCTCTCCGCCGCTTGAGCGGTCCGACCATCCTGATGACGGTTTCTTGAAGTTGTCAACTGAGAAGCAAGGTGTAGCGTTGACGGTGATTGTTATAGTAGCCGTGCAGCCTCCTGTGCCTGTGAAGGTGATGGTGGCTGTTCCTGCGCGCACACCTGTTACAGTGCCGTCGTCCGCCACAGTTGCTACAGTGTTGTCAGACGAAGCGTATGATCCTGTAGCAGCATCGCCGGGGTGCGCCAGGGTTGCTGTTTCGCCTTCATATATTGAAGTTGAAGATGCTGTCAGCGTCGGGTCAACAATGGTGAATGTCGCGCTGCCGTTCATTGCTGTGGCAGCGTATGTGGCGTTGGCGACAGACTTCACGGTATAAACGCCAGCCACGAGGTCATTGCCGGTGAGCGATGCTATTTGAAGTGCGCTGCCAGTGCCAGCCACGGGGTTGCCCACGGTGGTGCTGCCGTCGCGGTAGAGCTGGTAGCTTACGCCGCTCTGGCTGCCTGTGAGGCTTATGACAGCCGTCTGGCATTGCGCGAAAGTGAACGCTGTTTCAGCCGAGTTATTGACGCGGATGGCGAACTTGTCGGCATCAGGCAGAGCGTCGCAGACTTTAACGGCAGCCATGCACCAGCCCACGTTGCCTGATGAGGTCAAGGTGTATGTACCAGCCGGGATTTCGTCAAAACTATGCCCAGCCGCTGAATTCTCCCATTGAATCTGCTGAACGATTTCGTTTCCAGATTTCAACTGCACGTAGCGACTCGATGAGCCTTGTACGATGACGTAAAGAACGCCGGTTTTGCCAGTAGGAATCGTGAACGAGATGTTTGGCGTGGTATTGCTTGACCGCTTGGTTACGTTATATGTTTTTCCGTCAATTACTATTGACCCTGTTGCACCGTTTCCGGAACTTGCAGGAACATTGCTGAAGAATGAGTCTTCGTTGTTAGTTACGCTGTTGCTTGTAGCGTCAACATCATTGTCAAACCAGAAGTAGGTATGGCATGGGTCCACGACTTCCCATTGCGCATACAGCGTAGTGTTGGCAGAGATAGAGAATGTGGCACCTGCTGCATACGGCGTGCCTGAACCGTTGGCGGCAGTGTTCCAGCCGTTGAAGTCGTATCCTGTTTTTTCGAGGTTGCCGGTATTGCCCAAAACGGTCACAGTAGCACCCGAAGCATAGGGGCTGTTGCTGTCAGTGGGCGCTGTGCCACCAGTGCTGCCGTTGCCGTTATATGTTACAGTATATGTTACTGCAGAGCCGTTTACCACAATTGCGCCAGATGCCGGTGTTACGTATGTTCCTGTGCACCCGGATTGCTTAACTTCGCAGAAGTAGTACCATGCGTCGTGAGCCTCTGCTGTTGATGGCGTGTAAGTGTTGCTTGTGGCCCCTGATATTTCAACTTTCGCGGCGTTGCTGAAGTCGGTGCTTGTGCTATGATACCATTGATATGACAGTGTGCCGCCGTTGGTGGCAGAAACGCCAGTCAGTGACATTTGTGTAGCAGCGTCGTTTTGCTCGTAGGTGTTGGCGGCTGCTGTCCATGTCGAACCTGTGCCGTTTGGAGCGTCGGAGCAAAGTTCTTGGCAGTTGCTGATGGTAAGTGAACGCAAACGTACTCCAGAACCCGTGGCACGAATGAGTGTCAGAGTTGTTTCTCCAATCAATGCACTTCCCGATGGCACAGTGTAAGTTCCCGTGAATCCTCCTGTTGTACCCGTAGTGTTGGTTACAGTGGTTATACCATTTATTTTGATACCTACGCCAGAACCGCCGTAGCCTGAAACATCTATTATTGACCCCTCTTTCAAAGGATTGTCAAGTGTGATTATAATTTGGTTATTACTACTTCCGAAATACCAACCCCAACAATTACCAGAGTTTTGTACTTTGCTGACGGTCATAGCAGTTGTTCCATTATTGTAAACATAAACGGCAGTTCCACCTGTAAGTGTTGTACAGTTTTTAGACCCTGCAGCAATACTTTCGTTATTGGCAAGTGATGCGTCGCTACTTGCAGTGTTGTCAGCCACCATTTCGAAGCATGGTGTTATCACCACAGCCTCTTCGATTTTGAAGCTGCTGCATGTCGCAGTGGCTGAATTTCCGCATGCGTCTGTTACAGTTGCTGTGATGGTTACAGCATTGTTTGCTGTGGCAAATGTAGCCGTGGTGCCCGAGAACGTTACAGCTCCGGCTGGCGAACACGTGAGTGTGAGAGTACTGCCGTCGGTATATGTCAAGTCAAGTTCGCGAGTGTCGCCTACACTTCCATTGGCAGGAGCATTGTTCCATGTCACCGTTGGATTGGGCGTTGCTTGGTTCTCTATTGCTCCGTAAATTTCTACTGGAGTACCCAAACGGAAACCAGTACCGTTGTTGTCTGTGGTGGTGTTCTTCCATGCCCATAGGCGCAGCGTTACTGCTCCTTGGAAATATTTGGTGGGGTCGGAGTTGTTTATGGTGAATGTTTCAAGAGTGCCGTCTTGTGTTGTCACTATGTATGTGTCGGAAAGGGTATGTCCATAACCGTCACTCATTTCTGCCTTATAAGTCAGTTTGTTAGCAGACGTGCTGCCAACGTTGGCAACCTTAATGTTTATTTGCGAGGGGATGAGTTTTTTGCCGCACGCAACGTTAAACTTGAAGTCAACGTATTTGTCAACATTTGTTTCGGAACTGGCAATCAGAAGTTTAGCGCTTCTGTTGGTTCCTGCTCCTACACCTGCTATGCCAGAATTTGATGCGTCAATGGTTATTGCGGTTATATTTGTCGCATCAGTAGTTGTTCCGCTGCTGAGCAGTGTGGTTCCTGCCGATGAGCCAACGTTAATATCATAGTTGATAAGCGGCGACGGCGCTGCGATTGTGAAGTTGTTGGAGTTGGCTGTTACTGTGTTGCCGCAGGCGTCAGTGGCTGTTGCCACGAAGTGTACCGGGTCGGCGGCCGCGGCGTATGTCGCTGTGGTGCCTGATATGGTGGCTGCCGATGCCGGAACAACGGAATATGTTACCGTGCTTCCGTCAGAACAGGTGGCATTGAGGGTGAATGTGTCGCCCACCGAACCGTTGGCGGGTTGCGCATTCCATGTGATGGTGGCAGGAGTAGAAGTATAGTTGCTTGGAGTGAAGTTGTAGCCGTCTGTGCCCGCAAAGGTGAACTTGTCGTTCGAGCCTATGGTTATTTCCGTTGATTCGTTCCAATAGCCCGTTTGACCGCTCCATACAATAGTGCTGGTTGACGGGTCTTGCCTTGTGAAGATGACCTTGTTGTTGCATTCTGGTATTTCCGCCTTGAATGTTCCGACTTCACACGGATGAGCCGTGAGTTGCACGTCATAGTCGCATGCGCCGTATGTGTGGGCACAGAATTTCGGGTTGTCGTTGCCCCACCAGCTGGCGCATACCATATATATAGTCTTTGTGGCGAATGTGGTGGGGAATGTCACGCTGATTTCCGGCTCGTTAGCGACGCTGGAGTTGCCGCCTGTGCCGTATTCCATGCGTATGGTGTATGTGCCGCCTTTGCAGCCAGTGGAGATTGTGCCGTTTGTTAGGCCTGTGCCTGTACTTGAGAATACCCAGTTGGTCGCATTGTCTGAAATTGTTCCGTTGTTTCCGTAGTACTCAAGACCGTCGTGTATCTTGAAGTTGTAACTGGTGTTACATTCGAGCGAGAGAGTGAGCGTGCCGGCATCGTTTGTCCCTACGCGTGTGAAATTGTGGTATGTGGTGCTGGGCGTGTATAGTTCGAGGTTATAAACGCGTACCTTGTATGGGTCAGAAATTGTTTCGCATCCTGTTCCTGTGGAGACTTTACAGCGGTATTGTCCGGCGTCGGATTGTACACAGTTGTTTTTAGTGTATGTGTCTGCAGTGGCTCCGCTTATGTCGGTCCACACGTTAGCCGCAGTTTCCTTCTGCCATTGGTATGTCGGTGTTCCCGTGTGTCCTGTCGGTGTTGCCGTAAGTGATATGTTTTCATCCACGAACCGTGCCCATTCACCTGATATCGCCACCGATGTAGGCGCTACGCAAGCAACGGCAGCCTTAAAAGTGAATGCGCCGGAAAGAGCGGTTTCGGCAGTGTTACCGCAAGCGTCCGTAGCAACGCAGTAGTAATAATATGTTCCGGCACTTGCAGGGTCGGGAGTAAAGGAATCTGATGTTGCGCCGTCGCCCTCAGCATTGACAGCGCCGGTTTTAGTGCCTGAAGTATTTTGTTTCCATTGATAACTTGCTATCGTGCCTGACGATGCCGTGCAGGTCAGCGTCCTCAATTTTGAGCCAAGCGCGTCGCCTCCGGCCGGCGTTGCGGCGTCACCACCCAAACCAACAGTCAAAGTCGGGCAAGAGGCAGTGGCAACAAATTCCAAGTGTTCGACATACATATTACTACCATTAGGAACTATGTAATGTGTACCTGCGCCTACTTCAATTTCGTATGTTTTACTACCATCATTTTGTAATGCCGTGGCATTTGTTGTCGCACTTTTATCATCTGCGACATAAAAACCATTTCCAATGCCATTAATCGTTATTTTAGCGGTACATGCAGCTGCAGTCGTGAACTTGATGTAGTTGGTGCCTTTTGTCTGCATTTTAATTTTAGCAGTACTACCAGCAGTAACATTTTCATTGGAATGTATTTCGATTGTTTTATCCAATGTTACAGCATTGCCCGAACGAGCGACTGCCCTGGTCTTGTTAAAATTAACTGCATACCCGATGCTACCAGCGGTTGGCAACGGAGTTCCACTTTCAACAGCAATAATCTGAACAATATATACATTTGAATTTGCGCCAGTGCTAACAAACAACGATGCTGGGGTTGTAGAAGATATGCTGTATGTGGTAGTAGTTACAGCGTTTTTAGTAGTTGTTATACTAGTGTATGCAGTAACAGTGTTTGCAGTCCCTTTTGCAGCCTCCTTTATATCGCCAACATATAATGCTTTTGCACCTGTTGCATAAGCAACGATGGTAAAATCCGTTTTCGTTGTTTTGCAATCGTAACGTATCATGCGGTCTGGATAGTTGTTACTTGTTATACTACTAACATTACCAGCAAATTTAACAGCTTTAGTGTATGAAACGCCATCATGCGAAACTGTCACAGCCTGTGTACAAGGTGCTGTAGTATAAAATTCTCCTGTCAGTGTTCCTGCATTTGTAGTAGATTGCAAGTAATACGTATCCGCTCCCCACGCAAATTGTGCGGAGAGTAGCAGTGCGGTTATGGTGAGGGCCGTGGCGGCCTTGGAGATTTGCGAGAAAGTATGGCGCAGCGCACGCCACGAGGCGGTAAATAGTTTTTTCATCGTTATGCAGTAGAAGTGTTTCATTTATTTTCTTGCTTTTGGGTATTAGAGGGTTTATACACTTTTCAACGCTACAAAGTTCGTGGTTTTCGCCGATATAAATGTGTAAAAATTGACGCACAGAAACGAAATTTTGCCGTTTTATAGGGCAATAGCGTTCACTCGGCGGCAATTTTTACCAGTTCGGCGACCATATTCGGCACGGATTGCACGAATAACTCCTACTCTCCTTTGCTCCGTTGACTTTTACACGAACACGGAAAAACACGGGTCACCCCATAGTTTTTTTCGATTGATAGAAAAACGCAATTCCTACGCCACCTGCCCCGTAGGGGTTTTCGATTGATAGACCGTGAAACGGTCATCTATGTGGTAACCGTATGTCGCGCCAGCGACTTGGCTGCGAAGCAGACGCTTTTAAGCGAAGCGCAAAAGAACGGGCAATCATGCTATCAATCGAAATGCCATACGGGCAATCTCCAACTCTCCTTTGCTCCGTAGAAATAAACGAACACTAATCTAACGAATAACACGAATTGATTAGGTTTATTTGTGAAATTCGTGTTCGGTAGGAATCGTTTTTATTTTGCGTCACCGCTGATGCGGTTCTATTTAGTGTGTCCGCCATCCGTGGGTTCCGCTCGCTGGCGCTCGCTTCACCCACGGCTAACGTTGTGCCGCCCCGGTGGGGCTATCATAGGCGGACATGACATGTCATGTCCCTACAAGCGAAGCGGTCCATTCTCCATGATCCATCAGCGACAGCGGTCAATGCTCCATCAGCGGAGCGGTCAATGCTCCATCAGCGGAGCGGTCAATGCTCTATTAGCGGAGCGGTTCATGTTCACAGTTTTCCCCCGAAAGCGAGGTCGCCAGCGTCTCCCAGCCCCGGCACGATGTATTTATGCTCGTTAAGCGTGGGGTCAACAGTAGCCACCCACAGCGTGAAGTCGTCAGACGGGAAGAAGTCAGCAAGGTGATTGACAGCCTGTTGTGAGGCTATCACCGCCGCGAAGTGAACTTTGGCGGGTTTGCCGTATCGCAGCAGAGCCTTATATGACAGTTCCATCGAGCCTCCGGTGGCGAGCATGGGATCCACGTCAATCAGCGTTTTGCCGTCAAGTGCGGGCGATGCGCTGTACTCAACTATCACGTCAAGTTTGCCTTCTGACTTCTCGTCGCGGTAGGCTGACACGAAAGCGTTCCCGGCCTTGTCGAAGATGTTAAGAAAGCCTTGGTGCAGTGGCAGTCCGGCGCGGAAAATGGTGGCAAGCACGATGTCTTCGTCGGGCACCCTCACAGTGGCTTTGCCAAGGGGTGTGGAAACGCTTACGGTTGAGTAATGGAGCGTTTTGCTGATTTCGTGCGCCATGAGCTCACCAATGCGCTCTATGTTGCGGCGGAAACGAAGCCTATCGCACTGAATGTTAACGTCGCGGAGCTCACTGACAAAAGTGTTAAGAACAGAATCTGTCTCTGATAAATTGTGAAAAATCATATCGCGTTCGTTTTATATTTTTTTCTGGTTTGGCTAGTTTGACTAGTTGTTCTAGTTTGACTAGTTTGACTAGTAATTCTAGTTTGGCTAGTTGTTCTATTCTATTTTATTTTATTTAATTTAATTTAATTTAATATCCTCGGTGGCGTTTGCGGGCATCGGACATTTTTTCTTTTATTCCTCCTTCGGCAAGGAATAGCGCTTCGGCGTTTTGAATGAATTTCATCAGTCCTCGGTCAACCTGATGGCAGAGCGTAAGTGCGATGTTGCATAATTCCTCGTCATTCCATTTGCAGAAAAAGTTTTTGTACTGCTCAATATCGCTGTTGTTGTAGCAAAATTTCACCATTTTGTCGTACCTTTCATGCCCGTTATTCCATTGCGCAAGTCCGTGCACGCGCAGATAGTCCTGATAGTCTTCGAGCAGTTCTTTGAGGCTGCCTCTTGCCACGTTGAGCAATTTAATTTCCATTTCTTTGCTTGTCATTCCGTCCGACAAGCCCTCCACAATGTTTTGTTTTCCCGACCTTGCTGCCTGCTCCATTTGATCTTGTGTCCTGTCGCCGCGGATGAGATACGTCTCTTTGAAATAGAACGTTAAGTCATAGAGCACAAGCGATTTGCGGTAGAATATGAGTTGTGTGTAGTCACCCGGGTAGTCCAAGAATCCGCCTTCATTGAGCTTTGGCATTGCAGGTAATGTTTTTGTTGGTTAATTTATTATAGTTTGACTAGTTGTTCTAGTTTGGCTAGTTTGACTAGTTTGGCTAGTTAGGCTAGTTATTTTAATTATTTTTTCTACTTATTTTGAGGATTGCTGCGGTGAGCAGGGTGCCGAGTGTGGCTCCGAGTGCGTTAGCGAGCATGTCGAGCCATTCGAAAGTCCTGTATGGCAGCGGATATTGGCATGCTTCGAGCACTGCTCCGAGTACCGCAACGCATAGCGTGACCATGAGCCAGCGCATAGGTGCGCCGTTGAGCCTGCGGTCGATAAGCAGAGTGGCCGTCAGGCAGCCGTACATGGCAAAGTGCGTCCACTTGTCGAGCAGCGACACTCCCCGCAGCAGTTGCGGCGGACCGATGGGCAGTAACGACAGGGCAACCACAGCTGCGACCGCTGCCGCAGAGGGGATATAGTGTGTATTGAACTTAGCCATCGTGGTACATAACACCTACCCCAAATCTGTCGTTAGACAAGAAATGGGAAGTACACATTATATAAAAGCAGTCGCAAAGTTAAAAAAACAAATTTAATTATGCAAAAATCAGCCGCCTCCATACGGCGTAATTCAAAAAAAATGAAAAAAAAATTGTAACTTTGCCGAACATATAACCCTAAAAAACGTATTCAGTGGACTTCAAAAAATTCTGGAACGACAGTTTCTGGGCTTTTGCGCTCAAGAACATCATAGCCGCTTTAGCTCTGGTGGCGGTTCTGATTTTCGTTGTCTTTTATTCTTTAGACAAATACACTCACCATGGAGAGGCCGTTGAGGTCCCCGAGTTGCGTGGTTTGTATGAGGGTGAGGCTGACGTGCTGCTTCACAATAGTGAGTTGCACTACCAGATAGTTGACAGCACGTATGACAAGCACCACAAACTGGGCACGATTTTGGAACAGACTCCCGGGGCAGGTACTATGGTTAAGAAAGGTCGCTCTATCTATTTGATTGTCAATAGTAAAACGAAGCGTCAGGTTCCTGTTCCCGAAGTGCGCGACTTGTCGTATCGGCAAGCGGAGGCGATATTGAGAACCTTGAGCATCAAGGTAGGCGAGGTGATTCGTAAACCCGCTGAATATCAGGACTTGGTGCTTGATTTGCTGTACAAGGGTGAAGCGTTGGAGGCCGGCACGCGCATTGAGGAAGACAGCCAAGTTACGCTCGTGATAGGTGAGACGCGTGAGAAGGAGATGACGGTGGTTCCCAACGTGAAAGGCATGTCGTTGTCGGAGGCTCGCGAGACACTGCTTTCCAAGGACCTTGTGGTGGGCATGGCTGACTATGACGTGGAGCCGTCGGGCAACGAGTTTCTCTACCGCGTCTATCGGCAGAGCATTTCAGGCGGACGCCAAGTGGAGAAAGGCAAGCGTGTTGACTTGTTCCTGACCTCTGACCCCAACAAGGTTCAGAACGAGGGTGGCGGACAAAATGTTGAGGACGAGTTCTTCTAATCATGGAATATTATGATGATATAGAGTTAGACGACGGTTTTCAGGCGTCAGATGGTGAGGAACGTTATGAGCGTTTCCGTATCCGCGTTGACGGCGGTCAGGGTCCGCTTCGCATCGACAAATACCTGTTTGACAAGATGTCAGGCGTGTCGCGCACCCGCATCCACCATGCCGCAGAGTATGGCAATGTGGAGGTTAACGGCGTGGCCGTGAAGTCTAACTACAAAGTCAAGCCCGGTGATGATGTGGCGGTGCTGTTGGGCTATGCCCCCACCGACTATACCATCGTTCCGCAGGAGATGCCGCTTGACGTGGTTTATGAGGATGACTATGTGCTGCTGATTAACAAGCCGGCAGGTCTTGTTGTCCACCCGGGTTTTGGCAACCGCGACTTCACGCTTCTCAATGGCATAGCATGGCATCTGCGCGAGATGAAAGACTTTGATGCCAACGACCCGTCAATAGGTCTTGTTCACCGCATAGACAAAGACACGTCAGGGTTGATACTTGCTGCCAAGACTCCCGCCGCCAAAGCCGATTTGAGCCGCCAATTTTTTGAGCACAGCACCCGCCGGACCTACTACGCCTTGGTGTGGGGTGTGCTGAAGGAAGACGAGGGCACAATAGAAGGTGCCCTTGCGCGCGACAATCGCGACAGGCAGATATTCCGCGTGTGGGACATTGAGGAGAATCCGCTTGCCAAACATGCCGTTACTCACTACAAAGTGTTGCGGCGTTATGCCTACTGCACGCTCGTGGAGTGCAGGCTTGAAACCGGCAGGACGCACCAGATACGTGTTCACATGAAGCACATAGGTCATCCGCTGTTCAACGACGAGCGTTACGGCGGTTCGGAGATATTAAAAGGTCTGCCGACGGCCAAGTACCGGCAGTTTATCCTGAATTGTTTTGATACATGTCCGCGTCAAGCCCTCCATGCCCGCACCTTGGGTTTCAGGCATCCGGCTACAGGTGAGGAAATGGACTTTACGTCTGACATCGCGCCCGATATGCAGGCTCTGCTCGAAAAGTGGGAACGGTTTAACCCCAGTATGCAAGGCGAGTGACGGAACTCGCGCTATGGTTATTAAAGACTAAAAGGTGCGATGCAGAATCTGCAGTTGGCGTGGAGCGCCAACTTTTTTTGGTCATTACGAAAAAAAATCGTAACTTTGCAGCGTTTTAGGGCGGATATGCCCTATTGAGAATCGCCATACAAATAATTCCTAACCCTATTCCTAAACCTTTTTAGGCGATTTCTTTTGGCAAAATAATTCAGTATTAAGGTGTGAAAAGATGCTCAAGTTAGCAACTTATAGCATTGTGGCAGTTATGTCTGCAGCTGTGGCCTTGTCGGCGATAGATGGTATTCGTACCGATGTGTCGCATGAGCCATTCCCGGTAGCTGATGGCCATATTGATTTTCAGCAGGCGGCTGAAGGCGCGCTATTCACGTCCACAGAGGTCTTGCCGTCTAATTTCTATTCACGGCAACCGCGCGGCAGTTCTGCCGACAGTGGCAGCCCATTGGCGACTGCTCAAGTAGCTTTGCCGTTCGACGATAGCGACAAAACCTCTGCCATAGCCGCGGCACAACCTCATAGGACCTTTGCCAACTCTTCCGGTGAATCAGTAGCCTTGGTTGCAAAGGAACGCAACAAAAGTTTTGCTCCTTCAGGTGCAGGCCTGTTGCCGATAGCAGTAGGCGGCGCGTCAATGTCTTCCCGCAACACCGGCGGCACTTTTGTCGCCATAGCCCGCTCCAACTATTCGTCTCCATCGAGTGTCCGCGCCATGGCTCCGGGCGGTTCTGCCCCTCCACCACCAGGCGAACCCGATGGGCCGCCGCTGCCGATAGGCGATAACATAGTGATACTCATGGTCTGCGCATTAGCTTATATGCTCAAGAAACGTAGACCATGATTTTTTTTGCCATTAAATTGCCATGTCAAGAAAAATCATTAACTTTGCGATAGTAAGACATTAACCCGAATCGGTCATTAGACCGCCCACGGGTGTAAAATAGTAAAATAATGGTCATTATGCCCGCATAATACCCTTACTCAAAGACTAAAATCCGCTCACAAACATTAAACTTTAAATATAAATTCTAATTAACCGATTCGGATTTAAGACAGAAAACCAGTTACAACCATGAGATACAGAAGTTTAGTATTGTTCGCCGCATTATTGGCGTCGCTGTGCCTGATGGCTCAGGTCAGCACTGACCCCATTTTTGTTCCTCAGAGTTATCGCGGTGCCGTGAAAATCATTTACGACCCGGCATTAGGCAACGGTTCCATGTCGTCCGCCACAAAGTGTTATGCCCATACCGGCTGTATGACCAGCAAGACGCCGTCGTCTTGGTCTCACACCAAGTCCAGTTGGCGCGCCTCCACCTCTCCGCAGTTGACCAAAGAGGGTGACAAGTGGGTGCTCAACATTGATGACCTGTACACATTCTATGGCGTTGACATAGAGAAGGAGAAGATACAGAAACTGTGTTTTGTGTTCCACGACGGGCCTGGCGGTTCTCTTGAGGGCAAGGCTTCTGACGGCAGCGACATATTCTATGAGCTGTGTGGTGACGGGCTTCAGGTAAAAATCGTTTCTCCTGACAATGCCGTGCGCAAAATCAGCGGTACCAAGGAGCAGATTGAGGTTGCCACATCACAAGAGGCTCAGATTAGGCTCAACATTAATGGTGTTGACGTTGCGATGTCATCTGGCACATCGCTTCGGTATACTATAGGCTGGGACGGCTCAGTAGGGACATATCAGGTAAAGGCTACTGCCACTTCCGCCTCCGAAAGCGTGAGCGACGAGCTCTCGTATGTTGTTGCGCAAGCCCTGCCCGCGCAGCCGCGTCCGGCAGGCACACGCGAGGGCATCAACTACTTCGCTGACGGAACTGGCGCTACACTGGTGATGTATTGCCGTGACAATCAAGGTGTTACGGCAGATAATGTGTACGTCGTGGGAGATTTCAACGACTGGACTATAAGCAATGCTGGTCAGATGACGCCCGACACAGAGGAGGGTTACTTCTGGTATAATGTTACCGGTCTGACGCCGAAGAAAGAATACGCATATCAGTATGACGTACAGATTGGCAACAATGCAATTCGAGTTTCCGACGCTTATTCCCCTAAAATACTTGACCCGTACGATGATAAGTACATACCTAATTACACATATCCCTATCTGCAGTCTTATCCGAGTGAAGGGTCAGGTCTTGTAGGCGTTCTTCAGCCCGGCAAGCAGCCTTTTGAATGGAGTGACGCCACGTTGAACTTCAAGCCTGTTGATGAGAACAATCTTGTGATATACGAATTGTGGCTTTATGACTTCAGCGCTCGGCGCAACATCAAGGAGGCGACAAGACGCCTGCAGTATCTCAAAGAACTCGGGGTCAACGCTGTGGAACTCATGCCCGTTCAGGAGTTTGACGGCAACATCTCGTGGGGTTACAACCCGAACCACTTCTTTGCGCCGGACAAGGCGTATGGCACAGAAAAAGACTATAAGACATTCATTGACGAATGCCACAAACTGGGCATTGCCGTCATTCTTGACGTGGTATTTAACCACGCGTCTGGTCAGCACCCATGGTGTAGGCTCTATTGGGACGGCAGCAAACCCAAGCCCAACAACCCGTGGTTCAACGTTGAGGCTCCTCATCCATTCAGCGTGCATCAGGACTTCAACCACGCATCGCCATACACCCAGAACATGGTCAAGCGTTGCCTGCAGTACTGGCAGGAGGAATATAAAGTTGACGGCTACCGTCTTGACCTGACCAAGGGGCTGACAAACCGCAAGTGCAATGAATCCACCGCGTCAAACTATGACGCTGACCGCATTTCATACCTCAAGATGTATTACGACGCTGCCAAAGAAGTCAACGATGACGTGATTTTCATCCTTGAGCACTTCTGCGCCAGCAACGAGGAGAACGAACTCAAGAATTATGGTATGCGCCCGTGGAACAACGTGAACAACGCTTTCGGGCAACTGGCTATGGGCTGGCTCAAAGACGGCGACAACATTTCAGGTATGAATAAAAAAGGTTGGATAAGTTTTGGTGAGAGCCATGACGAGGAGCGTAACTACTACAAGGCTTTGAAGTGGGGCAACGGCAACCTGCAGACCTCACAGTCAGCCCGCGTGAACCGTGTTCCGCTCACCGTTGCGTTCGGAATGCTTCAGCCCGGCGCCAAAATGATTTGGATGTACGGCGAACTGGGCTTCGACATCAGCATTGACCAGAACGGCCGCACAGGCTCGAAACCGCTTCCGGAGAGCCAAGGTTGGCTTCAGGATCCGTACCGCGTGGACGCATATACTCGGTGTGCCCAAGCCATCAGGCTTCGTACCGAACTGCTGCCGGAGATGTTCACTAACGGCACCCTCATAGCCCGCACAGGTTCTGGTCTGTCGGCGAGGACGCTCAAATACACGCTCGGCGACGATGCCCTGACGGTGGTAGGTAACTTTAATGTGAGTGACGCGACGCAATATAGTGGCACGGCCACGGCACAACCATTCTCCAAAACAGGCGTTTGGATAGAGTACTTCAGCGGAATGCCAGTGAGCGTTAAGTCAACAGAGCAGACCATTACCCTCAACCCCGGTGAATTGCGTATCTATGTCTATAGTAACCCCTCGAGCAGCATAACAAAGCGCCTTATAGCTCCTGAAGTTGCGCATCCTGCAGAAAGCACGCACACTGCGCTTGAGAACATCAACGGCGAAGACAATGCCGTGCTATTCCCCACACTGGCTGACGAGAGCGTTACACTGATTACTGCTAAACCAGTAAGCCGCATAGAGATATTCGACATCAATGGACGCAAGGTAAGCGCATTGACCCCGTCAGAAGAACTGACCCACAGCATTAGTGTGAGCCATCTGCCTCATGGCATGTATCTCCTCGTAGCCAGTGACGGCAAGGCGCAACAGGCATTCAAGTTCATGAAGAAATAGACCCCCATCACTTTGGCATTATTTGTGTACCCCTAAAAGAAAGAGAAAAAACTTTACAATCATGCGTAACGAACTTTTAATAATGGCCTTGGCAGTGGCTATGGCAAGCTGCTCAAGCCGCAGGCAAACCACCGTGGTTGAAACCGCACCAGCAACAACGGTTTATACACCATCCACGTCATATACGACCGTAACGCGCACGCCGCTTTCCACTGGCAGGCGTGTCCGGGTTACAGCCCTGAATGACGACGTAAGCCAAAATCTTGACCTGAATGCCGTTGCTGCACTATTTGGGCAGTCAAGTAGCTTGGAGGCTTTTGAGCAGGCATTGAACAAGGAGGACGGCATTTGTAACCTTGACCTTAATGGCGACGGATATGTAGATTACATACGCGTTGTGGAAGTGGAGGAAGACGGCACACACCTCGTGGTGCTGCAAGCCGTGTTGGCGCAGGATATTTTCCAAGACATTGCAACGATTGTGGCGGAAAAGCCTGCTGTGAAGCAAACAGTTGAAACAGTCAGTTATGTTCAGATAGTTGGCGACCCGTACATCTATGGCAGACGCTATGTGCTTGAACCTGTCTATGTGCGCCGGCCTCTGATTTTCGACTTGTTCTGGCCTGTTCATCCTGTTGTGGTTTATCGTCCTTATCGGTCGCCGTATTACTGGGGTTATATGCCAACTTACTACCGTCCACTGCCTCCGCGTCCGATGAGAACGTATGTGCAGCAAATCAACGTTTTCATAACTAACAATAACTACTGCAACCACAGCAATTATGTTGACAACGTTAGGTACAGCAACTACGGCAGGTTGCAGGGTACCGTGGCTCGTAACGACTATGGCACGCAACACCCCGAACGCAGTTTTGACCAGAGGACATCTACCAGCGGTGTGAATGCGGAAAATGCCCGAGCAATAAACGAAAGTAACCGAACCATTATCAACCGTACCCTTAACAAGGTTGACAAAGTCCAGATGTCGAGCGGCACCCGCCAGCAGGGCGTTTCAAGCGGTACCCGCCAGCAGGGCGTTTCAAGCGGTACCCGCCAGCAGAGCGTATCGAGCGGCACCCGCCAGACTACGACTCCGACCAGCGGCACCCGTCAGCAGGGCGTTTCAAGCGGCACCCGCCAGACTACGACTCCGACCAGCGGCACCCGCCAGACTACGACTCCGACCAGCGGCACCCGTCAGCAGGGCGTTTCAAGCGGCACCCGCCAGACTACGACTCCGACCAGCGGCACCCGCCAGCAGAGCGTGTCGAGCGGCACCCGTCAGACTACGACTCCGACCAGCGGCACCCGTCAGCAGAGCGTTTCAAGCGGCACCCGCCAGACTACGGCTCCGACCAGTGGCACCCGTCAGCAGAGCGTTTCGAGCGGCACCCGCCAGACTACGACTCCGACCAGTGGCACCCGTCAGCAGAGCGTTTCGAGCGGCACCCGCCAGCAGACGACCTCAACAACTACTGGCTCACGGTCAGGCAATACAGGACGCAGATAAATGATGATGTTGCAACAAAGGCATACAACTTCAATACGTTTCCGTCGGTTTACCAACAAGGCATACGCGGCTTTCGCGTCTATGCATCGTGAGGTAACCATAGGGCACGTGAGCAGCCACATTTGCGACAAAGAACTCCTCAAGTCTGGGCAGACAAATAAAATACCATGTGCTAATTTCAGTAAGTATAACTACCTGTCTGATGACGACATCATTAGTACAGACTGTGATGAGTTGACTTTGTTAGAAGCTTTGTATCCTCAGTCGACATTAGTTGAAATCCCTGTGCGCATATCATCCGCATTCGCCTGCGGTGTAATAATTTTGTTTAACTCACATTCCCATGTCTTAACCTTATGGCAAAGACATGGGATTTTTTTTTGCCAATTAACCAATTAACTAACTATCAAACACTTCTTTATGCAAAAAATCCTTTTCTCACTTATTTTAGTATTTTTCAGTGTATTTTGTTTTGCTCAATCCGACAGCGTTAATATCAGCCGCCTTGACGAAGTTGTGGTAACCGCAGAGCGCGCCACCCTTCAGTCAGATGCCCTCCGAGTTGTAACCAGCCTCAAAGCCAGTGAGTTGCGCGGAATGCCTGTTTACACTCTTCAGGACTTGCTTAACTATTTGCCCGGGATAGACCTGCGCAGTCGTGGTGCTGGTGGGACTCAGTCAGACATCTCAATGCGCGGTGGCACTTTCGACCAAGTTTTAGTGATGCTTAATGGCGTAAACCTTACTGACCCCCACACCGGTCACTATAGCCTTGACTTGCCCATAGATATAAATAGTGTTGACCGCATCGAGGTGTTTCAGGGTACAGGCATGAACCTCTTCGGACTCAATGCCTTTTCAGGAGCAGTGAACATCATCACCAAACCCATAGACCCTGATGCTGAAAAACGTTGGGAACTCAATGCCGGCATAACAGCCGGCGGGCACAAACTCTTCAACCCGTCGCTGTCGGGCAAGGTAAGACACGGAATGTGGTGGCTCAACGCCAGTGCCGAGCATAATCAGTCGTCGGGATACATCCACAACACGCAGTATCATATCAGCAACGTGTATCTTCAGACCGGCTGGGACGACGCTGACCGCAGCGGAAAGTGGCAACTTCAAGCAGGGGGCCAACTCAAGGACTATGGCGCTAACGCCTTCTATTCACTCAAGTACCCTGAGCAGTATGAGACCACACGCACTATGTTTGCCTCAATGCGCTGGAGCAAGACAATCAAGCGTTTTAGCCTTAACGCCTCGGCATATTGGCGCACCCACTACGACTGCTTTGAGCTCATACATCAGCGAGATCAGTGGCCGGCATGGTACACAGGGCATAATTACCACGTTACGCATGTTGCCGCTGCCAACGTGCAGGGAAGTTATCACAGTAAAATAGGTAAAACAAGTGTAGGTGTGGAAATCCGTGACGAGTACATTAAGTCAAATGTGCTTGGTGACCCGTTGTCGTCACCCCTCAAAGTGCCATTTGGCGCTGACACCACGTTCATTTATGCCAAAAACAGATTCAACGTCAACTACTTCGCCGAGCAGTCGTTTCATTGGCGCGGACTGTCGGCTTCAATAGGCTTTGCGGGCAACTATAACACCATGTTTGGCAGCAATTTCAGTTTCGGCGCTAACATAGGCTATGAGTTTGTGCCCGGTGGTAATGTCTATGCCAATGTAAATCGTTCTCTCCGCCTTCCAACATTCACCGACCTGTACTATAAGTCAGCGACTCAGATAGCCAATCCGGACCTCAAGCCCGAAGCCTCCGTCACAGCCGAACTGGGTATCAAATGGAGCAACGCGGCGTGGAATACCCGTCTCACCGCCTATTATAGGCACGGCACCGACATTATAGACTGGGTGAAAACCCCTGATGAAGAAAAATGGCGCAGCATGAACCACACGGCCGTTAATGCCGCTGGTGGTGAGGCTGTCGTAGGCTGGCACTATGATTATTGGGTCAAGAAATTGGAGGCCTCGTATTCGTTCTGCCACATTGACAAGGACACTCGCGGGCTGCTCTCAAAATATGCGCTTGACTACCTGCGTCACAAGTTCACGATAACATTTGAGCACGGCATTTGGAAAGGCTTTGGCGCGGCATGGGTTTACAGCCTGCAGAGCCGTCATGGAGACTATGTGGATGTCAATGGTGTGGTGTCGTCTTACAAACCATTTTGGACCTTGGACCTCAAAGTGTATTGGCAAGGCAAGCGTGTTACCGTTTTTGCGCAGGCTAACAACCTCTTTGACAGGGACTATTATGACTATGGTGGTCTTCCTCAGCCCGGGCGCTGGATTCTTGGCGGCGTGAAACTCAAATTATAGTCACGTAGTCATTATGTAAAAAAATACCCTTTCATGGCAAAATATCGTAAAGTAGTGATATTTATACCTGAAAGGGTATTTTTTTTTTTTTTGCGAGGTGTCGCGTCAACTTGAGTGTTGAGTGCTATTGCCTGATAAATGGTCCATAGGTGTTCTCCTGACCTGTTTCAATGTCTTTTTCTGACACATAGAATTTGTCGTTGCCAAACCATGAAATGGTGCACTCGCGCTTAATAAGTCTTTCGTCAATAGTGAATAGGATTGTCAGAATTTTAGTTGCCGCCTCGTAACTCCATGTGATTTCTATCATTTCTGTTGTGTTATCCTCAACGCTGTAGTGTATGATTATGCCTTTATTGTGAACATTCAGAGTGTAAAGGTCGTAGCTGTTGTTGTCTAATGCGAACTTCCATGAGCCGATGAGGTCATCGACTGTCTTGATATCAGGATTTTGAGCATTGTCGTTACTTTTGTTTCCGCATGCAACTGAAACAAGAGCCATGAGAATCATCAGCGCAAACGCTGAAATCGTAATAATTTTTTTCATCTTTTGTTTTGTCAATTTTTATCCCGCCGACTTACGGTTCAAGTGAATTATTATTTCAAGTCAATTCCATTTGTATGAGCAGTTTTTTGACTTTTTCGATTACATCGCCTTGCAGCAGTATTTCGCCGTCCCGCACCGAGCCTCCGACGGCGAGTTTTTGCTTTAGTGTGCTGGCAAAGGCCTCAAGTTCTTCGTCGGTTCCGTTGAACGCCGTGATGATGGTTGCAGTCTTGCCGCGCCTTTTGTCAAGATGATATTTAAGGTGTTGTTTGCGGGCCGTAGTTTTTGCAGACAGCTCTTCTGCCTGTTTTGCTGGCATTGCGATGCTGTTGTCTTCAGCATATTGTTTAAGAAATTCTTCAAGCATAGTATGAATTATGAGAAGTATAGCATTGCGGTCCCCACGAGATAGTTGCTTCCGCCAACGAAGATGATATCTTCTTTTTTCGCATTTTTCAGGGCGCATTTTATTGCCTCGTTAGGGTTTTCGTATGCCGTCCCTTGAAGTCCGTGTTGACGTGCTAAAGTCGTCATTTCATCCGATGTCATGGCGCGGTGTGAATCCGGTTGGGTGAAGTAGTAGCTGGCGTTTTTTGGCATGAGGTCAAGACATTCGCCGACATTTTTGTCGCGCAGCATTCCGAACACGATGTGCAGCGGTGCCGTGAGTTGCTTGAGTTGCCGGGCAACCGTCGCAATACCGTGGGCATTGTGCCCGATGTCGCAAATCACTGTAGGATTGGTGCTTATTGTCTGCCATCGCCCTTTCAGTCCGGTGAGGTCGCAAACGTGCGACAATCCATTGGCAACAGCCACCTCACTGATGCTAATCCCATTGTGGCGGAGTACTTCAACGGCAGTCATCACAGTGCGTAAGTTTTTACTTTGGCACAGCCCTTTGAGCTGAAAACTGCTAAGCAAATCGGAGGGTAGGCTGGTGCTGTCGACAAACGTGAGTTGTGAGTTGGCTTTTTGTGCCGCCTGCTCAAAGACTCTGGAGGTTTCAGCTTGCCTTTCGCCAACAACGACCGGCACATTAGGTTTTATGATGCCCGCCTTCTCGCGCGCAATCATCTCAAGCGTGTTGCCTAACAAGTCGGTGTGGTCAAAACCTATGTTAGTGATGATGCTCAGTAGCGGCGTGATAACATTAGTGCTGTCGAGGCGGCCGCCCAGCCCGGTTTCAATGACGTTGATGTCAGTTTGGCATTCGCGAAACCAGCAGAAAGCCATTGCAGTGACAACCTCGAAAAATGACGGCTCAATTGTGCGAATCAACTCCTCATTATTTTGTACAAACTCAACCACGAATTTTTTGTCAATCATTTTACCGTCAATTTTGATGCGCTCTCCGAAATCCACGAGGTGCGGTGAGGTGTAAAGCCCTGTTTTGTAGCCAGCGGACTGCAGTATTGCAGCTAAAGTGTGGCATGTTGAGCCTTTGCCGTTAGTGCCGGCAACATGAATGCACGTGATTTGGCGGTGCGGATTGCCAAGCGCGTCCATGAGTTGTAGCATATTGCCCAACCCAGGCTTGTATGCGCCAACGCCATGATTTTCAAATGCAGGAGCGAGGTTGTAGAGATATTCTATGGTTTCTGTGTAGGACACTTGTATAATTATAAAATTTTACGGTATCATGTCATCCGCCTTGTATTGGTGCGGCACGTTACGTCTGAAAACACTGCCGCATGATTATACTGTTTGCGGTTTTATGCCGGTGTCTTCGAGCAGATACAGCCTGTCGCCGCGTCTGATTGTACCGGGCACGCGAATGGTCATCACGTTCCCCTTTAGCACCTCTTTGACGGGTTGCTCGTCGTAGTTGCGCAGTCCTTCTGCCACGAGTTCTACTGCCCCAGTCGTTTCACCGGTGATGAGCAGTTGCTGTCCTTCAGCAATTTTTCCACTCTCAACAAGAAATTCTGCAACCTGCGCTTTTTTGAAGAAGTTGGTGCATTTGGCAACATAGACTTTCCGTTTAGTGGCTTGTGAGCCATAGTTAGACGTCCATTCTCCGAGCCTTTGTCCGAGATAGTATCCGTTCCAGAACCCTCGGTTGAAAACAGTGGCAAGTCTCTCGTTCCAGTCATTGATTTTCTCGTCGGAGTATGTTCCGTCGCGCCATGCGTCAATCGCCTCGCGGTAGCATTTTGTAACAGTGGCAACGTACTCTGGTCCACGGGCACGCCCTTCTATTTTCAGCACTCTTACGCCGGCGTCAAGCATCTTGTTGAGGAAGTGTATGGTTTTCAGGTCTTTGGGAGACATGATGTAAGGGTTTCCGATTTCCAGTTCGATGTCGGAATCATAATCCTTTACGAGGTATCTGCGGCGGCAGACCTGCATGCACGCTCCGCGGTTGGCGGAACTGTTGCCCTCATGCAGGCTCAGGTAGCATTTTCCGCTCACAGCCATGCATAGTGCGCCGTGGCAGAACATCTCAATGCGTATGGGGTTGCCACCGCGTCCTGTTATGTGCTCATCACTTATTGTGCGGGCTATCTGCGCCACCTGCTCAAGGTTGAGTTCACGGGCGAGCACCACCACATCGGCAAACTGTGCGTAGAAGCGAAGAGCCTCGCTATTGGCTATATTGAGTTGGGTTGACAGGTGCACCTCTACGCCTACAGCATTACAATACTGCATAACTGCGATGTCGGAGGCGATGATGGCTGATACTCCAACACGTTTTGCCTCGTCTATGATTTGGCGCATAAGCTGGAGGTCGTCCTGATATATCACCGTGTTGACTGTGAGGTAACTCTTAACTCCGGCGTTTTGGCACGTTTCCACCAGTCGCGGCAGGTCAGCAGTGGTGAAGTTACCCGTTGAGCGGGCACGCATATTGAGGCTCTCAATGCCAAAATAAACAGCGTCAGCACCTGAATTGATGGCGGCAGAAAGACACTCCCACGTGCCTGCCGGCGCCATAAGTTCGATATGTTGTTTCTCTGACATGAATTTATTTACTATTTGACAATTCAACTTGTTTTTCTTTTAATTTTTTTTTGTGATTAACGTTGCGGGTTGTGGCATGTTGTGTCCCTACCGGCCCTTATCATTCTCTGTTTACCTTCTAAATCGCAGCGAATTTGAGTTGTGAAACCTGCGTCAGTGAATAGCTTCAAAGTTTCTTCGGCCAGTTGTGGGTTGATTTCGGCATATAGTCTTCCACCGTCGGTCAGGAACCGCTTTGCGGCATTAGCCAGTGCACGGTAAGGCCAAAGTTTGTCGTTGTCACTGACAAAAAGGGCGTCATGCGGTTCGTAGTTGAGCACGTTATAGCTCATGTCATCCGCTTCCGAAGGCATGATGTAAGGCGGGTTGGCGACGATGATGTCGTATCGGTTTTGGCTGTCGTTGTCAGCCCATGTCTTTAAGTCTTGCACTTGCAGCGTTATGGGCAGTTCCAGTTTTTTGCTGTTTTTTTGCGCCACCTCAAGAGCTCCGCTGCTGATGTCGAACGCATGAACATCCCATGCCGGGTTAGTGGCTTTTAGCGCAAGGGCTATGCATCCGCTTCCTGTGCAGGCGTCGATTACGTCAAGCCGTTTGCTGCCGTCGCTTACCACACATTGCCGGCATCCTCGCAGCGAACTGAAGTCATCAAGTATCCACTCAACGAGTTCGGCTGTTTCGGGACGCGGGATAAGCACTCTGTTGTCCACATAGAGTTCGAGCCCCATGAAGTCAGCGGAGTTGAAAATGTATTGCACAGGCTCGTCGTTAATCATTCGCAGCACCGCCTCGTCGTATTGTTTCTGCTGTTCATGCGTGAGTTTATGCTCATGTGTGAGCAGCCACGAGCGGTCATGTCCTGTTATGTGCTCAAGTGCAAACCGCCGCATGGCTTGCGCCTCGCGCGTGCCATATTTTTCTTCCAACGTAATCATTTCATCAGCAATGAACTGTCGCCGTATGAGAGGAAACGGAACCCGTGTGTGAGGGCGTAGTCGTATATGTCGTGCCACCTGTCGCCCACAAGAGCGCTCACGAGCAGCAGAAGCGTGGACTTGGGTTGGTGGAAGTTAGTAATCATGCCCTCAATGATTCGGAAACGGAATCCGGGTTTTATCATGATTTGCGTGGAAGCGTAAAGCGTGGTGCTATTGTGGCTGTCAAGATAATCAACAAGTGTTAGCAGAGCCTGCTTTGTTGTAATCGTGGCCTCGTTGTCGTATGGTTCAAATTGGTCAACATGCAGTTCCGCCTTTTCGTCATTGTTGAGCCTAACACCAAGGTAATAGAGGCTTTCGAGTGTCCTTACACTTGTAGTCCCTACGGCTATTATGTGTCCCAAATTACTGATAATGTCGCACAGCGTCTGTCGTGGCACGGCGATGAACTCGGAGTGCATAGTATGAAGATTAGCATCGCGTGTTTTGACAGGCTGAAATGTACCAGCCCCTACGTGTAGTGTCAATTCGGTGGTTTTCACACCTTTGTCGCGCAGCTCGTTGAGGACCTCGTCGGTGAAGTGGAGTCCAGCCGTTGGGGCTGCAACAGAGCCCTTGATGCGTGAGTAAACAGTTTGATAATCAGTTTTGTCGCTTTCCTCCGTATGGCGGTTGAGGTATGGCGGGATAGGCAGTTCACCTATGGCGTCAAGCACTTCGGCAAACGATTTTGTAGTGTCGTGCCACGAGAATTGTATAGTGTGCGTGTTGCCGCTTGTGGCAAGCCTTTCGGCTGTTATAGCGTCGCCAAGGCTTGGGACTTCAAGCTGCAGTTTTTCGTCTTTCCATTTCTTTGCGTTGCCTATGAGGCATTTCCATGTTACTGCTTGGCACGACGAGAGGTTAAGCTGGTAGTCAGCAGGTACGAGCGGTTCAAGGCAGAAGATTTCAATCCTTGCGCCCGTTGCTTTATGGAAAATCATGCGTGCAGGTATCACCCGCGTGTTGTTATAGACCAGCATAGTGTCGGCCTGCAAGTGAGCCGGCAGGTTGTGGAACACGTCTTCTGATATATTGCCGCCTGAATAGAGCAGCAGTTTGCTGCTGTCGCGCGGGCTGACAGGATGGCGGGCTATGCGCTCGTCGGGCAGTGGATAGTCAAATTCGTTTATATCAAGCATTATAGTAACAATAGTTCTGGTTCTTTTATATGTGTGTTCAAAAGAGTTAAATGATTCTTTTCATTACATTTTTTTGCAGCTGCCACCAAATTTATCCGCATCAAAATATCCTTGGTTATTGGACGTTTAGAGTCAAAGAAAGAGATAGCTTTAATAAAATCAGAAACAGTGCCACTATTAAGTATTGAAAGTACATTTTGTGCTAAATATAAATTTTCAAAACTCAAATAATAGCAGGTGTCATCTGGAATAAAGCACTTGCCTTGATTGGATGTGTACAATCTAAATATAGGATTTTTATAAAGACCTGCAATAATTATTTTATAAGGCATAAACGTATAATCACCTATTCCGAACATAGAAAATTGTGGTCTGCCTTGGTAAATTTTACTCTTACGACTGATGAAATATGCACTATGCCTGCATAGGTATGCATAAGTTTTTGGTGCCGTTTTTTTGAGATATTCAGTATCTTCATTTAATTTATGTTGAGTTATTATGATGTATCTATTAGTATTAGCTTTTTCATCACCGCCAAATACATCTGAACTTTTCAATAATGGATATATATATTCTTCCTCAATATCTATTTTTTCTCCTAATTTATTATAGTAGTCACTGCCATTATGATATAATTCCAAGACATTTGCACAATCATGTTTAACGCCGGATCTCCATTCAAATTCACATTTCCCGTCAATGAATGCAACGCTTTCGTACTGATTAATGTCAGCTATAAACTTGTTATTATACCAACCATAACTTTTAATATATTGCTCATCATAAAAGTTATATACATCACATTGTTTTTCAGCGCCACCACCACCAGAGCACATGAAAAGAGAGGCAGACACAGATACGTCAAACTCTCTTTGAGCATCAATCTCATATTGCGACAAACAACTTATAGGTATTTCCTGTTTTGCTTGTGAACAACAGATTTTCTTAATAGTGGAATTTTTCAGAAGTAACGCAAACAAGCATTCATTATTCATGACAGCGAAATTGCTGAATAGTGTAGAACAAATACTTTCGGCAATATCAAAATTGCTCTTTCCCGTTATTGCTGAAATACCCTTTATGAGCATTATATTCTGCTTTTGAGGTAAATTTTCACCTCCTTTTTTCCCTATTTCAGAATTAGTTACCCAAGGAGGGTTTCCTAATATCAACACTTTTCTGTCACCAACATGCTCAACTATTTTTCTCCAATTAAACGTAAAGGCATTAGCATGTATAAGATGGAATTTTATAGGTTTAACCCATTTCTTATCGAGATATTTTTGAAGAATGTTTCTTTTCAATTCCTCAATGTAATTTCTGTTGATATCTATTCCATATACCTCTTGTATGGTATCAAAAGTTTCTACAGCCGCAACTATAAAATTTCCCTTTCCACAGGTTGGTTCTATTATTACTTGCGGGCTATAGTTTTTTCTTATTTTATCAGTCACTGAACTAGCCAAAATTGCGTTGGTTTGCCAATCTCCATACTCTATGCGGTTACTTTCAACATGAGTAGCAAATTCAGGACATACGTCATCATCAAAAAAATTAACAATGCCACAGATTGTTTCTATTGCATCGTTCATCATTTTGATTGACAAACCGCTTAAACTTGATATATATTCATTGACCAACATTATTCACTATAGTAGATATTCCTTGTACTATTTGGTTCAAATTAACAACTCTGCTGTATTGTAACCTCCATTGCAGGGCATTTGAAATTGTCAGATACCCTATTTTCGGTGGGTTTTTGACTATTTCTTCAGCTAAATTCATTAGCAATATTTCATCACCGGGAACCTGCCTATCATTTAAGAAGGCAAATATATCATCAGCATTACCATTTCTTAATAAAATATCCTTAATTCCCCTTGTCGTTTGATAATCTGATGTTCTCTCAGATTTAATGAATGAGCAATTCACGAAGTGTAAAGTTCCTTTTTTGACACGTAAATCATCTTCTTTCCTATAAACAAATAGTAAGATGTTGTAACCTAATCCATAAACTTTTTGTCGGCTATTCTTGTACGGACAACTTGATTGAGGCTGAATAATTGATGTTACCTTAATATCAGTATTTTCATGTGGCAAATCTATACCATTGGAAGAACTACCCTCTACAATACCATATTTTTCCTTCAAAAAATCCTTGAATAAATGTTCAACATAAGTTCCAATAGCTTTGCCATCAGTTATGCCAAAAATTTCTTTTGTATAAACACCACTATAGGTAAGACAAAATTCTTTTGCAACCTGACATAATCCTTTTTGTGTTAGTATTTTCATGACATTTTATTTATTTTCTATGAGTTTTAACAGGCGGTCAACGGCTTGTTCTTCCGGAATGTTTTTTTCGATGCACTGTTTTCCTTTGTAGAGGCTTACGCATCCTCTTGCCGCTCCCACGTATCCATAGTCCGCATCCGCCATTTCTCCGGGTCCGTTGACGATGCATCCCATCACTCCTATTTTGAGTCCTGTGAGGTGCGCTGTTGCATCTTTAATCCGTTTGAGGGTGGTTTGCAGGTCGAAAAGCGTGCGTCCGCACCCTGGGCAAGCTATATACTCTGTTTTTGTCATTCTGCGGCGTGTGGCCTGCAAAATCGAGAAAGCGGTTTCGCTCACCACTTTTGGCGGCAATTTGGGTGCGACGAGTTGAAGTCCGTCGATGTATCCGTCAATGAGTAGCGATCCCATGTCAGCTGCGGCGTGGATGCGAAACGTGTCGGCATCGTTGGTGTCATATTGTCTTCTGACGACTACAGGCCTGCCGTCCCCTTGTGCTCGAAGTATGCTCACGGCTCTTCGTATTTCGCCGACAGGGTTTTGGTGTACGCTTTCCAGTAGGGCATAATTGTCGGGTATTTCGTCAAAATCGTCAGGTATGACGATGGCTTTCGCTCCTGTAGGCTTTGGCGTGGTGTCCACGTCCTCGTCCATCAGCGGTGCTGATGCTATTGCTGCGATGTGACTTACGAGTTCTTTTGCCACGGGTATCTCGTTTTCAGGGGCTTCGGACAGCGAAACTCGTATGGTATCTCCGATGCCGTTGGCAAGCAGTGCTCCGATGCCCACAGCGGATTTTATTCGTCCGTCTTCAGCGTCGCCTGCCTCTGTAACGCCGAGGTGAAGCGGGAAGTCCATATCCTCGTCGCGCATACTGCTGGCAAGCAGCCGCATGGTGCGTATCATGACCGCAGTGTTGGAAGCTTTGACGGATATCACCACGTCGTTGAAGTCTTGCGCCTTGCATATTCTCAAGAATTCCATCACGCTCTCCACCATGCCTTCTGGCGTGTCACCATAGCGGCTCATGATTCTGTCCGACAGGCTGCCGTGGTTGACGCCAAGCCGCAGCGCTGTATGATGTTGGCGACAGATGTTGAGCAGTGCCGTGAAGCGCTCTTCAAGACGTTGCAGTTCAGCTGCGTATTCCTCGTCGGTATATTGCAGGCTGCGGAATTGTCTTGCCGGATCTATGTAGTTGCCAGGGTTAATGCGCACTTTGTCAACGCATTGTGCGGCAAGGTCAGCCACTCGTGCCTGAAAGTGCACATCGGCGACGATAGGGGTTTCGACGCCGTCCTCGCGCAGACGCTGGCGTATGACCTTAAGGTTGTTGACCTGTATGGTGCCCTGTGTGGTAAAGCGCACTATTTCTCCGCCAGCATTGACGATTCGCTTTGCTTGTGCCACGCTCGCCTCAATGTCGTTTGTGTCGGTGTTTGCCATCGACTGTATTCGTATTGGCGCTGTGCCGCCAAGCGTAAGTGTTCCGACGTGAATTAGGCGGCTTGCCCTCCTGTGATAGTTTATAGGGAATTGCATACTGCTTGTCATAGTCTAAAAAGGCGTACTGTAGTGTACGCCTCTGTTGTTTTTATTCGTCGCTGTCCTTTTGCCCGTAGCCGTACCCGTATGCTCCGTAAGCACCGTATCGCGATTTGCCGGGCACTCCGTTTAGCACGCATACCATGTTGTTGAGTTTGTTTTTGCTGTGCTGCTCGTTGATGAAGTCTGCTGCCGCGCGTGGTGTGAAGTTGACGCGGCTCACATATAGCGTGATGTCGGAGAAGCGGTTTATAAGATATGTGTCGCTCACCATGCCTACCGGCGCAGTGTCGAGTATTATTATGTCATATTGTTTTTTCCACTCTTCGATAAGCATTTCGAGCCTATCGTTGAGCAGTAGCTCTCCCGGGTTTGGCGGTACGATGCCAGCCGGCACGACATCAAGGTTGTCGCTGCCGCTATAGTGATATGCGAGTTCTTCAATGGCATATGAGCCGCCAGCAAGATATTCGGTCAGGTGTCCCTCGTCAAGCGACATGTATTTGGCAAGCTGTGGTGAGCGTATGTCGAGTCCCACGAGAAGTGTTTTTTTGCCTGTCAAGGCAAAGCTGGCTGCCAGATTGGAAGAGATGAATGACTTGCCCTCGCCAGTCTGTGTGGACGTTACCAAAATCACTGCATTGTGTTTACCCTTGAGCGCAAAAAGTATATTGGTGCGAAGCAGCCTGAACAGTTCGGCAGTGGAACTCGTGCTTGTGGGGCTGACCACGATTTGTTTCTTTGATTTTGTGGTGCAAATTTCTCCTGCGAACGGAGCGTTCACCAGCCTCTCAAACTCGGCCTTATCTTCTATCGTGTTGAATATCAAGTCGCGTATGAATATGAAGATAATTCCGAGAATTAGTCCGAGCACTCCGGCAGCCATTATGAGCAGCAGAATCCTTGGCGCTACGGGCGTTCTGTTGTAGTCTGCAGTGTCAATGGTTCTCGCCGGTTGAAGGCTGCTGGCGAGTGTTATGGCATTTTCCTCGCGCTTCTTGATGAGGAACAGGTAAAGTGACTCTTTAACCTGTTGCTGGCGTTTGATTTCTATGTATTCGCGTTCTTGTTTTGGCATCACGCGGATACGTGCCATAAACGCGTTTTCCTTGTTTTTCGAGTCGTTGAGCGCTATTCTCAAGCTCTCAAGCACGTTCCCAATTGTTGTGAGCAAGTTAGAGCGCAGCACGTCAAGTTGGCCGTCGATTTGGGCGATAACAGGGTTGTCGCCTGTTGTTGAACGGCTTAGGCGTTGCCGCGTGAGCATGCGTGCGTTGTACTCCTGCACAAGTTTGAGAAGTCCTTCGTCCTCAATGCCCAGATTGGTTGGCACAAGTTCTTTGGGTGTCTGCTGTATGTAGTCGCGCACGTATGTTACGATGTTGCGTTGCGTCTCCAGTTGTGCTGTCTGTTGCTGATAGACGTTGGCTGTTTCGAGGAACAGCTGTGACTCAGTCTTGATGTCAGTCAGGTTGTTGTCCTTTTTGTATTTTTCAACGTCGCTTTCCACGACAGCCAGTTCTTCGGTGATGAGCGCGAGCCGTTCGTCAATGAATTGACCTGTAGCGCGCGCAAGGCGGTTTTTATATTCTACAGCGTCGGCGTTATAGAGTTCGACCATCTTGTTGAGCATATCGATGGAGCGGCGTACACAGCGGCTGTTGGTTGACAGGCGCACTACGTTAGATTCACGCTTGACTGTGTTTACGGCTATTTGTTTGAGGTATTGTTCCGCCCAAATAGGCAGCGGCATGAGTGTTATGCGGATTTTTTCGCCTTTCCCGATTTCGCGGTTGAGGTTGACGCATAGTGTACCGGCGTGTGTCTCAAATGGTTGTGTGATATCTTCGATCTTATATGTCTTGCTTTTTTTGCCATATTTGACGTACACTTTGTAGTCTGACGCCCGGCGTGTGATTTTGGCTTTAAGGATTTGGTGTATGGTGTCGGTGAAAGTTGGCATATACACCATGTCAATGGAGTGTGCCGGATATTCTTCAACCCATTTGAGTCCTTTTTTCTGTTCGTAAATGGTTTGTATGTCAAGTTCGCGTATTGTGCGCTCCATGATGGTTTTGGAGTGCAGGATTTCGATTTCGTCTTCCGTCAATCGTTGTCCGCTAAACAGTCCGGCTCCTTGCAGCATGTCAAGCTGGTCCATGCCGTTTTGGCTTGACTCGTCGCTGGCCTTGATCATGATGGACGATGACACGTGATAAGATTTTGGTCTCGAGAGATAGTAGTATGCCGCCGCGGCGAGGCAGAGGGCTATCGCCACAGCAAATATATACCAACGCATCAAGTAGCGCACTATGATGGAGCGCAGTTTCTGAATGTCGTTGTTTTGTTCTTCCATTTACTTTTACTTTTAATTTTTATGGTGGTGCGTAGTCACCTGCTTACTGATTATGAACTATTTTTTTTGAAGCGACACGACAGACACAATCACAGTTGCGAGTGACGCAAGTGTTGTTACCATACCCAGATAGAGGCTTATGTTCTGGCTTGAAACGGCGCGTACCTTGTTGGGCTCTACGTAAACCACATCGTTCTGCTGGAGGTAATAGTAGGGTGAAGTGAATATGTCGGTGTTGTTGAGGTCGAGTCTTTTGAACTCCATTTGTCCGTTTGTTTCACGGGCTATGAGTACAGTGTTGCGCTTGCCGTAGGGTGTCATGTCGCCGGCTAATGCGAGGGCATCGAGGATAGTAACACGCTCATTGTTGATGGCGTATTGCCCCGGGCGGTTAACTTCGCCAATGATAGAAATCTTGTAGTTGAGGAAATTTATCGTTATCACAGGGTCGGCAAGATAGGGCTTCAACTTTTCTGTGAGAGCCAGTATAGCCTGGCTTTTAGTCATGCCGCCTAAATGAATTTTTCCTAACACAGGAAACAGGATGTCGCCCTGCGGGTCCACCAGATACGACTGCAGGTTGGGCGTTGTCGCCAACTGGCTTGAATTTGGGTTGGAATAAGTGACGATTGGCAGGTTGAACGGTGCGACGGCTTCGGGGTCAATGCCCGAAACGATGATGGTGAGCATGTCACCAGGAGCGATAATGGACTCTTTTGCAGAAACGAATTCTTTGTTGATGCTTTCAGCATCAGATGATTGCAGCCCGCGGAAATATGTTAGTTTTTTTTGTGCCGTGCAGCCGCACATCAATGCCGCCACGAGGGCGAAGCACAAGGTCCTGATATTTTTCATCATGATAAATCGCATTTAGTAAGCAAAGTTACGCAAAAAATCGTAATTACACAAATATCATTTTTTCAGTTCGGGGTATGCAATGCGGTGGTGATACATGCTTTTGATTTTTTGTTTGAATACGGCTTTTATGTCCTCGATGTTTCTGAAGCTGAGCGGCGTGTTGGCAAGTTGTCCGTCCGCCACTTGCGCGCCTATGATTTTTTCCACCAGTTGGTCGATGCTTTCCTCGGAGTATTCTTTCAAGCTTCTTGATGCCGCTTCGATTGCGTCAGCCATCATCAGTATGCCAGTCTCCTTGCTGTCTGGCATCGGCCCGGGGTAGGTGAAGGGTTTGGGGTCAATTTCTTCGCCAGGGTGTTGGTTGGCGTATGTGTTGTAGAACCAGCGTGTTACGCTTGTGCCGTGGTGCATGGCAATGAAATTGATGATGGCTTGCGGCAGTCCCTCTTTGCGCGCGAGTTCGATACCGTCATTGACGTGGTTAATGACGTTCTGCGCCGCTACGGTGAGCGGCATGTCGTTGAGGATATTGTGTCCGCCGTTCTGGTTCTCGGTGAAGTATTCTGGGTGTGCCAGTTTTCCGATGTCGTGGTATAGGGCACCGGTGCGGACAAGCAGGCTATTGGCGTTGATTTTTTTTGCGGCCTCGGTGGCAAGATTGCTGACCTGAAGGCTGTGTTGGAAAGTGCCTGGAGCCTGCTCTGCAAAGCGGAGCATGAAGTCGCTGTTGACGTTGGTAAGTTCTATCAGGGTGATGCTGCTCGTGAATCCGAACATTTTTTCGAGGAGATAGATGAATCCGTATGCCGTGAGAATCATGAGGCTGCTGACGGCGAGCCTTCCGATGTTTCCGGCGTCCTCGGCGTCGAGCATTCCGTTCTCGATTATTTCAAGCGAGCAGTATGTGATGACGTACACGATGAAAATCATCAGTGCCGTTTTGGCCAGTTGCGAGCGTTGTGTGATGTCCTTGAGCGTTGACACCGCCGTCATGCCTGCGGCGACCTGAAGGAAGATGAATTCCATAGGTTCAGGCACCATAAACGCCGTCAGGAGCACAATGATCCAGTGCGTGAACAAGCCTGTTCGCGAGTCGAAAAACAAGCGTATGACGATAGGCACAAAAGCGAACGGTATGATAAGCACGCTCACCGACATTTTAATCAGCAAGGCCGCCATGCCAAAGAAGAGCATGATGAGCAGCACAAAGCATAGCAGGCTGCGCCAGCGGTTGAAGATGAGTGGGCGGAAAAGGTATAGGTAGAGAAAGAAGAGGAACAGAAACACTCCGGCAAAAACAGCTTCCGCAAGCACTACCTCAATGGTGCGGGTGCGGTTGAAGTTTTTTTCTTCGTATGCTTTTTGCAGCGAGTGTAGCACCTGATAGTGTTCGGCAGTAACGATGTCGCCTCGGTTGATGATTTGCTCTCCTGCCTGAATGATGCCGCTTGTTAGCGAGAGTTGCTCGATGGCTTGCTCCCGAGCGCGCGCATTGGTTATGCTGTCAAGCGCCACGTTCGGATGCACCAGACTGCTAATCAGCCCGCTTGAGTCGGTGGGGTGTATGGCGGCTAATGTCTCGTATGCCGATTTCTCGGTATAGAGTGCGGTGAGCGGTGTCTTTACGCTGACGTGCTCACCGACGAGCACAAACACCTCATTGATGTCGCGGTCTATAAGGTCGTGGTATAATGTTGCCGGTATTATTCCGGCCGAGTACACGCTGTTGAGTGTGGCGACAAGTTTTTCCTCCGTTTGTGGCTCAATGAGGCTGTCGTTATGCAGGGTGTTGAGCATTGAGGGCAGCGTACGCTGGTCTATAGTGACGTAGGGGATTAGCGAGTTGAGAGCGTCGATGCGCTCCTTGCCAATTTCCAAATCCGACTTGTAGACAGGAAAGTCGAACTCGGCGGTAAGCATGTCGTAGCGCCATGGCTTGCCGATTTCATAACTGAATTGGACATGCCGGTTGACTGACGGATACAGTTGGGCTATGATGAGAGCCAAAGCCGCGAACAGCAATGCTTTGAGCAGGAATTGCAGTCTGTCTGTCATAATACTGTCTTTTTTTACCCAAATCGGAAATTAGAAGTTTATTGGAGTGCCGCTTATTTTGAGCAGTTCACATAATGCAGCGTGGCAATTGGGCGAAAGGCGGAAACAAGTTATTCCGCGTGTCGTTATATTTCCCAGTGTTCGGCAGTTAGGGCGAGTTGGTCGAAGCAGTGTACTTTGCTGTTGCTTTGCACTTCTGCTATTTGTCTGTTGACTGCCTCGTCGTATGTCTCTTCCTCCACGTCGCGGATTACGCCCACCGCCACAGGCATGTCCGGTCCTTCCATCAGCGCCAGTTTGCGGTGTATGGTGTCGTCGGCGCAGTGTGCGTCGTGGACGAGAATGTCCGCCTCGGTTATTCCGTTTTCTCCTATCGTAGCCACCTTAAGGTTAAACCCGTCAAGCACGAGCCCCTTGTCGTTGTTTTTGCCGAAAATCATTTTTTCGCCGTGCCGTAGGGTAATCATGTGGTCGGCACGCTGTTCGCGGTCGGCTATGTAGTTATGTGCTCCATTGTTGAAAATCACGCAGTTGACAAGACATTCCACCACTGCAGCGCCTTTGTGCCGTGCAGCCGCCACAAGGCATTCCACAGTGTTTTGCAGGTCCACATCAAGTGTGCGCGCGAAGAAAGTGCCTCGCGCTCCCATCACAAGTTCGGCAGGGCGGAAAGGGCGCTCCACGGTGCCGAACGGGCTGGATTTGCTCACGAACCCCTTGGGGCTGGTGGGTGAGTACTGGCCTTTGGTAAGTCCGTAGATGCGGTTGTTGAAGAGCACGATGTTGAGGTCCACATTGCGCCTAAGGCAGTGGATGAAGTGGTTGCCGCCAATAGCAAGGCAGTCGCCGTCACCCGTCATAAGCCATACGCTCAAAGCAGGGTTGGAGGTCTTGAGGCCGCTGGCTATCGCGGCACCGCGTCCGTGTATAGTGTTGAACCCGTAGGTGCTCAGGTAGTGAGGCATACGTGATGAGCAGCCAATGCCGCTGATAACGGCGGTCTGGCTGGGCGATAATTCGAGTTGTGCCATCGCTTTCTGAAGGCTGTTAAGGATGGCGTGGTCGCCGCAACCGGGGCAAAAACGCACGTATTGGTCTGATTTATAATCTTGTGGTGTCACTGTAATTCAGTATTTGTTATTGTTTTACCTTTGAAATGATGTCTTGTATCTTAAACGGTTGCCCCTCAACTTTGTTGAGCCTTTCAAGCGTGAGTCCTCCAAACTGCCCGTTGAGGTAGCGCGCGAACTGCCCGTTGTTGAGTTCGCAGACTATCACGCGTTTGTAGGAGCGTAGCACATCCTCTGTATTGAGTGGCAGCGGGCAGATGAAATTAAAGTGTGCGAGTGCGGTTTTTATGCCCTCCTTCCGCAGTTGTTTGACGGCGCTGATGAGGTGTCCGTATGTGGAGCCCCATCCCACGAGCAGCGTGTCGGCGTCGGCGTCGCCTTCCACTTTGAGCGGGGGTATGGATTTGGCTATGTTGGCAATTTTTTGTGCGCGCAGGTTGGTCATCACCTGATGGTTTGCGGGGTTGGTGGAGATGGTGCCTAATTGGCTGTCGCGTTCCAGACCCATGTTGCGGTGCTGCATGCCTTCGGTGCCTGCCGGAGCCCAATATCTCACAAGGTTTGCGTCGCGGAGCGCAGGGTTGAAGTGTCCCGCCAACTGCTGTGGTGCGTATGCGGGTTTTATGTCAGGCATGTCAGCCAGTTTTGGCAGCCTCCACAGCGACGTGCCGTTGGCAAGATAGGTGTCTGACATGAATATGACCGGTGTGGAGTGTTCGAGTGCAATTTTGGCTGCCCAATAGACGTATTGGAAACAGTTGGCGGAGTCAGATGCTGCCACCACAGCGAGCGGTGCTTCTCCGTTTCTGCCGAACACGGCCTGCAGCAGGTCAGTCTGTTCGGTCTTTGTGGGCATGCCAGTTGAGGGTCCCCCGCGCTGCACGTCAATCAGCACAAAAGGCAGTTCCGCTATTGCGGCAAGTCCCATGGCTTCCGACTTGAGCGATAGCCCCGGACCTGACGTGCTTGTTGCAGCAAGGCATCCGCCGAAAGCCGCGCCAATGGCTGTGCATACGCCAGAAATTTCGTCCTCAGCCTGCATGACTACTGCCCCCACGTCCTTGCGTGCAGCGAGTTCCTGCATGATGTCAGTGGCAGGTGTGATGGGGTAGGAGCCGAGAAAAAGCCTCACGGCAGCCTTTTCTGCCGCGGCAATGAGCCCCCACGCCGTAGCCCGGTTGCCGTTGATGCTGGTGTAGGTGCCGTGAGGTAACTCGGTGGTTGCGCCCACACGGAATGTGCTGACGCTCAAATGAAGGTTAGACGCGTAATTGAATCCGTCGGTGAGCACCCTGACGTTAGCCGCAAGCAGGTCGGGCTTTTTGCCGAATTTGCCTTCGAGGAAGTGCACTGCCTTGTCAATCGGACGCTCAAACAGCCAGCACACCACGCCAAGGGCAAACATATTTTTGCAACGCAGTATGCTTTTGTTGTCCATGCCGCTGTCTTTCAGCGACTCCCGCGTAAGGCTTGTCAGGGCCACAGGTACGATTTGCATGTCTTCGCCCAGCCCCAGCTCCACGAACGGGTTGTCGGTCTTATATAGCGCTTTTTCAAGGTCTTTCTCACCGAAGCTGTCAATGTCAACGATGATTACGCCGTGCTTTTTCACCGCCTTGGCGTTGACTTTAAGTGCAGCGGGGTTCATGGCTACGAGCACGTCGGCATAGTCGCCAGGGGTGTGCACGTCCGCCGAACCGAGGTTGACTTGAAACCCCGACACGCCACCCAGCGTGCCCTGCGGGGCGCGTATCTCGGCAGGAAAGTCGGGGAATGTGGAAATCTCGTTACCCAGTATCGCAGACAGGCTGCTAAACATTGTGCCGGTCAACTGCATACCGTCACCGCTGTCACCGCAAAAGCGGATTACTACATTGTTTTTCTCAATAACGTTCACTGTTCTTCTATATCTGGTTTAGTGGAATAAAATCAAACATTTTCTTATAAACTGCAAAAGTACTAAATTTTCGGCACATAAGCAAAAAATATCAACATATCACCATCGAAAGCCGAGTATCTCTAAACAGCATGCAGGGACAAGACAATCGTCTCAACATAATCGCAACAAAACAGGTTTAATCATGCTAAAATCGAAGTGCTGCAAAAGAGCAGAGAAAGAGCAGAGAAAAATGTGCCGAATGTGCAGCAAAAACGTTGCAGTTATGACCAGTTATGACCAGTTATGACAAACTTGTGCATAAGGAGTGCATAAGGAGTGCATAAGGAGAGCCCTTAAGACCACCTCCTATCTAATTTTACGTGAGTTCGATATAAAATTTTTTCAAGAAAAAGTCTCTAATATTATATTGCAAATATGCGGAAAATTTTGTAACTTTATGGTGTAAATCAAACAATTACAAAAATATCCGCATATGCAATTAGACGAAAACAAAGTTACGGAAATTTTCTTTATTCTGGATGAGTTCAGCAAAAATTTCAACAAAACAATCAAAAAACATTCCGTTGGTGACGGGAAACGCCACCGCGACAAGCCTAACAGGCTAAGCGATGCCGAAGTGATGCTGATATTGATAATGTTCCATGACGGGGGCTACAGGTGCCTCAAACACTATTACGCGAATTACATCTGTGTCCACTGCAAACACCTGGTCCCGCGCCAAGTGTCGTACAACCGCTTCGTGGAACTGGAGTGTAAGGTGATGCTCCAGCTGTGCTGTTTCGTTAAGACCTGCCTGATGGCGGAGTGCAGCGGTGTC
>JAFTCC010000052.1 GCA_017454915.1 Paludibacteraceae bacterium
TGCGCCTTCAAGGGCCAGACGCTACGCATTGCGTGCACACTCGTGGAGGACAACCGCCCCGAAGTGGGCAAGGCGCTGGTGGACAAGATGCCCATGCTGAAGAATCTCCTCGGCGAGAACGGCGAGAACGGCGTGATGTATTATCTGAAGGATGCAAAGGCTGACTTCTTCAAGATGATGGAATTGGTAGAAACAATCAAATTCTAACAACTATCGAGTCATGAAAGAGAAAGTATTACAGGCCATGCGTGAGTTCGGTGCTCCCGTCAACGCTGGTAAGATTGCGGAAATCACAGGTATTGACCGCAAGGAGGTGGACAAAGCGTTTGCAGAACTCAAGAAAGAGGGAGCAATAGTTTCTCCTGTTCGTTGCAAATGGACCATCGCTTGAGTAGCTATTATTAATTTGCAAAATAACTGTTTTCAGCGGTAATTATCACGTCACACAACGCTTTCCCCGGGGATATATGATCCTCGGGGATTCCAAGTATTAATCATTATCATGATTGCTATTATTTTAGGACTTCTTATCCCGCTGATTGGCACTATGCTCGGTTCGGCTTTCGTTTTCCTGATGAAACACGATATGCCGCAACGTTTGCAGAAGGCGCTGTTGGGGTTCGCATCAGGAGTGATGGTGGCGGCCAGTGTGTGGTCGCTGCTTATTCCCGCTATAGAGTCCGGGGCCGACAAAGGCGCGTGGGCAGTCATGCCGGCTGCAGCCGGTTTTTTGTTCGGCATTGTGTTTCTTCTTGCAATTGATGAACTCACTCCTCACTTGCATGTCGGCACCGACACCCCCGAAGGACCTCGCAGCCACCTCTCGCGAACTGCAATGCTCGCGCTTGCTGTAACAATCCACAACTTGCCGGAAGGCATGGCTGTCGGGGTTGTGCTGGCTGGCGCTTTGCAAGGCACGGCAGGGCTGTCGATGTCCGCAGCGGTTGCAGTGTCTCTCGGTATTGCCATTCAGAATATTCCCGAGGGAGCTATAATTTCCATGCCGATGCGGGCGGCGGGCAATAGCCGCTCCAAGTCCTTTGCTATTGGCAGTTTGAGCGGAATAGTGGAACCGCTTGGAGGCTTGCTGGTGCTATGTCTGTCTGCTTGGCTCACACCAATTTTGCCTTATCTCTTGGCATTTGCGGCCGGTGCGATGCTTTACGTTGTCGTCGAAGAACTAATACCCGAAGCCTCGCAAGGCAAGCATAGCAATCTGTCAACAATAGGTTTCGCCATCGGCTTCGTGTTGATGATGGTGCTCGATGTGATACTGGGTTAACAAAAACATACATGCCTATAGGCTGACACATAATAAAATGCGCAAAACAATTTTTATCACCGGCGGTTCAAGCGGAATAGGCGCGGCTACCGTAACCAAGTTCTTGAGCGAAGGATGGAACGTGCTGTTTACCGACATTCATGAGCCAGCAGAAATATCTCCTAACTCACGTTTTGTAAGGGCAGACTCTTCAAAGAAACGCGAACTTGAATTAGCCGCGCAAATAGCCGTAGAAGAATTTGGCGGCATTGACGCTGTTTTTTGCAATTCAGGCATTCATCGCCGCAATACCGTTCTTGATGTCAGTCAAGAGGAGTTAGACCTTGTTATTCAGACGAATATCTACGGTACTGTCTATACTCTTCAGGCAGTGCTGCCGCACATAATCAACCGTGGCGGCGGTGCTGTGGTGTTAAATTCTTCTGACCAGTTTTTTGTCGGAAAGGCTCACAGTTTTGTGTATGGCATGACCAAAGGTGCAATAGGTCAAATAGCACGCAGCTTGGCCATAGATTTGGGACCGCATAACATACGCGTCAATGCCATTTGCCCCGGCACTATACATACTCCATTGGTTGACAATCTGTTCAACGCATTCTCCCAAAAGGACAATAAAACAATTGAGCAGTATTGGCATGAAGAGAATGAATTGTTTGCCCGTAAAGAGGCCGGTCGGCCTGAGGAGGTGGCGGAGATGGTGTATTTTCTCATTTCCGATAAAGCTTCGTTCTGCACCGGCGGGCACTATCTAATTGACGGAGGGCTGGTGTGTCAGTAATGAGCAATAAACAATAAAATAAACAATAAACAATAAACAATAAGTAAGGCAGTGATTGCCCACAAAATTCGTAGAGCATACAGTATTCAAGCCTGAATAAAAATTTAGAACATAATAATATCAACAAACTTATGGCACACGCATGTGAAAATTGTAAGTTCCGCGCGCATTATGATGCTAAGCCGAACTCTTTGCTGGGTCGTTTTTGGCGCTGGCACATCAACTTCTGTCCTGGTTGGAAAGCCTATTTCACATCCCAATCGTCAGAGCGTCAGGCGGAATTGAGGGAAAAGTATCATTTTGATAAATATAAAAACTGAAACCACATGGAAATAAAAGTTATCCGCATGTTCGACGGCGGGTTTATGAACGAGCCTTTTGCCTTTGGCGGTGAGGAAGGCAAAGAGCACTTCGACGACCAAATCATCTACCGCAGCAGTCTTCAAAATTTTCTGATAGATACTGGCTCCGAGGTTATTTTAGTTGACACAGGTTTTCCTACTGGAGCGCCTGTTCCGCCCAAGAAGCTTGGAGCGCCGCTTTATATGGGCGAGAAAGTTGACGATTACATGAACTCATTTGCTGCGCTGGGCTACAAACCCGAGCAGGTCAGCAAAATCCTCATCACCCACAAGCACCCTGACCACTCGGGCGCATTGCAGTATTTCCCTAATGCCAAAGTTTATATCGCGCCCGAAGATGCTGACGCGCTGAAACTTGATGGCGACAATGTAGTGCGTGTAGAGTATAAGGACGGCGCATACCATAACTTCCCTCATGCCGAGAAAATTGCTGACGGCATTTGGTTCATAGAAGCCAAGGGGCACACTAAAGGCAACAGCATAGTGATAGCCGAAAGTGATGGGCTGTACTATATGTTCCACGGCGATGTGACATATTGCGACGCGGCTCTCAAAGCCAATAAATTGAGCATCGTATTTGAGGACAAAGACGCTGCACGAATAACGCTTGACCGTGTGCGCGAGTTTATCGCCGCCAATCCGACAGTATATCTCTCCACGCATTGTCCTGAAGGCTACGAAAACCTTGAACTCAAACGCGTTATGAAACTATAACTGCAACCTCAAAAAACTAATAGCAATGAAATCACATTCATTTATTGCCGCATTAGCCGTATTGTGTTGTGTGGCACTGTTCAGTTCATGTAAAGACAATGAAAAAGCCCTGCAAACGCGTGCCGAAGAACTATGCAAATATATTCCCGACCATGAGTTGTTGCCTGAGGCAAAAGAACACATGACCTCTGAGTTGTATGATGCTCTTGAAGAGTCCTTTGCGTTAGCCCTTGAGGAGCCAATGGACTATGATTGGATCTACTATTTTGTGTCAGGCAATGGCGGTTCTATACCTCAGTTCACAGTCCTGTCTGTAGAAAAGAAAAGTGATGCAGAAGCATCTGCCGAAGTTAGTGTGCAGCAGTTGTGGGATGACGGCATCCTTGATGAGGACACCACGATGCTTCATCTTGAGATGCAGAAAATCGACGGTAGA
Source organism: Paludibacteraceae bacterium (assembly GCA_017454915.1). Taxonomy (GTDB): domain Bacteria; phylum Bacteroidota; class Bacteroidia; order Bacteroidales; family Paludibacteraceae; genus UBA3747. Next base: position 3,573 of record JAFTCC010000052.1, read on the forward strand.
TGGCTTCTTTCGGATTTTGACGGCCGCAAACAGGAATGCCAGAACTTTAACCGCGCAGCCCGCCGTGACATACTTGTCAAGCATGCAATGGACTCATACCTCACGAAAGAAATAGGCGTGCATTATCAGCATGGAGATGTGAGCATAACATATTATGTTGTAATCAATGTGGATGATAATGACAGCACGGATGTTCGCATGTATGGCGACTATTGGGTTTATAACTACAACATAGTAGGTGACACGCTCAAGACCGTCAGCGGTGGTAACCACCCAGGGTGCATGCATATCTGCCGCAATGGTGATGATGTCCGTGTTACCTCAATGGACCAAGTTGAGGATGGTGCTGGTAATCAGGCTTCCGCCCAACGTATTTTTGGGGCAGACTATAATGCCTTTGAGATGATTCAGTCAGATTCAGAGTCACTTGAGGAACTTCGTCGTGAGGAAATAAGCCGGTACGTCAAACTGCACAAACTGGCAGTAAGTTATTATCAGGACTTCGGCTGGGATGCAGTTCCCATAGAATATGGTGAAGAGTGCCAATAGCAGAGGCGTAGAGTAGAGTAGAGTGTACGCCTAACCCGTGATTTTTTTTCGGTGGTTGATGATGGTCGGCAGGTTTTTGTTCGCCCATTCAGTCAACTCGATTATGATTGGTATGAGTTCTTCGCCTATTGGCGTAAGGCTATACTCGACGCGTGGCGGAATTTCAGGATATACCTTGCGCTTTACAAGGTCATCTTCTTCCAATGTGCGAAGTGTAACAGATAGCATTCGTGCGCTTAAATCCGGTATAGCCCGTGTGAGTTCGTTAAAGCGTATTACTTTATGCTCATGAATCACGAGCAGAACCAGAAAGCCCCATTTGTTGCCAAAGCGTGCAATCACGTTGCGTATTGGGCACATTTCGAACATTGAGTTCTGACTATTTTTTTTCAGCATAACAGGTGTTTAATTAGATATTGGCAAAGTTACAATAAATTGTGATAACTTTGCAATAGTAAGCCAAAATTATTAATTTTTTTTTTTTACCTGCTAACTATTTGTAATTGGCTATTGAGAGAAATATGTAACTGACTTATATAATGTTAACTACTTGCGCAAACGATTTGCTTTTCTTATCTTTGCATCCGAATACTCATTACTTACCGTTTTGCTTACCATGAATTTTTTCAAATTAGTCAAATATCGCCGCTCAATACGGAAGTATGACGACCAGCAGATACCACGCGAAGAGTTGGAAAAGATATTGGAAGCCGGTTCGTTCGCGCCCAATGCCGGTGGTGGACAGCGTAGCATGCTGGTGGCCGTTCATAATAGAGAAGAAGTTGAGCGGCTTGGCAAACTGAACGTGGCAATGCTGCGCCGCGACAATTTGATAGGTGGTCATGTGTCGGCAGAGCAGCCGAGTATTATTGATGATCCGACCATCAAAAGTGGTTTCTACGGCGCGCCGACAGTGGTCGTTGTTTTTGCGCAAAGCCGTTTTTTGTATAGTATTCCTGACGCTTTTTGCTGCGCTGAAAATATGGTGCTTGCCGCTACCGAGTTAGGCATTTCGTCATGTATCGTAGCGCGCGGTGAAGAGACGTTTGCCACCGAGTATGGCAGACAAAAAATGGCAGAATGGGGCGTTCCGGAAAACTATGAGGCGCGGTGCTTTGTGCTGCTGGGGTATTGCTGTGGCGAATATCCGCAAGAAAAACCGCGCAAAGAAAAAAGAATGCTAATTGTAGAGTAGTATAAATTTTTAATTTTTAATCTGTTGTAACTATGAAACGAGTAAACAATCTCTATGTTCCCCATACTGCACAGGGTGTGCTGATGGAGGAAAAACCAGCAGCATGCGGTAGTGCTTGCGGTTCAGGTGACAAACCGGTAGCATGTGGTTCAGCTTGCGGTGCAGGCGATCCCCAACCTAAGCCGGCAGCATGTGGCTCGGCTTGCGGTGCAGGCGACAAATAATTAGTTTTGACTAACAACAAAGGGCAAAGGCAACGCCATGCCCTTTTTTGTTATTATAATCAAAAGTATGATTATGGATGCTACAACTTGTATCAATAAACTCGGCTATGTCGGTGTGCTGACTTTTGCGACAGTAGATGCTGACGGTGCGCCCCAAGTTAGAAATATCAGTGCGGTGCATTATGCCGCCGATGGCATATACTTCTACACTGCGCGTGGCAAAAATTTCTGCCGCGAACTTATGCGCGATGGTAGGGTGCAGGTGTTGGCGTTGACTAAGTTCAAAGAGATGATTCGCCTCTCCGGAATGGCTCGACCGGTTAATGAAGCCGAGCAAGAATATTATAAAAACCTGATTTTTGATGAGCAGCCCTACCTCAATAATGTTTATCCTGATGACAGCCGCGAAATAGGTATTGTGTTCTGTATCAATGAAGGCAGCATCGAGTATTTCAACCTTGGTGTGCATCCGATTTTCCGTGAGACATACAGTTACAATGGCGGCGCGCTGCCGGCAAAGAAGGGTTTTCGGATAACCGACCAGTGTATCGCTTGTGGCACATGTGCCTCCGGTTGTCCGCAACAATGTATAGAAGAAGGCGCGCAATTCCGCATCCAAGAAGAGCATTGCCTTCATTGCGGCAGGTGCTTTGAGAACTGCCCCGTGCAAGCGATAGAACGGTATTAAGGGTGGGGAAGACAGTGTGAATGTGAAGTAAAATGTGTTGATTTATGAAAGCAATAAAGTATTTATGCAAGAGTATTTTGCTTTTCAGTGGCATATAACAGATGAGTGTGACCAGCGGTGCAAGCACTGCTACCTCTTTGCAGAGGGTCATGGTCCGCTGATAGAAACACCTTGGGAACGGTTGGTGAGCACGCTTGCTAACATTGAGCGCATGTCGGCTAAAATGAATAGGACCCCGTGTCTTTATGTCACAGGCGGCGACCCTATTTTGCATAGCCGGTTCTGGGATTTTCTTGAACTGATTCACAGCCGCGATATTCCATTCACACTCATGGGTAATCCGTTTCACCTCACGCCCGAAATATGCCTGAGGATGCGCGAACTCGGTTGCCGCAAGTACCAACTCTCACTTGACGGCCTGCGCGGGACGCATGACCGTTTTCGTAAACCCGGGTCGTTTGACTCCACCTTGGCAGCTATTCCTGTTATACGTGAAGCGGGTATGCACTGCGCTATCATGTCCACCATCAGCGCAACTAATATTGATGAGATTCCTGAACTGATTGACATAATCGTTCAGCACGAGGCTGACATTTTCGCTTTCGGTCGTTATTGCCCGACTTCAGATGACAAAGCCCGCAAAGACGCTTGGCACGTTTCCCCCGAACGCTATCGTGACTTTTTAGACAAATGCTGGCAAAAATTCGAGCAGCACAAGGACTGCAATACCATTTTTAATCTCAAAGACCACCTCTGGACATTATATCTCTACGAACGTGGACAATGGCAGATCCCCGACGGACTTGATTCTGACACCATATATGACGGCTGCCATTGCGGCGACTGCCACTTCACAATAACTTCTGAAGGCCGACTCATGGCATGCAGACGATTTGAGAGCTATGTGGGAACTGCGGATGAAGAATTATATGATGTCTTTCACGGACCACGCATGGAGGCATATCGTAAGTATGAAAGATTTGAAAAATGCGCAAAGTGCGAACTGCTGCGATTTTGCAGAGGGTGTCCGGCGGTCGCTTTCGGATACCATCATTCATTCTATGCGCCTGACCCTCAGTGCTGGAAATCATAACTTAAACCTTAACGCTGCAAAAACAAACTGCGCCACGGTGCGCTGCTGCGATGAAAAAGGCGGGGAAAATTTGTGCATTCCAAACAAATGTCGACCCAGAGACAAGAGAAGAAACTCAATACTGGGGAAAAGTGGAAAACAACTTAATCCGCGTGGATGCTGAGCGTTTGGATTACACCTACTTCAAGGACGACGGGACGACGAAGTGCCACGTGCCGAGAAACAGACTCTATCAGTTTACCGCCAAATGGAACTCGTGGGTATGAACCGACGACATCAGCACCACCACGCAGCAACAAGCGAATGGAGAGCCTCGGAAATTTCTACGCGATGGACAAATGACGGCAAGACCTATACGCTGACCGGAGAGGAGATAAGCCGTTAAACACAATTATTCTATTCTTATTTGTCGCAGTCTGGTAACATTGCTGTCTTTGCGCATGTTACTAAGGTCTTATGGTAAAAACAAAGGTAACAAAAAAGGCTGAAACCCTCGCATGGGCTTCAGGAATTGGAATTTATTAGTGCAGCTGATTGATCACTTCTTGAAGTCTGGTCAAAAAACGCCCAGCGTGAGCCCCGTCCATCTGTGTGTGATGGAATTGGAATGAAATGGGAAGTTCATATCTGAACCACCTCTTTCTGTATCTCCCCCAAATGATAAACGGGTTATTGAAAATCCCGCTGTTCATTCCAACGGCTCCGTCAATCTCAGTGTCTATAATGGCCGATGTGCCAATAACCATACATTCATCCGACAAGTCCCTGTCGGTGCAACTTTCAGCGACCTTCAATGTGTGTTCCAAATACTGCTGGTTGAACTGTTCAATGTGTTCGGTGAAGAGTATGTCGCAAGATGATACCTCGCCATCTTTGTTCTTGACGATAGTGTTGACAGCAAGACAGTCATACTGCATCAACTTGCCGCCGACAGGCAGGAGATAGAACTCTTTGATTGAAGAAGCGGCTTTGCCGATACACCATTCTAACAGCATGTTGAACTTGTAGCCCTTCTTCTGGCTTATTCTTACCAATCGCGTAACATCAATCGTCTTGAAGAAAGTGACCATTGGATTTGGAGCCTTCATCCACAACTTGAAGGCTTGGGCCCGGCAGGTGTCTTTAGGATTAACTTCACGCATAAATTCCGATTTTATTCTTTATTGTTTAGTATTTACTGGGCAGGATAGATGGACGCTTGGCTTCAGTAATGTCATCTGTCACGATATTCTATGGCAAAAATACTAAAACAACGTGAGTTCGATATAAAATTTTTTCAAAAAAAAGTCTCTAATCTATTGCAAATATGCGGAAAATTTTGTAACTTTATGGTGAAAATCAAACTATTACAAAAAATATCCGCATATGCAATTAGACGAAAACAAAGTTACGGAAATTTTCTTTATTTTGGATGAGTTCAGTAAAGATTTTCACAAAACAGCCAAAAAATATTCCATTGGTGACTGGAAACGCTACCGCGACAAGCCTAACAGGCTAAGCGATGCCGAAGTGATGCCGAAGTGATGCTTATACTGATTATGTTCCATGATGGGGCTACAGGTGCCTCAAACACTATTACGCGAATTACATCTGTGTGCACTGCAAACAGGGGATATATAGGGAAAGAACTGTTTTGACAATGAGGATAAACAGTTTGTGCTTTTCTAATTTCTTATATCGAACTCACGTTAATAATACCATATCTGTTATTTAATTGCTGTTTAATCGGTGTTTAAATGCCGATTAATTACTGTTTAATTGGTTGACAAAAAATGGTATAAACCTTCTGAAAAGTTTATACCATTAAAGTAAAAGGTGTAAGCATCACCTTTTTTGAAATTTGTTTAATGCCTTTTCGGGGTGCATGGCGGCGGACTTGTCCAAGTATGGCTTTGGATGCAATCTTTTTATGCGACGAAAAGTTTGACCATAAACAGAAATAAACCGACGTTAGCACTTGTGTGGATTCGCAATTGACGTTGCTCAATCTTCCGTCACCATCAGATTGTCGTTCTCATCCCAGTCGAAATCGTCGGCCTCAAGTTCAACAGCGGTTTCAATCACCATGTCCTGTTTGGCGACTTTAATGTCATGCCATGCGTCTGCCGTAAGGGCAAGCACAAACAGTCCAATCAATGTGACGAGAAGCAAAGTCGATGCGCATGAAGTTTAACATCAATGCACAGTTACGATTATTTCTTAATGCCTAACGTGGAATTATCGTCAAAAAAAGTGCGCCAATCTATATTTGACGCACTTTGTTTTTTAGAACTCAAAACCGAAGCGGCAAAGGAAAGTGAACGATGTGCCGTATTTGTAATCTTTTTTGCTTCCGTCTTCATCCGTGAACATGTATTCCCTCGCTTTTTTCTTTATCATCTGCATAAAGCCTGCTTGGAAGGTGGCACCAGCATAGAAGCGCTTTGCGAAATAGACGTTGGCACCGAAGTTTAAGCCTACATCGATGAACTGGTGTCCGCGTTTCCATTTCTTGGCACTCTCGTCGTACCACGACATGTATGCGTTATCGGCAAGCTTATTTGCGTCCCTGACATGCCAGATGCTTACTTTTTCATCCAGTTTTTCACCGTCGTCCCATTTGCCTTTTTCACGTTGAGTACCGGCAAAGTCAAAGCTTACGTAAGGTCCGGCAAATGGCATGATGCTTACAGAGCGTAGGTCGAAGTTCCAGCCAAACATAAACGGAGCCAACTGGATGTTAAAGGTATGAATCCATTCAGTGGTCTCATATTTGTTGCCGCCCTTGTATGTGTCATGGAAACCCCTTGTTCCGATGGCGGCATTGGCGAGCCATGTCGCACCGAAGTCGCTGCCCATGAGCGGTATGCGTGCTTCCGCACCAAGGGTCCATGCGAAGTTAGGCTTAATATCGCCGTCTGTACCCCAATTTTTCTTGTCTTGACCAACTATTGTCTGTGTGCCGGCACCGGCAAATACTGACCATGTCGGTCGCCCAAGTTGGGCGGACATTGCCGTCGTAAACATCAACGCGGCAAATAGTGTAAATAGTTTCTTCATAGTTTGGATATTATTTTTTGAATTAGTATTTGCGCCACTATTGTACAACGGTAATTGAAGGCTCATCAGCAGACGAGCAGCATGTCGGCTTTTACGCTAACATATTAGCATCAGCACAAAGGTATGACTTTTTATTCAAGACACAAGCATTTATGGGAAAAAAACGTGCGAAAAAAAATTACAAAATAACTGTTTAACGTGAGTTCGATATAATTTTTTTCGAGAAAAAGTCTCTAATCTATTGCAAATATGCGGAAAAATTTTGTAACTTAATGGTGAAAATCAAACAGTTACTAAAACCTCCGCATATGCAATTAGACGAAAACAAAGTTACGGAAATTTTCTTCATTCTGGATGAGTTCAGTAAAAATTTTCACAAAACAATCAAAAAACATTCCGTTGGTGACGGGAAACGCCACCGCGACAAGCCTAACAGGCTAAGCGATGCCGAAGTGATGCTGATACTGATAATGTTCCATGACGGGGGCTACAGGTGCCTCAAACACTATTACGCGAATTACATCTGTGTGCACTGCAAACACCTGTTCCCGCGCCAAGTGTCTTACAACCGCTTCGTGGAACTGGAGCGTAAGGTGATGCTCCA
>JAFTCC010000053.1 GCA_017454915.1 Paludibacteraceae bacterium
ACAGGTTTGTCGAGAAGATAGAGGGGAAACTGTTCGGCGACAGGGGATATGTCGGCAAAGAGCTGTTCGCGGACCTGTTTGTCTGCGGAATACAGCTTGTCACAAAGCTGAAAAAGGGCATGCGCAATATGCTGATGAGCCAGGAAGACAAGATACTCCTCAGGAAAAGGAGCGTCATTGAAAGCGCGAATGACGAACTGAAAAACATGGCACAAATAGAGCATTCAAGGCATAGGAGCGTGGTTAACTTTTTAACAAATACGCTTGCCGCAATTGCCGCATATTGCTATTTCCCTAAAAAGCCCTCGCTTAACATCGTTTTTGACAATGAGGATAAACAGCTCGTGCTTTTCTAATTTCTTATATCGAACTCACGTTAATGTTAATAGCAGGTTGTATAGTGTAAATAAGGGAGGTTGGAGTAAAAACTATAGAATCAAATTACGTCTCGAAGCGTAATGCTCCGAGGCGTAATTTGAACTCGCAAATGTAATTTAATGCTCTAAACTCTGTTGATATGCTTCTGTAACCCTCTTACACGACTGCCAATACTCGTAACTTGATGTAGTGGGATTATTTAAATAATTCTGGTAAGCCCTGTTTTCGCGGTCTATTGCCTGATTGAGTTGCGACTGTGAGATATGCCCACTGCTACTCGAAGATGAGGATGAAGTTGCTGAGCCGTAACGGCTGTAAGCGGCGGCATCCGCTCCAGGGCAATAGGTAACTCCGCCGATACTAATTGTTGTGTAACCACTATTGCCATTATTAGGCACATACACGCCAGACTGGTCAATTAAATACTGTGCATTTAATTGGCAAGTGAAGATTAGCGGAAAAACAAAACAGCCTAAAAACAGGCTCCAAAATGATGTGTGTTTCATAAGTCAGAAAATTAAAATATTAGTGTTGTTGTAAATATGTTTTGAAGAATGGGTCAGTGACTGAGTATGTGTTCTCGGTTTTGTCAATCAACCCTTCGTCCAGCAGAGTGGCTGCGGCTTTTTGAATTGACGAGGCACTGACTAATCTGTATTTGTTTATGTATTGGGCGGAATAGATGTTGACGCCGTTTTCGACAATCGCTTTCAGCAGTCGTTTCTGAAGGTGGGATAATCGGTCAAAACGCTCAAAGTAGTAGTCGGATTTCAGGTTGACAACACGCATGAAGCATTCGTCAATAACATCGCTTGTCACTTCGTGCCTGTCAGGCATAAGATGCTGCCATATTTCCGCAGCAAGAAGTTGAATATAGTAGGGTACATTGTCAACTTTTTCAATTATGCGCATACACATTTCATGTGAAATAGTGATGCCTGATTGTTTGTATTTTTCAGTGAGAAAATCACAGGTTTCTTGTGTTGGCAGTGTCGATATTTGAATTGTAATGGCTGAATTATAGAACGGACGGTTCTTTGCCATAAACATTTCTTGTATAATGTGCGTTTTGCTGCCGAGAAACAGGTAGTTGGCATGGTGTTGTTGCTGAATTTTACTTCTTAGCATCGCCTCTATGCCATACGCATGGAATTTGCCTATTTCTTGAAATTCATCCATAACGACGACAAGTCTTTTTTGCTGTGCCATGCGTTCAGGCAAATCAAAAATGTCGAATAATGTTGATGCACTAACCTTGGGTTCGACGAAATCTATTCCGAATTGTGGTTTGCCCGTTTCGTCAAAAGTGATTTTCGGGCGTATGTTTTTCAACGAGGATAAAATCTGTATGAATTTATCGGTTGCCGTTTGTTTCTTGTAGAGTGCATTAAGGTATATTTCGGCAAAAGATTCAAGTGAGTATATTGTCATTAGGTCGATATACACGCAGTCAATGCCTTGTTTTTCAAGTTCCTGCATTACCTTGAACACAAGCGAAGTCTTTCCATACCTTCTCGGCGCGAACATCACAACATTATTGCCGCCCGACAATGTGCTGACTATGTGTTTAGTCTCTTCTTTGCGGTCGTAAAAGTTGTCTCCTTGAGCGATTGAAACGTAGTTAAATGGATTCATATTATGCGTTTTTCATTATGCTAACGTGAGTTCGATATAAAATTTTTTCAAGAAAAAGTCTCTAATCTATTGCAAATATGCGGAATTTTTTGTAACTTTATGGTGAAAATCAAATAATTACAAACAAAAAAATATCCGCATATGCAATTAGACGCGAACAAAGTTACGGAAATTTTCTTTATTCTGGATGAGTTCAGCAAAAATTTTCACAAAACAACCAAAAAACATTCCGTTGGTGACGGGAAACGCCACCGCAACAAGCCTAACAGACTAAGCGATGCCGAAGTGATGCTGATACTGATAATGTTTCATGACGGGGGCTACAGATGCCTCAAACACTATTATGCGAATTACATCTGTGTCCACTGCAAACACCTGTTTCCGCGCCAAGGGCAACAAATGAGTGCATTTGACAAAGCAAAAGAGCAGATAAGGAGTAGGGAGGTTACTGCTGTCCGGGGTATAGCGGAAGTAGTTTTGCTTCTTCAGCGTCGATGATTCGTGCGCCCGCGACTTCTGTGCTGGTGTCCCCCATCATTCCTGCCTGTTGGAGTACGCCGGTGGCGATGCGGACGAAGTCGATAAACGGCAGGGCGATTTTTTTGCCCTCGCTGTTGCGTGCCCAATTGATGTCGAATGCGTTGCGGTTGATGCTGTCGTTGGGGTGGACGTCGGCATAACCCCATTCTACGGCCTGCAGTGCCACGCTGCTGCCGTTGGTGTAGATGTTGGACGGCAGCAGTTCGCCGGTGAATGTTATCTGGTCATCGGCGTACCAGTCGGGGTAGTAGTGGTTTGCGGTGTGGAAGCTGTTTTGCTCCACGTATCCTGTTACGCCGTTACTGTCCACCCACTTGACCAGTGTGGTGTCTGTTCTGAAAGCCGGTGAGCCAGGTGTTGGCACGTGGTCGGCCGGTGTGCGGTAGTATGTTACAGTGTGGTTGTGCGTGCTGATGTCGTATTGTGAGCCGGCAAGCACGAACCACTCGTCGTCAGGTAGTCCGTTGCCGTTTTTGTCGATGCTGACATAAACCACGCCTGGCTCACATGAGCCGAGGTATGGCGTAACCTTTTTGTTGCCGTAGAGGGCATTGCCGTAAATCATGAAGTCTTTGCCTTCGTGGTTAATGACCGAATGTCCGAAACCGAAAGTGACATAGCCTCCGAAGCTGCCGAGCGATACAAGTCCGCGCTTTTCGCCGCCAATAGCGTCGAATACTTTCTGGCGCATGTCAGCGTCGGTGTTGCTTGCCTCATATTTGGGGTAGTTCTCGTTGGCGAACTGTCCTGGGGCGGGTCGGAACTCAAAGATGTTAGTGATGAATTTTCCGTCAGACGACAGGTTAGGTGTCAGTCCGCTGAAGTCGTACGGGTCCGCCGATGGCTCTGTGCTCGGGTCTTCAGATGGATTAGCGCTTGGTTCAGCTGATGGTTCAGCACTCGGGTTTACGGCAGGCTCGTCTTTGGATTTTGAGCAGGCAAAGACGCACAATGCTGTGATAATGATTATTAAAGATTTTCTTATGTTGTTCATAATAAACGTGTTATATATGTTTTTTTTGTTTTATTCGGGTTTTACCCATGCTAATGCTGCCGGAATGTCGCCTGTTGTTACCCTCCAGCGCAGAGAGCCTTGTGGAGTATAGCACGACAGTGTGCCGCTTGACACGTAGTTTTTTGCGTCTCCTATCATTACTTCGCCCGTAGAGGGGTTAGCCGTAATGAGATATGGCATGTCAATTGTCTTGTCCGTTCCGTCGGTGATGAATGATGTGTTGATTACGGAGTGCGAGGTGGTGCTGATGATTCCGTATGTTTTAGCATTGCCGTCGTAGTAGTAAAGTTTGTCGCCGTGCAGTGCGAAGTTAGAGCATCTGATGTTGAGGTTCTCGAAATTGTCGTAGGGTGGTTTAGCCACAAGCAGGGTTGACGTTGTGTTCACGTAGTCCCCCTGCGAGAGAATCCACAACTGCTCCTGTTCGTCGGCGGCGATGCGGAGCAGGTTGACCGCCCCGACATCGATAGTCCGCACAACGGCAAACGAAGCAAGGTCAATGACAGACACGGTGCGCTCATAGTTGTCGGGGTTGTCATATCCTCTGTATCCTCCCGAGTTGACGATGTAAATGCTGTTGCCCATCAGCGCCATTTGCTCCGGCTGAAAACCCACAGAAACACTTCGTGTCACCTCGAGTGATTGGATGTCAAATTCATACACTGCCCCATGCGGGCTGTCGGCATCGCCAATTCCGCCCACAAAGCTGCTCACGTAGCCTTTGCTGCCGCTGAATACCATGTAGCGGCAGTTGGGAATGTCAATCTGACCTATGCGGTGAGCTTCAAGATCCATCACTTCAACCTTATGTGAGGCGTTGATGACGGCATAGAGCCTATCGCCGTAAATCTGCAGGTCATTTCCAACGTCCCCCAGTTCTTTTACGACAGACGGGTTGCGAGACGGGAAGATGTTGCGTAAATACTTGCCCGTAACAAAGTCGCCGTAGTCGATGGTAGCCTTGTTAGAGCCCATGTTGCCTTGGTTGAGCAGAAAAAAACCGTGCGGTTCGTCAGCTGCAAACGTTGATGCGTCGCGCGGAGCGCCGAGGTCGTATGTGTCGGGCGTCAGTACAGGGTCATTGCCGCGGCAGGCAGTCAATACTATGGCGCTGATTATAAATAGCAGTTTCTTCATGAAGTATATTATTTACTTTTAATATTCTACTGTAACTCCGATGCGGAAGTTAGTTTTTGGCATCGGGTAGTTGGTTATTACCTCATAGTCTTGTCCGAGCAGATTGTTAATGTCGGCATTGACTCTCAATTTCACGTCCTTGATGCCCCATTGCGCTGCTATGCTCAAGTCGTGGGTGTACCATGGCTGTACGTAATTGGCAGGAATGTTCTCCTGCTGGTTGTAGCGTTCTCCGACGTAGATGAAGCTATAGTTGAGGCTGTAGCCTTTCCACTGCAGCATTGTTGTGACGCTACCGCTGTGATGCGGGATATAGGGTATTTGGTGTTGATAGTAGTTGTCGTGGCTGTTAGTAACATCGCGTGCATCCTGATAGGTGTACTGCGCGGTGACCATCCATCTCCATCCCTTTCCAATGTCCCAGTCTGCGGTGGCTTTTGCGTCCACGCCGTGTATTTTTACAAGTCCGAGGTTGAGCATAGTCCAGCGGAACTGCTGCCCCTTTGGATAGGCTATGATTTTGTCGGTGACCTTATTATAGTAATAGTCGGCATTGATGCTCAACGTTAGCCCAGTGCCGTCTGGGTGCACTTTCGCATTCTTAAAATCCGCGTCGTAACTTATTCCCACGTCGTGCTGCGTGGCCTTTTCGGGCTTTAGGTCAGCAGCTCCCATGTCGGTGTAATAGAGGTCATTGAATGTTGGGAAACGGTACGCCTGTTTGTAGAAAGCGTTGATTTTGAATTTGGCGCGCAGCGTGGGCTGATAACTGAAGAACATACCGGGCGTGAACTGCGTGGTTGTCTTGGTTTGGGCTTTTATTTTTTTGTTTTTGTCTGCGAAATCAGTCACTGTTGTGCCTAATATGCTTGCCTGCGCTCGCAGGTATCCCTTGCAGTTGAACGCCGCAGCCAGACTGTACCATTGCGAGAGGCGGTCGGCGGTCATGTATTGGCGCAAGCCATTATACTGTATGTCGTATGCCGCAGCTATGTCCCACCAGTCGAACAGCATCACCTTGTTGGACCAAGAGATGTAAGCCTCGTGTTGCAGATATTCGTTGTCGGCAGGCAGCAGGCGTGTGTCGTTGTTGATGTAGTGCGTGTAATCGCAGGCATATTTTGCGTTAACCTTTGACGTCCATCGATTGAAGAACTCGTCGGACCATTGCGCCTGCAGGAACGTGTTGCGGTCCCACAGCCGTTCGCCGTTTCGCCACACGTTGTTCACTATGGCTCCGGGCACGCCACGCTCAGAGTTATAGTGGTATGCGTTAAGTTTCCAGTAGCCAGACGAGGTATAGTAGTGGTTAAGTCCCACTTCCGCCCTCACGGCATTGACATCGCCGTTGTGACGTATTGCTGTGGTGTCGTATGCCACGGTGCCGTCCGGCGTCGTCTTGCGGTAGCGGAATTTGTATCGCCCGTTGCTGTGGACCACCTCGGCGTTCATTGTCAGACTCATGTTGTCAGTCAGTTTTACATCAACCAGCATAGACGGGTTGATGAGTGCAAAACTTCCAGCTTTGAGCGAAGCACGAATATGGCTTTTGCGGCCGGGGGCGAACTTTGGGCGGCGTGTGGTAAGATAGACATTGCCCGCGCTTCCGAACTCCCGTGCCGACTGAAGTATGTCGCTCTTCTGTCCATTAAAAAGACGTATTTCGTCAATGTTCTCAAGTGAGAATTTTCCCAAATCCACTTGTCCGTTTTGCGCGTTGCCAAGTTGTATGCCGTTGTAGTACACCCCCGTGTGCTGGCTGCCCATGCTCCGCACGTTGATGGTCTTGATACCACCCACGCCGCCATAGTCCTTAATCTGGACGCCGGAAAAATAACGTATTGCATCTGCCACGTTGAGCGAGTTCATGCTGCGCAGACGTTCCCCAGACAGGGTTTGGGGTACGATAATGTCCTTGTCCAGCGGTGCGGCGATTACCGTAACTTCGTCAAGTGCGGTAGTCTGCTCAATGAGTACTGTGTCAATGTGTTGAGAATCTTGGCACATGGCATGCCCCACCGCACAAAACGACAGTGCGGCAATTAGCAGCAAACGATATGTAATAGACTTGGAACTCAGCATTTTCCTCGAAACACTGGCTAAAAAAATAAAACGGCGGCAGGTCTTCTGGCTTAGGACGCTTTCGGCACCTTCCCAGGGGATTGGGATACCCCAGTGGCTCATCGCCGAAAACATGATTTTACCGCATCGTGCGGCATGAGCGTTGTCGCTTGAAAAAACCGCATACGGTATGATTTGTTGTCCTTTACAGCAGCGGGACTGCTCAGGTTTCGCACCTGATTCCCTTAACCGCAGTTTTCACTTTGCAAAATTACGAAAACTTTTTGACTTTTTTAGAAAAAAAACGTAACTTTGTCTTTGTTAATGTTTTTTATCCTTTGTAATGCAATGAAAAGGCACAAGAAAATAGGTGTTATAGTATGCTGTGTGATAGCTGCGCTGACATTCTTGTTAGCTGTCACAGTTCTTTTCGCTGACATGGCATTAACTTCAATTATTGATAAGCAGCTGCGCAAAAAAGCATCGACTTTACAGGGCAAATCGTTTACTTATAATAATTTGGACATCAATTTGCTCAAAGGAGAAGTCAGCATTGACAGCCTGCGCATATCGGTTTTCCGTCCTGCCACCGAACAAGTTTCTGATACTATAATGCTGGATGTGGCTGGAATTAGTCTGAACGGTTTAAGTTTGTTTGAAACATGGAGGACAAGGCGCATGGTGTTGAGCGAGGTGATGGTTGAGTCGCCGTCACTGTCCGCACGGGTTTGCCGCAACAAAACAGTTGATGCGCCGACAGATTCGACAGAACATGCTGATGTGCTTGAGCAGATAATGCGTTTCATGGACTGCATAGGTGCGCGCAAAGTGTTGGTCTCGAATGGCAGTATAAAGTTTTCAAGGCAAGACGACCATACAGCGTTCTCTGCTGACAGTATTGGCTTAACATTGTGTGATATAGAATATCTTTTTAATGAAAAGCGGTTTACGTTTAACGACTCGCTCTATCAGGCGGGCTTGCGCAACGTCTTGTTGAATACCGCAGACGGTTTGTTTGCTGTTGAAGCTCAAAGCCTTATGACATCAGATGCCGGCGCAATTGTTTTGAAAAGTTTGCGCGCCCGTCACACAACTTCAAAGTTCGGTCTTGCGGAACTGAAGGGCAAGGTGGCGTCAACATGGGTTGACGCCGAAATCAAAGAGTTGAGGACATCACCTGTGAACATAGTGTCTTTGATAATGTTGCATTCCGTGTCTATTGATTCTGTCTATGCTGATGGCTGCAAAATTGACCTGCTTCGTGATGTAAGGTACAAGCCCAAAGAACCATATAAAATGCCTCAGGAAGGAATACAGAGGATACCGTTGCCGCTCAACATCAGCTGTATGGTTTTTGACAAGGCAGACATGAAAGTGGAAGTAGCGACAGCCGACACTCGTTGTGGCACGATAGACATAAATAGGCTTCAGCTCAATGCCCGCAACTTTTCTAACGAGGTAGGCTCGACAACCCGCTTTGAAGTGAAAGGCAGGCTTGCTGAAGACGCCAAAATAAATGTCGGACTAAATTTGACAAATGACAAGGCATGCCATTTCACTGGCAGTATCCTCATCGAAAACGCTAAAGGCCAGGCTTTTAACGCATTTATAGACCCGATAGCCGGCATGACAATGGATATCAATATAGGCCAAATGGAATGCAAGATGACCGGTGATAATAAAACCGTTACAGGCGATTTCTGTATGCTTTACGATAGCCTCAAAGTGCATATAGACAAGGAAAAAATGCCAGTGGCAATGGTGGCAAAATACTCCCGTATCATTGATGTGTTCCTATCGATGGTTGTGCCGTCAAGCAACCCTCGCCGGCAAGGTCAAGAGCCATTTAGCTGTTCGGTGAGCGCAGAACGCGACACTATGCACAATTTCCCGAGGTATTTTCTTTCGCCCATGCTGGATGGCATGAACAAAACAATATTGCCTCCAAATTTGCAGAAAAAAATCAAATTCGGAAAATAGTCTGATATATTTTGTTAAACGTTGAATATTAAATTACAGGTTTCATGCAGTACATTATAGCCATAGCGATTATCGTTGCAGTCTATTATTATCTAAAGAACAGGAAAAATCGCGAAAATGAATCGTATGATGGCCCGCATGGCGGTGCCACTTCATCAGAAATAAGCAAAAGTGACTCCAGCACGTATGTTGAAGACAAAATTAATGAGCCCGTGAAGCAAAAAGCTACGCCGCGGCAGTACACGCGCGAGAATTTTCAGTTCGCTAAAATGCTTTACGAAGGTGTTTATGTGCAATTAGGATGGTTTGACACTCAGAAAGGGCGAATCTACAGCGTCGCTTTTGGCTATCCTGACTGCAATGGCAAATTTGAGTATGTCCTCATCAGCAACAGTGAATTTTTTGCCCTCAACATGCAACCCGAACGCCAGCAATGGAAAGACAAGGATGAGGCAATGCAGTGGAAATCGCAGCATGTTGACGGACATCAGGTGCTATGCAACGAATTTGACAGCGACTCTGCAGCTTACAAACCATCGTTCACCGACGACGAGATAATTATTCAATAGTCGTGCCGTAGGTGGCTTGAATAAGTAAGATTCAGACTGATATTTTGGGACTGTGACGAAGGAAAAATATTCTCTGTCAAGTTTTTCGGAAACAGTGCCCTTATAATCGTGTAACAAATTTATAACATGGCTAATATATATCAACTATTGTGAGTCCCGCAAAAAAAACATAACTTTGCGTACTAATTGTGTTAGCAACAAAAAAGCAGAAGATACTACTTTCGGTTCCGAATTGTTCTTGTTAAGGTGAAACTGCCAACCGACAGTAATATCATCTTTCTAAAATTAACTTTTTGCCATTTGATGCATCTATAGTTGTTGAAAACAATTGTTTAATCAAAACGTAATCTTATTTTTTTATGGCAAAAAATCGCATTTATCTTTTTGTGTTGCTTTTGGCAGTCGCACTACCGGGTTTTGGTAGAGTTGTGTGCAGTGATGGCTCTTGTTTTTTTGACGAGGATGGTGTCGCCAACTATGCGGTTGTTTCACCCGTGGGGCAGAGTGTGGTGCAGCATCCAGCCCAAGGACCGCGTCTTTCAACTCTTGACGGCAAGACAATTGCCGTGGTAGGTGTGAGTTTTAAGGCAGACGTGACTCATCCTGAAATCAAGAGGCTGATTTTGAAAAACTATCCGACAGCCAAAGTCATATTACAGGACGAGATCGGGTATGCCGGTCCGTATCCCGGTAATGGCGTTGCCCGTCAGCAGGCTATTGAATTCAAGCAAAAGCTGATTGACATGGGAGTTGACGCTGTGATAAGCGGAAACGGCGGCTGCGGTATATGCACCCCAAAAGAAACAGGGTCTGCCATAGCTGCCGAAAGTCTTGGCATTCCGGCTGTAGTGGTGGCAGGTCCTGGTTTTACCGAGCAGGCCAAGGCGACGGCATACAACAATGGAATCGCAGTGCTGCGTGTGGCAGAATATCCTGGCGCCTTTGCCTCACATACCGATGAGGAACTTGTTGCCAATACAGATAATATCGTATGGCCACAGATTGTGTCAGCGCTGACCACTCCCATCACTCAAGCCGAGATAGATGAGGCCTCCAATGCCAATCACGGTGACCTGCGCGATGACGTGTTCTGGGGCAGCCTCCAGCAGATAGACTCTTTCTTTGTGGCTATGCAATGGACTGACGGACTGCCGTTTGCCCCGCCCACTTACGAAGAAGTGGACCGCTACCTTGATTACACAGACCTTGCATGGCACAAGACCGTTGTTGTTATGCCGGGCGCCTATCGCAATATAACGGCATGGCACGTGGCTGTCAATGCTGTCATGTCGGGCTGCAAACCCGAATATATGCCATTGCTGATTGCCATGACCAAAGCCATGGCAGGTCCGGAATTCCGCCGCACGCTGCTCTCTACACATGGCTGGGTGCCCTATTGCATAATCAACGGACCTATGGCGCGGCAGTTGGGCATTGACATGGGGCAGGGTCAGATAAACGAGCAGGCGAACATGTGTTTAGGTCGGTTCCTCAACCTTGCCATTATGAATATGATGGGCTATTACGTCAAAGAAAACAGGATGGGCACCTTTGGCTATCCAATGTCATGGTGCCTACTTGAGGACGATGCCGCCTGCCAGCGTGTCGGTTGGGAGCCATTGCATGTGCAAAGAGGCTTAGGACTCAACGAGAGTGCCGTAACTGTTACGTCGGCGCTGCTGTGGGGCAACAACATGGCGATTTCCACTCAAGACCCGCAGATAATGATGCAACTGATTGCGTGGGACTGCGCAGAACGCGGACAATGCGCTTTGGGAAGCAGCCAACAGTTCACGCCCCGCACCATACTGATGACAGAACCCGTGGCGCGCAATTTGGCTAAAGATTTTGAGACGCTTGACGAACTGGAAGACAGCCTGATTGTGTATTCGCGACGTCCGGTCAAAGAGCGCGCTTTCGCTAACCTATATGCCAATACCGGCGGGCAGAAAGATTACTCGATGAACCAATACACACGCTGGATTGAGCAGTCGGAAGGCGGCAAATCAACCTCGACACCGCCTTGGTATGACACCAATGCCTCGACAATAAAGACCATTGCCACTATGCGCAAAGACTCCACGTTTTTCATTATCACGGGGGACACGGCGCGCAACAAAGTGCAAGTGATGCCTGGCGGCGGACATTCCACTGCTGCTGTGGAAGTCCCCAACAACTGGAACGAACTCACTACAGCCTTGGGCTATCCAACGCTGGAGTCAATGTATCTTCAGGATACGGGCGAAAGCCCTTATTCCAATATCAGTTCAGTAAATACGGACAACGTGCCCGTAACACAGCGCGGCTCCATGATTGTTAATGACACGCACGGCCGCATGGCCATCTTTGACGCCACAGGCAAGATGGTGGCAAGCACCACAGGCAATTACAATATCCGCAGCCTTCCAAGCGGCGTGTATATGGTGCGCGTGTCGGGAGTTAAAGGGGCTTGCAAGATAATCAAGAATTGACATAAACACATATAGGTATGAAACGTTTAGCACACGTATTTATCATCAGTTGCCTTTTCGTGCTTCAGGGTAATGCGGCGTTGCCGCAGGTTAATTTGCGCGACATGAACGGCCGAACAGTGTCCGTTGCTTCTTTGGCGCAGCGCGGTAAACCGGTTATCATCTCGTTCTTTGCCACTTGGTGTAAGCCGTGCATGCGTGAGCTTGAGTCAATAAACGAACTTTATCAGGACTGGCAGGACGAGACAGGCGTGGAAGTTTACATCGTGTCAATAGACCAAGCGCAGGATATTCACAAAGTGAGGCCGCTGATTGACGGCAAAGGATGGGATTATAAGGTATTGCTGGACCCTAACGGGGTTCTTAAACGTGCCATGAACGTTCAGAACGTGCCTCACATGTTTGTTATTGACAGCAACGGCAATACCGTTTATACCCATGCCGGATATACCGACGGCGATGAAAAGGAAATTCGTAAATATCTGCGTTAGTCTGCTCATCTTATTTCAGCTTCAGGCTAAAGAACGGTTCTATGTGAGCGGAGGCATACAACATGATGGCCTCTTTCCCACAGCGAACGTTTCTGACATGCGCATTTCTCCACGCGCCAGTTGGGCAAAAATCGACCACCTCAACAATTCTTATCTGGATCTTGCGTTTCATTACACCAACGACTCCAACAAAGCTCATTTCCGCGAGTTGAGGGTTGACATGAGGGCAGAGTTGATGGAGTGGCCCATGCCGGGTTATGAGCCCGGATTTCGCGGATACGGTTTAGGACGTTTGAGTGCCGAGGCGACTTTTGACTGGGGCTCTGTAACAGTGGGCGATGTCTATGGTGAGTTCGGTTCAGGACTTATCTTGAGCTTGTATGAAGACCGTGTTCTGGGCATTGACAACTCGTTGCGCGGCGCCAAGGTTGATGTGACGCCATACAAAGGTATCAGCCTTACACTTCTTGGCGGAAAGCAGCGCCGCTACTGGGAATGCTATAAAGATAGGGCATGGGGATGGAATTACACACGTGACGCTGCCATTGGCGGCGATGTTTCATTGCACATCGAGCAGTGGTCAGAAAGGATGAGGGAGAAAGACATGAGCCTTACTATTGGCGGCAGTTATGTTTCCAGATACCAAGAGGATGACACCATCGCAACCATAATCGACAACAATCTTTACCGCTACCGTCTTCCTAAGTGGGTGGGGGCTGGCGATGTCCGTGCCGAGTGGCAGATGAAGGGATGGCACATACTCCTCGAATATGCCCGTAAAGCCAACGACCCGACCTACGAAAACAATTTCAGCTACAGCAGCGGCGACGCATGGCTCGTGTCGGCAGGCTATTCGCAGAAGGGACTGGCAGTTTTGGCACAAGTGAAACGGGCTGACAATATGGCGTTTCGCTCACGGCGAGATCAGACAGGTCTTGCAGGGCGGCTGAACCACATGCCGGCATTCACACAGCAGCATACTTATGCCCTCGCCACACACTATGCTTATGCCACGCAATATAGCCTCGGAGAGTGGGCGTTTCAGGCGGAATTGCTATATACTTTTGCCCGCAAGACGCGGATGGGGGGACGATATGGCACAACTCTGAAAGTCAACGGAGCGCATATCCGCGGAGCGCATGGCGAGGGAGAGTATTACACCGATGTCAACATAGAACTCAACAAAAGAATATCAAAACGTTGGTGGCTCAATGCCATGCTAATGTACCAGTCGTTCAACAAGCAAGTGGTTGAGGGCAAAGGAGGTATGGTGCGGTCTGGAATAGCGGTGCTTGACGCCCGTGTGCAGGCCAACGACAATGTATCTGTCCGCAGCGAACTGCAGTACCTCTATACTCGGCACGACCAAGGCCAGTGGTGTTTTGCGCTGATTGAATTGGGGTTGTATAAAAGATTTACAATTAGCGGTCAGTGGCTTTACAATGTTGGAGGAACGGATGAAGCCGAGCATGAGCACTACTACACCGCAACTGTCGCATACTTGCATGGTGCGCACCGTGTGACAGCTGGATATACCAAAACAGTCGAAGGCTTCAACTGCTCGGGTGGCGTTTGCCGCTATGTGCCGAGACAGGAGGGCGTGTGCATGAGTTATAATTTCACATGGTAAAAAAACAACTACAAATACTAACATTGCTTGTGTCCGTGTTGATTTGCGGATGCGAAGTCATACCTCAAGACGAGCGTCTGATTCCGATGACAATACAGAGCGCTGAGCGGACTCATGTGCTGGTGGAATATACAGGTTTCAGATGTGTCAACTGCCCTGAATCGGAGAAAACATCGAGTACTCTGAAGCAAATGTATGGCGACCAACTCGTTGTCGTTGCCATGCACCCCAAAAGCAATCCATTCACGCAAGGCAACTTTGATTACACCTGCCCCGAGGCCGACGAATGTTACCTCATGATGGGAGGCACGGCTACCACTTCTTTCCCTACGGGGAATATAGATTTTGTGAAGAATGACGGCCGCTATTTCATCGACCATTTGGAATGGACTAGCAAGCTTCAGACCGCCATGCATAGCACGTCAGCTCCTCATCTCCATGTCGCTGCGGTCACTGATAAGCAATCGCGTGACGTTGAACTTACTATCAGAGCCACTGCTCCACAACCGCTTGATGTGCGCTTGGCGGTTTGGCTGACAGAAGATAGCATAAAAGGTGTGCAGGCTATGCCAGACGGAAAGGTTAACACCGCATATTATCATCGTCATGTTCTCCGCGACGCCTTGAACGATCAGCCATTAGGCTGGGAAATCAGCATCGGCCCTGTGGAACAGAATGCGGCATATCACTACAGCCTGCCAGATGGTTGTGAAGCCGAAAAGTGCCGGTTTGTAGCACTGCTTTTTGACAAGAATG
The DNA here is from genome assembly GCA_017454915.1 of Paludibacteraceae bacterium. GTDB lineage: Bacteria > Bacteroidota > Bacteroidia > Bacteroidales > Paludibacteraceae > UBA3747. Next base: position 14,664 of record JAFTCC010000053.1, read on the forward strand.
ACTCACATATACTACAAGCCTATGAAACGAAACTGGATTTTGGCAACAATGTTGTTGCTGTTCACCAACGCCGCTAACGCGCTTATCATCAGCATAGATGGCTATGGCGATGTGCCGGCTGAGGGTATGGAAATTACGCTGACGGAAGCGGATGCGGAAGAAGACTTCATGACAGGAAAAATGCGCATGGGGATACAGGGTACGCTATTATGCACCGCCCCCCTTACGGTAACAATCAAGCGCTCTGCCTCGGGGCTTGAAGACGAGTTCTGCTGTGCCGGCACCTGCAAAACTGGCAATGCGGAGCAGCAGGAAGTGCAGAGCTACTCAATCAGCGGCATCGCAACGTGGTTTGCCCATTACACACCTGCTGAAGGCTCCGGTGAAACCATTGTATATACCTTTTCCGATGGCACCGAAAGTTATGATGTAACAGTCCGATACCTCTATCACAATACGTCTGGCATCAGTCAGGTGTCTGCCGATGCTGCCAACAGCGCAATACATTCTATTACAGGGGTGGCGTTCCCACAGGGAACAGAACGCGCTGATTTGCCTGCCGGAGTTTATATTATAGGAGGTAAAAAGGAAATAATAATTCGTTAATTTCTAAATATATGAGGAAGTATCTACTTTTATTGGCTGTTTTGCTTGCAGTTGTGAGCAGCAGTGCACAGCAGTTGATTGTCCATCGGACGACCGGCGAAAATGTCGTCTTCGTCTTGAGCGATGAGCCTGTCACCACTTTTGATGGTGACCAACTTGTTATAACAACATCAAAAGAGCAAGTCATGTATCCGCTCGCCGACATCGTAAAATTCACTTACGCTAACACACAGGATAACACCGGACTCGACGAGCAGACAAGTGTAATAGTTCGTGTGGACAGCGAAGGAGCGCTCATTGAAGGACTCCGTGAAAATGTTGCCGTTGAACTCTACTCGATAGACGGACAACGTCTCGCAAGCGTTACGGCAAAGGCTTCTCAACCAACCTTTTTGCCATTAACAGCGTATTCTGCAGGAATGTACATAATTACTGCAGGAGGTTTCTCTTATAAATTTGTGAAAAAATGAAAAAGATATTATTGACCTTATGTGTTTGTCTGACAGCCTTCAGCAGTGCTGTTGCTCAGTCAGTGTATGTGTATAGGAATGACGGCACTCCCGTTGAGAAGTACGAAGCGGTAAAGCAGATGAAATGTTCGCAGCTTGACGCGGACCAAGTGCCGCAAAGCCATTATGTGACACAAGAGATAGAAACCAGTGACGCGGTAGCGCGCATACCTCTTGAGGCGATTGACAGCGTCAGATTCCATGCCCCGTCAATACCTGCATCTTTCCCCAAGAAGCACCTTATTGAAGAGTTTACAGGTCAGAGCTGCGGCTATTGCCCCTACGGAATGGATTGTATCAGCTCGTTTATGAAAGGCGATGACAATTGGATTCTTGTCTTGCACCATTATGGTTATGCCCCAGACAAATTTTCAGTGAGCGGAAGCCAGACGATAACCAACTCGCTTGGAGTTGATGGAGCTCCGAGTGTGTGTGTGGACCGCGACATGACTCAAACAGAGGCGGGAAACAGCATAGTCTTTCACCCAGCGTATATGACCTCGTTAGACAAGTCGCAGTTCGAGACCACGACCTATGCTTCAGTGCAGATTGAAAACGACTATAATGCTGAAACCCGTGAACTCAAGGTCAAGGTTTCCGGCGATTTGTGCCGTGATGATTACCCTACACTCCAACTTACGGTTCTCGTCAAAGAGTCGGGCATGATAGAATCCCAGCAGGACTACTATAACACGTATGAAGGTTGGGAGCAGTTCCGTCACGCTAATGCTGTTCGCGTATTCCTCTCGTCGGCTAAAGGCGATAAAGTAACCGTTGACGCAGTGCGGCATTATACCGCCACATACACCACCACTCTAAAATCAAGTTGGGTGCCCGAAAACTGCATGGTAGTGGCATTCTTAAGCGAGGCTTTCAAGCCCGTTGTACAGGCTGAAGAACAACCTGTTGTGGCCGGCACGTCAGGAGGCTCTGACCTTGAGCACGGAGGCATCACGGCCGTTGCGGTGCCAGACTACTATCCCGAACCAGATGCCACAAGCGGACCGGGCACTTATTCAAGTAATTCGGTTGAAACCATGACGACTTCGCGCGCCTACTATGAGGATTATACCGAAGATGAAGTAAGGTTCTGGGAAATAGAGACCTATAACCCCTCGTCATACGTTACCGTAAGCAGAACCAAGAGTGTGCCCTATGCTCGCATTTACGTGTTAACACCAATAAATGAAACTCAAATTCCGGCTGGAGAGTATCCGATAAATACCTCCGCTGCGGTCGGCACAGTATATGCGGGATTCCGCGATGACAGTCGCTCGCTGATTGATGGAAGCCAGTTCTATTTCCTCAATTACTCGTATTTCACTCAAGGCTATATGGTGCCTACTGCACAGTGGCTGATAGCTGACGGAACGTTTAAAGTATCCAAAAACGGCACATGGACCTTGGACGGTCATGCGCAGAATGGTTCTGAAATACACCTAAAGGGCACTTCATCTATTGTGAATGGCGGACCGATGAACGCTCCGGCGCGCAACAAAGTGCAAGTGATCGCTTATTAGCGAAGAACCACTGCAAAGATATAATTTTTTCCCTAATCTAAAAAAATATGATTTTTCCTTAACAATTTAAGGGCACGCCACGGCGTGTCCTTAAATCGTTTCACTAAGCGCAAGTCAAAGTGTTCTCCAGCACCGGATTTTTTTTATTTCTTTTCCAATAATGGTAATACGGAATCCTTTATTATTTTACGTGCCGTTTCCACATCCATAACAGCATCTTCGTCATCGATGTTTTCATTTAAATAGCGTTTAGCCTTTTCTTCTGTTAATAATTTATTTTTTTTCTTTTTCATAATTTTCAGGTATAGTCACTTTTTACTGCTCCATCATATTGCATTGCTGGGTTGTTTCTGTTTGATAGTCGTAAACCGAAAAAATCATATCAGTTAAATTAAAGTAACATTTGAATTTATCGTAGTATTCTTTGCCCAGACCATATTTCTGTGCATTAATTCTATCAACATAAAAAACAGGAATAACTACTTCCTCTAATGTCGTATCATAGTACCATTCTGCATTTATATGCTCTTCTCTATTCCAAATCATGTTGCATTCCCTATAGTTGACATTATTTTCGTCATCTACATGAGTGATATTTTCTTTGAAAGTGATTATTAATTTTTGGCCAATATGTTCTTTCGAACCATCACCATACGGATTAATCCAGTAACTAACGTATGTTTTACCAATCAATGTTTGTGCCTTATTTTCGCTTTTATTACCGCAAGAGATTAAAGCCATAAGACAAATAATGAAAAGAACAGTATATTTTTTCATGTTGTTAAAATGTTTTTTATCAAATTATAATTATATTCTTTTGTCATTCCGCGGACAAGACACACGTCGGTTACCCACCATCCGAAACCGACAATGAACATCAGTAAACTTAAAGTCCCCCATGCTGTTTGCTCCGCAAGGAAAAGAAATAGACACACGAATTCGCCAATCAGAGACAATTGAATCACAAAAAGTTTCAGAACACCGCTTGCTTTTCTTCCCAGCATGAACCTTTCAACGCCCCAGTAGCCTGCAAAAAAAGAGATTAACAGCATTATATTCGGCTCCTTAAAAGTGAGAAAACGAACCATGTTCCATTTTGATTCGCTGCAATTCACAAGGCTTGTTCTTAAAGACTCCATTTTGTCTTGTGGCAAGTTTTGATTATTTACTGCTAACCAAGTGTTAACCGCGCTAATATCTTGCATAATTTACAAAATATAAGTATGCCACCAGCGTAATCCGCGCAGGTGGCATACTCTTTTAGTGATTAAATTAAGAATGAGGAAATCTTTTTGAAGTTGTTCTCCTTTGCCATGCCTGAAATGATGAAAAGGTCAATAAGCCACCAGATACCAAAACCTCCGAAAGTCAAAAGTTTACCAACGCCAGCACCAACACTGCCGACAAGGAAACGGTCAATACCAAGATAGCCGAAGAAGAATGACACTACCCATACAAGAGTTGGGCTTGTAAACCGAACGTTTGATAACAAGGCAAACTTGTCGTCTGTCATAGTTTTCATTTTTTCGGTAATCATAGCCATTTTGTCGGAAGGCAGTTTGTCCGAATTGTTGGCAACAAAAAAGTCAATTTTACTCTGTTCCATAATGTTACTTTTTAAGAAGTTAATATTGTGATTTGAAATTTAATGATTTATTCTATATCCAAAAGCCCACAATCCAATCCCAAACCATTATAATAGTGCCCTGGGGTTCCATCTTTTGCAAACTGAAGTTGCCCGTTATTGCCGTCTAATATTACTCTGATAAATGCATTTCCTCTAATGTAGTCAGACTGGCTAACAAAATCGCTAACTTCGTAGGTGTTGCAATCTTCCTGTTTATTCCAACCACTATTTGGGAGTTCTAATTTAAAGTACATTGCTATTCTGTCACTGCTTTCCACTACAAACTTATGGTGAATCCCATCGCTATAGCAAGTCCATGTGGTCCCGATAAATTGTTTCTTAAATTCATTAACGTTTTCTACCTTTTTCCATTTGGAGGAAGACGAGTCGCTTCCTGTGCATGAGGGAGTGAAGATTACGCAAAACAAGCAGAGGGGAATGGCAAACAACAAGAATACTGAATGCATAATAAGGTCTTTTCTTTTCATAATGTGTTTTTTAGGGTTAAAAGAGTTAGTTTGCATCGTTTGCGTCTATTCAGCGAATAGACCTGTCCAACGATTCACGCTGCAAAGTTATGGATATCGTTTGTGGCGTGCAAGGTGCTTTTAGGTGCTTATTTGAGTTTTTGAGTGGATTAAGCAACAAAGTAACCAAACCTACACCTTATACCGGGCATTTTGATAAAAAAATGCCCGAAAAAAGCCCAGTTTAGTTAAAAAACAACATCATTCTGCCGGGAATTCTTTGAATACTGGTTGCGCGAAAATGAAGCGGTCTGCGTCATCGTAAATGTATGCTATTGTCATTTCGTATGTGTCGGGGTAACGGCGTATATCGCGACGCATCATTAGGTTGCTGCTATCTCGGTAGAATTCTAACAATTTGGAGCATTGTTCTCTTGTCGGATTTTTTAGGGCATGGATTTCGGCTATACATTCTGCGGCTAAACGTTCATGAAAAGCGTTAACTTTGGCGGTAAATTCTTCCTCATCAAATTTCTGTTGCCTACGTGACTTGCTCTGCTGTTTTTTCTCTGGATTGATGGTTTCCGGTGTGTCTTCGGCATCAATAGTCTCAACGTCGTTGACACTCAAGCCCTGTTCAACCTCTTCGGACACAACGTCATCGTTTTTTGCTTCTGGCGTTTCTATTGTTGTTTCTGCGACAACGGGCGTTTGTTCCGTTTCCTGAGGTCTTCCCGTCCACCAAATAAACACAAATGCCATGAAACACACTAAGGCTGTAACCGCAGTTCCAATTCTCAAAGTCCTTATGACTTTGAGCGCAGACAATAATTCTCCTGCCGATTGGTAGCGTTGCTCAGGTTTTTCGCGCAAGCATTTGGTCGCCACCAAGGGAAAACGGCGAGGAAACATCAGCCGCAGTATTTTCCCGAGGGCATAAACATCCGTTGCCGCCGTAAGTCTGCCTCCGTGTGTTCTCTGTTCCGGTGCGGCATAGTCTGCGGTGCAACCCAAATTACTCTCTAACCATGCGTCATCGTCGGCAAGTCCGAGGTCAATGATTTTAACGTGGTTGCCATTGTGTGTGACAATTATGTTCTGTGGTTTGATGTCGGCGTGCACTATGCGTTTAAGATGCAGATAATCAATCGTGTCAAGCATTTCCTGCAGCACTTGGCGACGCAACGCTGCTGAGGGGTGCTCGTTAAGAAACTTATCTAGCGTGCGGCCGTCAATGTACTCCATGACCATCGCTATGCCAATGCCATGGACATCGGTAAGGCTGTAAACAATAGGGAAGCCTTTGTCGTGCGACAATCCGGACATAAGGTCGAACTCCCGTTGCAACAAGTGAAGGTTGCGCTCCGTTTCGCCAGCATTGTCGTGAATCGTTTTAGCAACATAACGTTTGCCGTTGACCGAGAACACATAGACGCGGCTCAAGCGGCCGTCATAAAGCAACTTGACACCCTCCACCTGTTGAGTGGAAACACCACGCAAGGGCGATAATATCTCTGAGGTCATTTCGTCCATTGGCAATACTATCTTAAACCTTTGATTACCTAATACAAAGATAATATGATTTTTCATTAACTGCAAATTAACTGCAAACTTCAACTGCAAAAAGGGGAAAAAAAACGGCGCAGACTGCGTTTTACAGCCTGCGCCGTCTGGAAAAACTTAAACTAAACTTTTAGCAAATCGTATCAATCAAAAGCGATAACGAATACCAGCAACTAATTTCCAATCAAAGTATTGCCCCAATGTTGTGGAAACACCAGAGACGTTTCCAATACCGAAATCTTCCTCAAATTCTTCTGTATGAATAATTAAACCATACCCAGGACGGAAGTCAAAACTTAGAGTTAATGGAATTTTTTTTAAGTTAAGGTCAATACCAGCCACCACGTTAGCTCCCCATTTGACATCCCAGTCAAATTTTGTGTCGCCAAGAAAGTCCCCCCAATCATCGTTATCGATTACTTTTATGGATTTGAGCACACCGCCACTTACACCTGCACCGATATACCAGTCAAGCGAAAGAGCTGAGAAATCTTTTGCCAGTCCTTGATAGGCGAGATTGGGGTTCAACTCAATCGTAAAAGCATCAAGCTTGTATTTGCTGCCATCCAATGATGCTGGACTTGAAAATAGGTTAACGCCAAGGTCGGCGATGAACGCAAGATGTTTATGCTTCACTTTGAAGTCTAAACCGTACATTGTACCAACGGTTCCACCAAGTTGAACTTCGTTGTTGCCACGCCCGAATGCAAACACTGTTGACACCATCAACAATGCTGTAAGAAGTAATGTTTTTTTCATAAGTAAATAAAATTTAGAGTTATACGTTTGGTTATGTTTCATGCCCCCAAGGGACTTTTATACTGACTGAAGGATTTACGAAAACTACAAATCCTTTTTCGTGCCTTTTATGCGATATACATGAGCGTCTTTAAGGTAACCTGTATTGTCATAAATATAGCCTTCATCTAACCCGATTCTTTTAACTTCAAAAATCTCGTCTGACCCCAAAAGGAAGACTAATGTTGACACGCTCATGCCCCACAAAGTGCCTTTTGTGCATCTTATAACTTGCTCGCTTTCGTCGAAGTTATAGGTCATATCTCCCTTTACGTCCCATTCAATGTTGTTTGTCGTGTGCATATAACCATCTTCGCCATAATAAGCCCACGCATCGTCATCTGTGCTGCTGTCATACTCAACATAATGTAAATGGGAGTTACTCTTTATGTCATAGTAATACAACACCCTGCTTTTTGAGTCAATGGCGACCCATATCCCGACTATTGATTTCTTGGAAAACATGGTGGGGTCATCTGGCTCATCATTTGCGGCAACCGTGCTGTCTGTGCAGCCAGTAAAGCATACTGCAGCCACATATAAAACCAAAAATAATAATAGGTACTTTTTCATATTAAAAACATTTTTTTGATTGACTTTGCAAAGGTGAGAAGTTTCGCAGACCCCTGCAAGGTGCTAAAAGGTGCTTATTTCGAGTGGGAGGGTGCTTATTGTGGCTTATTGCTTGCTGGCTGTGCTTTTGGGCGCTAAAGTCAGCAAAAAATCATAACTTTGCAGTGTGAAAATACTTTTATATGCGATATGAAGAAGTCAATCAAAGCCGATGCTCCTGAGGTTAAGAGTCTGCTTGACCGTGTTCTCCAATTTTATGGTCGCCCCGTTGGCTCGTTGTTGGCCAGCGAGCAGTTGTCCGACGACATTTTCATCAAGACGCACTATCGCGTCAATGCCGATACCCTGCGCCGGCTGTTGGGCCTGCGCAACGACGGCTATTCTACCGTAAGGCGCACCACGCTCAATATTCTTGCGCAGTATGTCGGATTTTTCGATTTCGACAAGTTTCTGAATCAGCTTAGGGACGAGGGCGAGGCACAGTCAGAACTCACGGAGGCCATTGACACTGTCAACTCGGCCAACCTGCGCACAGGGTGCAGGCTGTCAATTTCGTGGCAGCCCAACCGCCGCTGCACATTGAGTTACAAAGGCAACTTGATGTGGCAAGTGGAAAGCGTAGAGAACTCATCCACTCTCCGCGTGGGCGACACACTGTTCTGCAGCCAGTTTGCCAACGGTCAGATGGTGTTTGCAGACCGTCTGGTCAGGGGAGTTGAAACCCTGGGTGGCCTGCGATTGGGCATCAACGGTGGCGTGCATATTGAAACAGTTGACTTTTGAGCTGAATTTGCCGGTCAAAAGTTGCGTATTCCAATAAAAATCCGTAACTTTGCAAACCTTTTTGCTCCGCGCGCAAAAAGTGAAAAATAATGTTTAATCATCTGCATAAGACAGGGCGCGGCTGACACCAATGCGGAACAAAAACAATCTTTCCTTATAATGGAAGAAAACAAAAAACCGGTTCCCCAAGCCGATTTCGACTGGGAGGCCTATGAAAATGGCGGATTAGAGACATCTAAATCAAAAGAAGATCTTGTCGCCAAGTATGATGAAACCCTTAACGCAATCAAAGAGAACGAAGTAGTAGAGGGTACCGTAATCTCAATTAACAAGCGCGAAGTAGTGGTCAATGTGGGCTACAAATCGGACGGCATAGTTCCGATGTCAGAGTTCCGTTATGACCCGGACCTCAAAGTTGGTGACAAAGTAGAAGTGTTCATCAAGAGCCAAGAAGACAAAAAGGGCCAACTCCTGCTTTCGCACAAAGACGCTCGCGCAGCCCGCTCTTGGGACCGCGTCAACGAGGCGTTTGAAAACGACGAAATCATCAAAGGTTACGTTAAATGCCGTACTAAGGGCGGCATGATTGTTGACATCTTCGGCTATGAGGCCTTCCTGCCTGGTAGCCAGATTGATGTTAAGCCTATTCGTGATTATGACATCTTCGTGGGCAAAACCATGGAGTTCAAGATTGTCAAAATCAATCAAGAGTATCGCAACGTTGTTGTTAGCCACAAAGCTCTCATCGAAGCCGAACTCGACCTTCAGAAAAAGGAAATCATCTCTCACCTCGAGAAAGGTCAAGTGCTTGAAGGCACCGTTAAGAACATCACCAACTACGGCGTGTTCATCGACCTTGGCGGCGTGGATGGTCTTATCCACATCACCGACCTCAGCTGGGGACGCGTCACACATCCTGAAGAAATCGTTCATATTGACGACAAAATCAATGTTGTTATCCTCGACTTCGACAACGAGAAGAAGCGCATAGCCCTTGGCCTTAAGCAGCTTACCCCGCATCCGTGGGAGGCTCTTGACCCCAACATCAAGGAAGGTGACAAGATTAAGGGTAAAGTTGTCGTTATGACCGACTACGGCGCATTCGTAGAAGTAGCTCCTGGCGTTGAAGGACTTATCCACGTCAGCGAAATGAGCTGGAGTTCACACACCCATTCAGCACAGGACTTCCTCAAAGTTGGTGACGAGGTAGAGGCAGTGATACTCAACCTCAACCGTGAGGAGCGCAAAATGAGCCTTGGACTCAAGCAAATGCAACCCGACCCGTGGCTCAACGTTGAAGAAAAGTATGCTGTTGGCTCACGCCACATGGCTAAAGTTCGCACGTTCACCAACTTCGGTATCTTCGTAGAACTCGAAGAAGGCGTTGAAGGACTTATCCACATCAGCGACCTGAGCTGGACGAAGAAAATCAAACACCCGGGCGAATTTACGCAGATAGGCGCTGAAATCGAAGTCGTTGTACTTAAGATTGAAGCCGCAGAACGCCGCTTGAGCCTTGGACACAAACAACTTGAAGCCAACCCGTGGGAAGCACTCGAAGCTCAATATGCTGTTGGCACAACTCACGAAGGCAAAATCCGTGAGGTATCTGACAAGGGTGCCGTAGTGGAACTTGCTGAAGGCGTAGAAGGTTTCTGCACAAGCAAACAACTCGTCAAAGAAGACGGCGAAATGCCTAAGGCAGGCGACACGCTCGAGTTCCGCATCACAGAGTTCAACAAGGACACAAAACGCATCTCACTCTCTCACCTCCGCACCTATAAGGAGCCTGAAGTGAAAGAAGAGCGCAAGCGCGCACCTCGCAAAGAAGAGGCTGCTGCTCAAACCACACTTGAGAAGACAACCCTCGGCGACCTTGACGCACTCGCAGCACTCAAAGAGCAACTGACTTCTGAAAAATAATCGAAGAACAGCAAGCGTTTTTAACGCCTGACACAAAAAAATCACCATAAGCATTTTGCTGGTGGTGATTTTTTTTACTCGCTGCAGCTTGTTAGTTTTGGAATAGAAATTCAGCATTAGTAGAGTTGCACAATGTCCTAATACGTAAATTCATATTTTGTACCATTATAAGTGATATAAAGAAGCGGACGCTACGCAAGTGCGCTTATTGGCAATGACTCTATTAGTTGGCATTATGTGAGAGTATTGCCAAAACTTTGTTATTTATTTTGTGCTGTGTGGAGTTTGGCAAGGTATTCTTGCTCTGGTTGTCCGGGAGTGGGAATGAGTTCAACCAGTCTGTTGGTGTTTTTTGTCTCGTTTTCTTTGAGTGTCTCATCGTTGTGCAGGTGCGCATTCCCTTGTATATCATGTTGTGGCAGCAGGCCAAGGGCGTCTAAATCCATTATGGTGCTGTAGCCGCTGCGGCATACTATATGTTTGGCATTAAGTAGCAAGCGTTCCAACGTAGCATCGTCTGCAGTGTCCAGCAAATGGCCTAAACCGTGAGAACTACTGTCAACATGACATTCTGCACCGCCGACCATGCCGCGTATTATGACATAGTCAGAGCCTTGCCAACGCCTCATTAGTTCATTCTCGAGCATCGTGCGGTGCGGCTCCAAGCCAGACAGCACCGCCACGTTTGTGGCACTTAGCTCATGGTGGACTTGATATGTCATGTCTCTTGCTTCCTGGCTCTTGCCCCCTGACTCCTGGCTCCTAATTCTGCCACCAAATCGTGAAAGCGGGCCTACGTACTTTATTTTGAACCGTTCTGACTGCTCGTTTATTTTGGCAACACCGCCTTTTATGTGCGACAAATCCCCTGCCAGTCCGGGTGCTGCCTCGTAGTCTGGCACCCAACATTCATCATAATGGCGGATAAACCAGCGGTGCATGGCAGTGGCGAGCCTTGAGAGAAGTGCGTGATTTCCTGTCATAACGTTTAGTTGGTGCGTTACATACACGCATTTGACACGTCTGCTTGAGAAGGCAAACCTGTTGTCAGAAATCACAAGGTCGAAATGTTCTTTGGCAAGTAAAGAGTCAAGAGCCTTGCCGTCGTTCCACAACCATCTTACGACCTGCGGCAATTGCTTGAGCAGATCCTTGACTTGGTTTCCATCCGCAGCATAATGTAGCTCGAGCGAAGGCAGAAGTATAGCGCGCAGGGTGGGGTAACGGCGTTTCAGCCACTCGAAGCTCATGCCGTCGCCCGCAATGACAACCTCGTCGCCGGCGGCAATGCGGCGGTCGATAAGCGCTGACAGGCGTGTGGCATGGCCCAGCCCCCAGTTGAGCGGTGCGGCAAGGACTTTAAGCTTCATTGCAAGAGGATGTATCGTAACAATTAGAACTGCTCATAGTTATTTTGCGCGGTTTTAATCGGCGTCTTTTGACGTGTTGCTTAAGCGCTGACAATAATAGGTATATTGAGTTTGCGGACATGGTCGGCGATGCGTTCCATTTCGTCTCTGCCGATTTTTTCCAGTGTGTCGTATGGCGTTTTACGGTCAATGACGTAAATCATCACTTCGGCGGGGTGCAGTGTTTTAACCGCCTCAATCCATGCGCTGATTTCCGCCTCTGTGGTGTTGTCCACGCAGCGTCCTTCAACTGTTCCGCGCAAGAAACATGTCTGCAAGGTGAAGTTGCCGTCAAACTGGCGCAAACCGTTCATGATTTCGTCCACAGTCAGCGACTTGCGTTCCGGCTGGTCGATAGCGTGCATTGTTTCATCAATAGCGCTGTCCAGTTTGAGTATGCGTTTGTCGGCCATCATTAGTCCGCGCACCACATCTTTTCGCCCCAACTGCGTGGCGTTGCTCAAGACACATATTTGTGCATTAGGGTAGCGAACATTACGCCAGTCGCGCACGATTTGAATTATCGCTTCGAAGTCGGGGTGCATGGTGGGCTCGCCGTTACCCGAAAAAGTTATTACGTCAATGTTTTCGGCGCGGACACTGTCAAGTGCCTTACTTACCTCGTCTGCCGTTGGCAGTTGAGGCCGCTCTTGCCACGGCTCATTGAGTCCGCACTCGCAGTAGATGCAATTGAACGAACACAATTTCTGTAAGGTTGGCATAACGTTGATGCCCAGCGAAATACCCAGCCTTCGGCTGTGTATGGGACCGTAAACGATGCTATTAAACAACATTGTAGAAAAAATTCTTTAATTACACGCAAAGTTACAAAAAAAATTCGTAACTTTGCACTCCCAAAAATCAATAACAAAACATTCAAATATCAAACAATTATGACAAAAGTTGCTATTAACGGCTTCGGCCGTATCGGTCGCCTGGCTTTCCGCCAGATGTTTGAGGCAGAGGGTTACGAAGTAGTAGCCATCAACGACCTCACCAGCCCCAAAATGTTGGCTCACCTTCTCAAGTATGACACCGCTCAAGGAGGTTTCGCAGGAAAGTATGGCGAAGGCAAACACACCGTATCTTATAAAGACGCTGTTCTTGGCGAAGACGGCAAGACCGTGGTTACTCCCGGTTCAATCACCGTTGACGGTAAGGAAATCACCATCTACGCTATGCCTAACGCAGCTGATCTGCCGTGGGGTAAACTCAACGTGGATGTTGTTCTCGAGTGCACAGGTTTCTACACCAGCAAGGCTAAATCAGAAGCTCACCTCAAAGCTGGCGCAAAGAAAGTCGTTATTTCAGCACCTGCCGGCAACGACCTTCCCACAATCGTTTACAATGTGAACCACAAAACCCTTACTCCCGCCGACACCATCATTTCAGCCGCATCTTGCACCACCAACTGCTTGGCTCCTATGGCTGCTGCGCTTAACAACTATGCTGCTATCCAAAGCGGTATTATGTCAACCATTCACGCTTACACCGGCGACCAGATGATTCTTGACGGTCCACAACGTAAGGGTGACCTCCGCCGTAGCCGCGCAGGCGCGCAAAACATTGTGCCTAACAGCACTGGTGCTGCTAAGGCTATCGGTCTTGTTATCCCTGAACTGAACGGCAAACTCATCGGTAGCGCACAACGCGTTCCGACTCCCACCGGTTCAACAACTATCCTCATCGCAGTTGTTAAGGGTAAAGACATCACCAAAGAAGGTATCAATGCCGCTATGAAGGCTGCCGCTAACGAAAGCTTCGGATATAACGAAGACGAAATCGTTTCAAGCGACGTAATCGGAATGAAGTTCGGTTCATTGTTCGACGCCACCCAAACCATGGTATCGAAAATTGACGACGACACATATCAGGTACAGGTAGTTAGCTGGTACGATAATGAGAACAGCTACACCAGCCAGATGGTTCGCACAATCAAATATCTCGCTGAACTGAAATAATATGGCGAAAAGTAGTCTGCCCCTTTAGGGACAGAAAACCAAACAAAGAACCGGTGTCAAAAGCGCCGGTTCTTTTTCTATGCCGCTATATAAGGGTTAAAGTTTTTCTTGTCTTGTTTGCTTGCATATATAAAGAATAAGTGTTAAATTTGTGAGTGAAAACCAGCAACATTTGATCCGATGGGGCGATGGAATATAACAGCTTTAGAAATATGAAACGACTACTTTTAACTTTGCTGCTTGTGCTCCCCATGGCATTGTTCGCACAGGGAGAGTTTATTGACTTGGGACTTCCCAGCGGCATTAAATGGAGCCACGCCAAAGGTGAGCAAACTACGTGGAGCGCGCACATGCCCAGCGTTGAGCAATGGCGTGAATTGTATGTGAACTGTAAATGGGTGTGGATTGGCGGCGGATATAAGGTTATCGGCCCTAACGGTAACAATATCTTCCTTCCGATAGAAGGCTATGTGCCTAAAGGCAAAACGAGCCACTATAAAGTGGGTGGCGGTTATTATTGGACATCGACTTATGGCGAGTTCATATCTTTTGATGAGAAGGGTGTTTATATTCAGCATCGTACCACGTCAGAGTATGACCGTTTAAGTTGGTGCGAGGTTAGTTACTGATTTTGTCAATTGATATAAAGAGGAAAAGGCTGTCTGTGTTAATGCGGACAGTTTTTTTTATGTAGGACAGTTTTGCCACCCCCAAGTTCAGTTATACTTAATTAACGTGAGTTCGATATAAAATTTTTTCAAGAAAATGTCTCCAAACAATTGCAAATATGCGGAAAATTTTGTAACTTTATGGTGAAAATCAAACAATTACAAAAAATATCCGCATATGCAATTAGACGAAAACAAAGTTAC
>JAFTCC010000054.1 GCA_017454915.1 Paludibacteraceae bacterium
TAAGCTCGTTCAGAAGAGCGTCCCAGGTCATCTTTCCGACAGCCTCTTTCAGTTTGTCGTAGTGCTCACCTTGTGGGTATATGCTAGATATGTCTGTACCCGTGCCAAGGAACAGTGCCATGGCCTTGTTGTCCTGTAGGTCTTTTTTTAGTATTTCTATGTTTTGGCTTGGGAACATTCTTTGTTGATTATCTGCCTTGGTTTAAGTATTTGAAATGACGTGCAAAGGTAAGAATTTTTTTTGAATTGACACAATTAAATTTCAAAGAGGAAAGGAGGATATTGGGCTTATGATTGCCTCTTTGGTGTGTATGGAATCGCTTGTGCGATGGATTTGAGGATTTTTCTGTGTTTATATTGTTGGTTATTATATAATTGTGTCATTTGTAGAATTGGCGCTATTGGCTGGGGGAGATGCTTGAATTGTGTTGTGATAAACAGAATGGATGAAAACAAACACAGCAGACGGGGTGCAAAAAAGCCACGACGATACGGTATTATACATCATCTGTGGCTAAATTGAATAGATGCGGAAGTTTAGAAACATCCTTCGGGGGTGCAGACGCGGGGTTTGCGGGTGTAGCTGCCCCAGGACGACCAGTCGGCGGTGTCGCGGCGGTCGAAGTCGAGATCCTGCACACGAAGGGTGTGTTCCTGCGGCATGAGTTTGGGGTACAATTCACTGTATAGCAGCTCGTACAGACGGTCGTAATTGGCAACCACCACTTTGTTGGCATATTGTCGGTACTCTGTTTTCAGCCTGCCCTGCGGGTTGACCACGAACATGCAGGGTACGCCGTCGACGACATCTTCCAACTCGAACTGGCTGTCAAATACATACTGGGCGATGTTGAGGAATCTGTCGTCGGCACCGGTGCAGAAACGCGGGTCGTCGTCGCGAAGGTAGTACATGTAGGGTGTCTCGATGCCGTACCGCTTGAGGTACTTGGTGTTGTCGTATTTCAGCGATGAACAATCCTCCAACACGAAATACCAGCGCACGTGCGCCGTGTCGGCATTGTAGAGCTTGTTGAAGACGAGTTTCATCTGCTCCTGGCAGGGTCCGCAGCAGTGGCTGTAGAAGACCACCACCTTGTAGTGCACGGTGTCGTCCGTCATCAGGTGTTTCAGGCCGTCAGCGGTCAACGGCCTTTGGTCGGTGTACTTGTGCGCGCCAGCGATGTCCTCGGGCTTCTCGACGCAGACCTTCACCAGCCCGCAGCCGCCGAACATCAGCACGGCGGCCAGCATAAAAAACAAACTTGTTCTCTTCATGTTTTATGAAAAATTATAGTTCAACCATTTTTTCAAAGTCCAGATTTCTGATTATGCACTCCGCCACATCTCCCACCTCACAAGGCATAACTATTCTTTCCCCATCAATAGCAAACGTGGCTTTCAACAATTTATTATTGTCCGACAGGAAAAACGACTGAGGTGTCCCGTCGTGCAGGGAAACCGTTGTGTCCTGTATCAAATCCGCAATGATATTCATGACATGTGTTTCTTCCGCCTTTGTATATTTCGCTGTTGTGTCGGCAATGGCAAACAACTCAATGTCTTTGTCAAGGACAAACATCATAAGCGTGTCCGAATGAAACCGCCATCGATTGGGTTGCACAGAGACCATATAATGGTGAACATCCTTGTTTTTCCCCTTAAGATAGTTCGCTGCGTATTGCTGCATCTGCTCTCCGCAGGAATTACACAGCGGATCGTATACATATACCATTCTATAGTTATTGCTATCTGACAAGACAATATCCTTCAGTTCGGAAACAGTTACTTTCCGGGGGACTTTGCCCCCGCTTTTTTTGCAAGAGGACAGGCTTATTGCCAGCAGCACAATGGCTGCTGGCAATAAAACCCGTACTAATGATTGCGCGATTTTCATTACTTGATTTCGAAAATGGGAACGCGGATGAAAAATTGAGACGTGGCAATGTTGTACGACCTAATGGGGTAGCTTCCGCTGGGGATGGCAACGGGGGATTCAAAGCCCCAAGCGTCCAAAAGATTCACGTCGTCGAGAGTAACAGTATCGTTGATTGTGGAGATGCCGTCTTTGATATCTTCCAGCCATATTTCCATATCCGATTCATCCACGCAAGAGAAATCATACAGCAAGTCAAGTGAGTCGTTCACAACAGAGGCCGCGTGGATGCCGGCCGTTTTGTCTGTGGCGAAACTTCCACCATAGGGGTTTGTGGCGAGATTGCCGGGATATGACTTGTCAAAATCAAAATCCTCTGCGAGGAACATCCCGCCAAACCAAAGACAGCAAACACCTCTACCCCTAACACAGTATTTGTGGAAGATGGTTCCTTTCTTCTTTCCCAATTCTATTGTCAGAATAGGAATGAGGCTGTTTTCAGTCATGCCGGGAGCGACTTTTGTTATTGGTTTTGTCTCGTGATTGACAACGCTATCTTCTTTGTCGCACGATACGAGGGTGACACTACCGATGGTCATGATGGCTGCAATAGCCACTGCGAAAAATTTAAATGATTTTTTCATTGTTTTAATGTTTTTAATTTGTTGATACTTTGATTGATTTTTTTTCTGTTATTGTTATAGAGTACGCCTGCTTGATTTGATTAAAATCTAACTCCATACTGCATCATCAGACTATAACCGCCAAATGCACGTTTGTCGCTGGTGACTACCCCTGTCGGAAGATTCATATCTTTTTCAAAATTAGTCCCATTAACATTGAAGGAAGCTCTGAGACCAATGTAGTTTCCGCTGTTGAAACAGTATTGGATTCCTGTCTCGAGCTCGGCATGCATTCCGAGGCGTGTGCGAGAATAGTCATCGCCTAGGTATTTGAAATTGTTACTCCACACAGACAAGCCGAACTTTACACCGAGGAACGTTTCCCAGTTACCACCGACATTGACGTAGTGTCGCAACATCGGAGCAAAGTCCCACCACACAGCGGTCTCATTCATAGCGAGATCAGAAGTGTTCAGAATGCCATACTGGAAGTTTATGCCGAACAGAGTGTTGTTGACGCGATAGCCAAGGTGGATGGCTTCGCTCCAGTTGGAGTAGCTGTCGGTTGCATCTTGGAAGAGCGAGATGCCGCTGTAGTTAGTGAACGTGGTCATGCCGATGTTGCAGCCAAGTTCGAACTTCTTTGTGTTTTCCTGTGCGTTTGACGCGACGGTTGCTAGCACGCAGGCCAGCATTACGATTACTTTTTTCATTTTACCTCTTTTTATTCTTTACAAATCATTTTTCAATATCCGGCAGCAGACGCGGAACAGATTGCTCCTAAAACAATGGCACCACCCCAGCCTCCTAATCCAAGGCCACCTATAAGTGCGCCAGTAGCATCACAAAGAATTACAACTTCCGCTTTGCTTGGTTCATGTTTTTTGAATATCTTTTCAGCTAACCATTTTTTCACTTTGTTGAACTTTTCTTTAATAGAAATCCCTTTTGATGTGATGTTAACTGTGTCAAAACTACTAAATTCTTTAGCAATAACATACCATGAATTAGTGGTATCCTTAGATGCGTTTGTCCAGTAATTCGCACTATATTTCATGACCGTAAAGAATATGGTTGACATTGTGTCCTTGTTTGACCATGCAGATGTTATTCCAAAATTAGCAAGGGCAAGCAAATTCTCATCGCATCCATTATTAAACGCATCTTTACAGTATTGTTCCACTCTCCCACAATCCATAGAAGTAAAAAACTCGTCGAACCGCTCAGATTCTAGCAGCTTGTACGCCTTGGCAATATCCTTATCGAAGTGTTTACTAATGCTGTCAGGAACAACTACTTTGCTGAGAGAGTATTTTATTTTATCTAATAGCTTACTTCTATCTTCTTCAGTAGGATTCTGTAAAGTGGCATAGGATTCGAAATCATCTTTCAGCATGTCTCCGACTTGATCCAGAATATTATTGTGTGTGATACCGATGAAGTCCAGCGGAGTACTTGCGTCTGCTTTGCTTTGCAAGAAACTTGGCTGATTTGATGATTGAACATTACTAGTGATGCGTTAATTTTTAATTTATTTTTGTAATTTATTGTATTTGTAATACTTATATCGGTTTTAACATTTGACGATTTGAAATGAATGAGTATCTTTGCAGCCTAACACTGCAAGGATATGAACACAGGACGATA
>JAFTCC010000055.1 GCA_017454915.1 Paludibacteraceae bacterium
TTATTGTCTTTTTTGTTTCTTTTTGGCATCTTTTTGCTTTTTGCTCGGTCATTATGCCCGCATAACTCCCTCGTTCAAAGACAAAAATCCGCTCAAAAATAATCCAAAAAATCCTAATAATTCTAATGACCGATTTGGGTTTAATGACCGATTTGGGTAAAACAATCGGTGGACGCATAAAAACAGAAGGACGGCATCACGCCGTCCTTCTTAATACTAACCCTAATAAAAATATCAAATACCCTGATGAATGATAAGAAGCTGGAATAAGTGAATTTTTACGCTTGCAAAGTTATTGCGTGTTGACAAACATAATGTGCAAAAATTGTCATAAAATAATCATGTTACATTTTGCGGCAAAATTTTGCGTCTTATATTTACTGCACATAAAAATAATTTTCGCTTATTGTGTTTCTTTTGGGACATTTTATTTGTCCGTTATGTTCAAAATGTGTATATTTGCATATTGAAAAAAGCAAATCTATTCCATGTCAAAATTTGTAATTTATCAACTTTTACCTCGTTTATTTACTAATTATGAGCCCAATCCTGTTCCCAATGGCAGCATAGAGCAAAACGGGTGCGGCAAACTCAACCATATAACAGCCAAGGCGTTGCGTTCCATCCGTTCGTTAGGTGCGACGCACGTGTGGTACACCGGAGTTTTGGAGCACGGCACACAGACCGACTATAGCCGCTATGGCATCAGCCGCGACAATCCTGCAATAGTAAAGGGTATAGCCGGCTCGCCGTATGCCGTCAAGGACTTTTATGACATAGACCCCGACTTGGCGGAGGACGTTCCGCACCGCATGAAGGAGTTTGAGGCTCTTGTGGAGAGGACACACAAAGCCGGGCTTAAAGTGATAATAGACTGTGTGCCAAACCATGTCTTCCGTCAGTATCATTCCGATAATCTACCTCGCGGCGTCCGTGATTTTGGCGCAGACGACCATCCGGAGTGGGCCTTTTCTCCTCTCAATAATTTTTATTATATCCCTAACGAGACCTTTCATCCCAATTTTGACCTTGGCGATTATATTGAGTATCCTGCCAAGGCCACTGGCAATGACGTGTTTAGCGCTCACCCTACGCGTAACGACTGGTATGAGACCGTGAAACTCAATTATGGTGTCTATTACCAAGGCGGTGGCGAGAAGCAGTTCACTCCAGTGCCGGACACATGGCACAAGATGCGCGAGGTTGTCCGCTTTTGGGCGAAAAAAGGTGTTGACGCATTCCGCTGCGACATGGCCGAGATGGTGCCTCACGAGTTCTGGAACTGGATGATTACCGCTTTGAAATTCGAGTTCCCAGGTATAGAGTTTATCGCAGAGGTTTACAATCCCATGCTTTACAGGACCTATCTCAACGCCGGTTTCGACTATTTGTACGACAAAGTAGGGATGTATGACACCTTGCGCAACATCTTGAGCCGCGGACATTCCACCACTGGCATAACGCATTGTTGGCAGTCGGTTCAGGACATCAGCGGCAAGATGCTTAACTTTTTGGAAAACCACGACGAGCAGCGTATCGCCTCGGGATTTTATTGCGGCAGCGGTATATATACCGAGCCGGCAATGATAATAGCCGCGACACTATCGACTGGTCCCGTTATGATATATATGGGTCAGGAACTCGGCGAGTTGGGTATGGATTTTGAGGGCTTCAGCGGCATCGACGGCCGTACGAGCATTTACGACTACTGGAGCCTGAAAACCTTGAGGGCATGGACCAACAACGGAAAATTTGACGGTGCGCATTTAACCAAAGATCAGGCATATCTCCGCGATTTCTATAGCCGGTTGCTCAAACTTTCGCTCAACGAGCGGGCGATAGCCGAAGGCAGGATGTATGACTTGCAGTACGCCCAGTCGCGTCCTAACTATGACACAGACAAACAATTTGCCTATTTCCGGCAATATGCCCCACAGGACGCAGGGAAAAACTTCTTGCGCCGCCAGCAACTCATTCTCATCGCAGTCAATTTCGATGACCGCACTGCCAACTTTAATGTGCATGTGCCAGAGGAGGCGCTGCAGTACCTCGGCATTGGCTCCGGAACGCGCTTCACGGTGGAGAACCTCATTGACGAGAAACAGACCATCGAACCCATAACGCTGTCGCCCGACACCGACATCCCGCTTTCGCTGCCGGCATGGAAAGGAGCAATCCTGAAACTAAAACCCGAGAAAAAATAATAGGAACGAAAATACTTTGGAATTTGTTCCAAGTAAAAAATGGATGCGCAGTAGCGTGTCCATTTTATTTTTTATAACAAAAAAAGTAGTTTTTGTTTCAAAAAACGCAAAAAACATGCTAAAAAGCATAAAAATTGTAAGAAAATTTGTCTATTTCAATTAAAAGTTCTAACTTTGCAACCAATTTTCCGCCATTTGGGCAGGTTGTGTTGTGCTTTTACCTTTATAACGCAGCATTTCTCATGCAGGTGGCGGTACACACTAACATATTTATTATAACAAATTAGATGAAGAAAACTCTACTACTTCTATGCCTCACTTTTTTGGGCGTCGCTTCCGCATTAGCGCAGAATGTGGACGTCAGCGGTGTGGTGTATGACGAAACCGGAGAGGCCGCAATAGGCGTGAACATCACTATTGTCGGCACTACTGCAGGAACGATGTCAGACTTTGACGGTAAGTTCGAATTGAGTGTGCCCAAGGGTAAGAGACTTGAATTTTCTTACGTAGGTTATGCCACTCAAGTGCTTGATGCAAAGAGTAACATGGTTGTTCGCCTCAAACCCGAGTCGCAGCAACTTAGCGAAGTCGTCGTAACGGGTATAGCCGTTTATGACAAGCGTATCACTTCTGGCGCTTCGACGAGTATTAATGCCGCCGAGAGCAAACTTGACGGCGTTGCCGATATCTCCCGCTCGCTTGAGGGCCGCAGTTCGGGTGTGTCGGTGCAGAACGTGTCTGGTACTTTTGGTACTGCACCAAAGATCCGCGTTCGTGGAGCAACTTCCATCTATGGCACCAACAAGCCTCTGTGGGTTGTTGACGGTGTGCCTTTGGAGGATGCCGTTAACCTCTCTGCTGACGACTTGAGCTCTGGTGATGCGGCAACCCTTATCGCGTCATCTATCTCTGGTATCAACGCCGATGACATTGAGAGCTTCAACATCCTTAAGGATGGTTCCGCGACTTCAATATATGGTGCTCGCGCTATGGCGGGCGTTATCGTGGTAACGACCAAAAAAGGCCGCGCCGGACATAGCTCGCTCAACTATACAGGTGAGTTCACCTACCGCCTCAAACCCAGCTACCACGACTACAACATTATGAACTCGCAGGAGCAGATGGCTGTCTATCAGGAACTTGAGCAGAAGGGATGGTTGGAGTACACCACGCTGAAGAACGCCAAAAGTTATGGTGTTTACGGCAAGATGTACAACCTTATCAATACTTATGATCCGACCACCGGCGGCTTTGCCATGCCCAACACACTTGAAGCTCGCAACGCCTATTTGAGATTGGCTGAGTTCCGCAACACCGACTGGTTTGACCTGTTGTTTAACCACAATATCATGCAGAACCACTCGCTGTCATTCTCAGGCGGCACGGACAAGGCACGTTTCTATGCGTCGTTGTCCGCCCTCTATGACCCGGGTTGGTATAAGTCCTCAAAAGTGAGCCGCTACACGGGCAACGTGAACGCGTCGTTCAACATCATGAAGAACCTCACTTTGTCGATGGCGACAATGGGTAGCTTCCGCCAACAGCGTGCCCCTGGTACAATCGCCAGCACGCCTAACCCCCTCACAGGTAATGTGGAGCGCGCATTTGACATCAACCCGTTCGCATACGCGAGCAACAACTCCCGCGTGCTTGACCCTGATGAGAACTACCGCAACAACTACTGCGATTTCAACATCTTTGACGAACTTAACAACAACTATATAGACATTAAGTTCACCGACCTCAAGTTCCAACTTGAGGCAGACTACAAACCCACCTATACTCCCGGTTTGACGCTTCATGCCCTTGGCGCTATTCGCTATGTGCACACCTCGCAGGAGCACAACATCACCGACAAATCCAACCAGGCCCGCGCATACCGCGCAGGTATCGAACCCGTGGAGGATGAGGGTATCCGCAGTGCTAACGAAAACCTCTACACCGACCCCGATGATCCGGCAGCGCTTCCTGAAATAGTGATGCCCTTGGGCGGTATTTATGACCTCAAGGAGTATTCGATGTTGTCAACCGACTTCCGCTTCACCGCCGACTACACGCAGACCTTCGGCAAGGAGGGTCATGAGGAAGACCATTACATCAATGCGTTGGTAGGTGTGGAGAGCAACGCCACAAACCGTCAGGGCACTGGCTTTGAGGGTTACGGCTACCAGTATGAAAACGGTGGCATACCTTATTTGGACTATCGCCTCTTCAAGCAGAAACAGGAGGAGGGCAGCAATTACTTTAACAATGACTTCGGCTGGGATCGTAGCCTTGCTTTCTTCGGCACAGCCACTTATGCATGGCGTTCGCGCTATAGCATAACCGGCACAATACGCTACGAGGGTTCGAACCAACTGGGCCGTAGCCGCCGCGCGCGCTGGCTGCCGACATGGAACGTGTCAGGCGCATGGAACGCGCACGAGGAGTTCTGGTGGAACGAAAACAGATTTAAGGCCGCCAAGTGGTGGAACACCTGCAAACTGCGTCTTTCTTACTCACTGACAGCAGAACGCGGCGATGCCTCTAACTCGCTGGCTATATTCCAAAGTTATTCACCTTACCGCCCGTTTGCAAGCGTTACGGAGTCGGGTATAGAACTTGCCGATTTGGAGAACTCGGAACTCACTTACGAGAAAAAACACGAGTTCAACGTTGGTCTTGACCTTGGTTTCTTCAACAACCGCCTCAACATTGAGTTTGACTACTACACACGTAACAACTTCGATTTGATAGGTTTGGTTCAAACCTCCGGTATTGGCGGTGCCATTGACAAGGTTGCCAACGCAGCTTCTCTGAAGTCAAGTGGTTGCGAATTTACGATAAGCACCCTGAACATCGACAAGCGTCTTGGCAAGTCTAATTTCCGCTGGTCTACCGACCTTATCTTCTCTTACGCGACCAATAAGATCACTGAACTTTCGTCATACAGCCGTTTGAGCTCGTTCGTCAACGGTAACGGTTATGCCATGAAGGGCTATCCTGTTCGTGCGTTGTTCTCAGTGCCTTTCGCAGGGCTGGACGAAAACGGTATGCCAACGTTCTATACCAATCCTGAACACACCGAAACCACGATGACAGGCATCAACTTCCAGCAGTATGACAACCTTGACTTCCTCAAATATGAGGGACCTGTTGATCCGACAATCACCGGTTCGTTCAACAACACCTTCTCGTGGAACGGCATCAAGCTTAACATCTTCTTCACTTATTCGTTTGGTAACGTCCTTCGTCTCCAGCGTCTGGTTCCTGTTAACAGCAACAGCGACTATTCTGACCTCGTGTCATCGCGCAAGGAGTTCAAGAACAGGTGGATGGTTCCAGGTGATGAAAAATATACTGACATACCGGTTATTCCTACCAAGCGTCAGTTTAATGACATATCAGACCTCAACACAGCGTACAGTGCCTATAACTTCTCAGACAAGCGCGTAGCCAAAGGTGATTTCATACGTCTGAAAGAAATAGCCATTTCTTACGATTTCCCGCGTGAGTGGTTCCAACGCCAGACTATTAACAAGGACGGCAGCCAGAGGGTATATAAACACGGTTCGAAGAAAGGCCAGCCCTGCGAAGAAGCCGTTAAGAGTTTCTCCGTTAAGTTCTCCGCCACGAACATCTGCCTGATTTATGCTGACAAGAAGCTCAACGGTCAGGACCCGGAATACTTCTCGACGGGTGGTGTGTCCTCACCAGTTCCTCGCCAGTTCAC
The DNA here is from genome assembly GCA_017454915.1 of Paludibacteraceae bacterium. Classification (GTDB taxonomy): domain Bacteria; phylum Bacteroidota; class Bacteroidia; order Bacteroidales; family Paludibacteraceae; genus UBA3747. The sequence goes on from JAFTCC010000055.1 coordinate 5,917, forward strand.
GTTCACCGTCAGAATGGGAATGTAATAGTTATTTAAGTATTTGAATATTTAAATATTTAATTATTAAAGTAAGTGTATTAGAAGTTTAGACAATATGAAAAAATATTCAGCAATATTATTAGTGATAGGTTTGTCGCTCACCGGCTGCAAGGATTTTCTTGACAAGAACCCCGATATGCGTGCCACAATAGACTCGAAGGAGAAAGTGCAGCTGCTTTTGGTTTCGGCTTATTCCACCGCCAACTATGGTATGATATGCGAACTGAGCAGCGACAACATGATAGACAACAACACTCCTGACGAAAGGGGTTTGATCCACAATGAGGAGTCGTTTGACCGCGCTGACGAGGAGTGTTTCTCGTGGGAACCTATTGTTTCAAGTCAGTCTCAAGACTCGCCCTACGCATTGTGGAATGACCACTATCTTGCCATTGCGGCAGCCAACAATGCTCTTGTGGCTATTGATGAATTGGAGTCTAAGGGTGAGAATATGGATGCCGAAAAGGCTGAGGCACTGCTTTGCCGTGCTTATCACCACTTTGCTCTTGCCCTCGTGTTCTGCAAGGCATACCGCAACGATGAGCTTAGCCAGCAGGATTTAGGACTGTTCTATATGGACCACCCCGAAACCGTGGTGAAAGCTAATTACAACCGCGGCACACTCACACAATTGTACGACAACATCCAAGCTGACCTTGAGCAGGCGTTGCCGCTCGTGTCTGACAAATACTACAGCGTCCCCAAATACCACTTCAACGAGAAAGCCGCCTACGCTTTTGCAGCGCGTTTCTATCTCTACCGCCGCAAATGGGACAAGGTTCTGCAATATGCTAACCGCGTGCTCGGCGAAGACCCTGCAACGACCGCAACGCTGCTCGTCGATGCGGACTACATATTGAACACCTCGTCTGACATCGAGTCGGAGCTTAACTATTGGATTGATGCCTCGCAGAACAGCAACCTGCTTATTTTGCCTGTGATGTCTTATGGCACTTTGCGCTTTGCAAGTTATCTGCGCTATGGCTGGAACCGCGATGTGCGCAGTTGCATGGTGTCGAATGGCGGTCCGTGCTGGAGCAAGGAGTTCCCCGGATTCCATATCTGGCAGGTTAAGAACGGCACATTCGGCTCGCTGATTAGCAAGTGTTACAGCAAGTGGAACATTACCGATAAGGTAGCCGGCATCGGATATATGTATAATTTCCGTCGCGAGTTCACTACCAATGAAACTCTGTTGTGCCGCGCCGAGGCAAAAGTTTTCCTTAATGACCTTGAAGGCGCTACCAGTGACCTCAACCTCTGGGCGCAAAGTTATGATGGAGGCAGGGGAGAGATGACTGTACTGACGTCAGCAAAAATACGCAATTATTTCTATGACGGCAGGAATACCAATGTATGTCCGATTCTTCACAGCACAGACATGAGCCCTGACTTTATTGTTAGTGCCGACCAACTGCCTTTCATCCGCTGCATCCTTCATTTCCGCCGCATCGAAACCGTACACGACGGACTGCGCTGGTTCGACCTCAAGCGTTATGGCATCGAAATCAAACACTATCTTGGCAATGAAACATCAACGCCGATAGAGAAATTCCTGAAGTGGGACGACGACCGCCGCGCCATACAGTTGCCGCAGGAGGTTATAGTCAGCAACTCGGGCATTGACCCCAACCCGCGCGTTAATGTGGGTGACCATGCGGCAGTGCCTTATCTGGCACCCATGCAGCGCAGCACGGCTGAAATCGTGGTTGCCAAGTCCGCAAATGCAATCACAAGGGCTGACAAATAATACGATTGTATTTATCCAATCCAGTTCCTCAAAGAAAAAAGAATCATAAAATGCAGAATATGAAAAAGATTTTTAACATACTTGCCATAGCCGCTGTCGCTGTTATGCTTGCCGGTTGCAAAAGCGATGAGCCGAAACAGCCATCTATTTTCAACGACATCAAGCAAGACCAGTCGAGCTCTGTAACCGCAGAATTTGACAAATGGTTGTCAGACAACTATACTATGGTCTATAATGTCGATTTCCAGTATAAGATGTTTGACGGCAACACTGATGACGATTATAACTTGACTCCGACAGGACTTCAGCGTTCTCAAGAACTTGCGCGCATAATCAAGTACTTGTGGTTCGATGTGTATGGCACAGTTGTCAACCCCGAGTTCCTCAAACAGTATGGTCCGCGCGTAATCATGCTGATAGGCAGTTATGCTGTCAACGCAAGCAACGGAACTATCACCCTCGGAACTGCCGAAGGCGGCATCAAGGTTACGCTCTATGGTATGAATGAGTTGAAGATGAACGACATTGAGATGCTCAACGAGTTCATATTTGAGACTATGCACCATGAGTTTTCTCACATTCTTCACCAGACCAAAGTATATCCGAAGGAGTTTGAGCAGTTGACGCCTGGCACTTACAGCCCGACAGGTTGGCAGAACCGCTCCGACACCGAAGCCCGCAAGATGGGTTACGTGGGAGCATACGCAAGCAGTCAGCCGCGTGAAGATTTTGTGGAAACTATCGCCCGCTACATCACCAAGAGCGATGCCGACTGGCAGGCACTGCTGGCAGAAGCTGCAGAAGGTGAAGTGTCAAAAGGTGTGAGCGGAAAAGACATGATACTTCAGAAATGGGACATCGCCAACACTTGGTTGGCAGAGAAATGGGGAATTTCGCTTCAGCGCCTTCATGAGGAAGTGCAAAAACGCCAGAACCTGCTCTTTGCCCACTACGATGACATCATGAACGACGACTACTCGTTCCTTAATGAGTAATCTGAATAATCAGAGTATTCCGAGTAATCAGAATCATTAGTCAAACTATAATTCCTAAAAAATCAAGAAAAAATAACCTTGTATGAAAAGGACAACAAAATACTTATTTAGCATGTTGCTGCTTGGGGCGGCATTGGTTTCGTGCAACCGCATGGAGGAAGATGTTTTTTCTGAGAACCCTTCGGTTCGTCTCCAGAGCTACACTAATGCGGTTTATGAAGAACTATTGTCGGCGCCTAACGGTTGGGAAGTTCGTTATTTCATGAACCCGGAATCGGCTGGCTATGCCATGATAATCAAGTTCAATGAAGACGGCACCGCTAAAGTTGCTGCCAAAAATTCTGCATCGACAGGTGGCAAGTATCAAGAGGCGGAGAGCCTTTGGGAACTCATCAGCGAGTCAGGTGCGATAATTTCGTTCCCCACCTACAATGCTGTTATCCACGCGTTTGCTGAACCCCGCAACGACGGAATAGGTCTCGGCGGCGACTATGAGTTTGTGGTTAAGGAGCACTCGGCACAGCAGATGCGCATTACAGGGCGTAAGCATGGCGCGCAGATTTATATGTATCCTCTTCCCAGCGGTATGGCGTGGGAGGATTATTTCGCCAAAATCGACGCTATTGACGCTCTTATGTTCACCGGCAACGACGATATGTCGTTCAATCTGGTCCGCAATGGCGAAAAACAGAAAGTTGAATACGCCAAGCACATGTTTGGTTGGGTAGTTGGTGACACGGTTTCTTACGTCTATCGTTTCATCACCACGCCCCAAGGTATCAGCTTCTATTATCAAAATGGTGTAGAGGTAGGTGACAAAAGGGCGCAGAATTTTGCGTTCAACAGCGACAATTCAGCACTCATATGCACTGATGAAGGCATTGACGCGCGCTTTGAGTCATATTATTCCGCAGCCGAATACTTTGATTTCAAACTCAAGCATAAAGGCGCATGGAAAGTTAATGCCGCGGGTTTGGGCAGTGAAACTAAAGCCGCTTATGACGATTTCGTTCAGTCGGTGGCAAGTTTCGTGGCTTCTTCAGGCAAACGAACAATTACTGATATGCGGTTTAGGCTCAAGGATGGCTCAGTCGCTGTAGAACTTAATTTCCGCCTTAACGATAGTCCTCAACAGGGTTTTATCACGATGGACTCGAAGATCGAAGGCGACCAACTGACGCTCTCTTATGTCTCTGCTGACACGAAGGCTAATGCACTTCTACTTGCGTCAGCCAACAAGGATGTAGAAGCCGGCAAAGCCAAATTCAAATCCATTTTTGAGGGCACCTTCAGCATTGCGTCTGGTTCTGGTTCAGTGTTGAACGCTTCAACAATAGACCTTGTTGACATCAATAACCCCAACCGTAAACTAAAAGTTGACATTGCAAAATAACATCAATCAAGCATATTTTTTAATTCACTTTAATTTTTAAGCGTATGAAAAAGATTTTTACACTCGCTATTACAGTGCTGGTAGCGGCAGCGGTTAGTGCCGGTGGTCCGGCTCGTCCTGCTCAGTATTCACGAGTTAAGGAAATGAAGTCGCTGAATATGCCTGTTGAGGCTAAAAAGCTGCAACAGGAGAGTTTTGCGGCTCAAGCCCTTAATAAGCATTCAGACTTCAGCATCGCTAATCAATTGCCACTAAGACATCGTGGCTTTTCAAAGACCTCGTCACGCCACAAAATCCAAGTTGTGGATCATGAGAATCAAGACTATTTCTATGCAGAGTACCGTAATCCGGAAGGAACCCTGTTCGGCGGTTTTGATCCTGAAGGCTATGGTTGGTATTTTGACCTTCCGGCTGTGTTTGGCGCTTGGAAGCAGGGCATAGACGCATGGTTGTGGCCTAATATTTCAGAAGGTGCCACCTCTTTCCAGTGGCAAACAGACTGGTATAAGAAATACCATGATGGTATTTCTTGGGATGAAGACAATAATCTTGTTGACTCAGTTCCTGCTCTTTATAAAGGTAATATAGACTATTCTTGGTCTTACCAGCGTGCCGTGTTGTTTGCTCAAGGCGAAAACGACCGCTTGGACACATTTATGCTTAATGCTCCTCAAACTGAGCGCATTGACACGCTTGCAGGTGAAGGTAACATCTATGGCGGAGCAGAGAACCCTCTGTTCAACTGGCATAAATTGTATACGCAGTATGGCTGGGATAGACATGCTGCTCTTTGCGGAAGCCAGACAATTCCGCTTTGCAACATCCCGACAATGCTTCGCGACACAGGCAGAAATGCCTTTAACTACGATTACTTTCAATTCTATTACGACGAAAATGGTGATGATCAGTTCGCATACTTATATGGAACAGAAGAGTATCCATTTTTCCTGCAAGTAACACAAGAAGGTGTTGATTATAACAATGTACATTCAGTTGCTCCTGCTGCTTTTGTACAGGAGTTTGAGAAACCTCAAGTTCCGCTTTATATAGAAAGCGTTTCACTGCCTATCGTAAGCGCTAATCACGAAACATTTGAATTCCAAGACCCGGTACTGAGCAGCCTGCGTATGCGCCTGTATAAAATTGATGGCGAAAACGAAGTTTTGCTTGCTGACGTAACAGCAACATCAGACAATACTACCGATAACCTTGGATTCCAAGGAAAATTGGTTACATTCCCGATACAGGAAGTTGATGAACTCGGCGACGTGATTGGCCAAGGCGTTGTAGTTGATTCAGAGTTCTATGTTATCATCACAGGTTTTGAAGCTGAAGGCAACGACTTTGGTTCTATATCAGGTTATTCACCATACGGAGGTCTCTGCTATGTGTTTGACGCGGAAGGTAATATGTATATTGATGGCTATGGAATGGCACCATATCTCACGCTTAACGGCAACTACACGACATTTGAAATTGCTGATGTAGATAACAACGCCACTTCTTACGAGCGTTTGTTTGTCTCAACTAATCCAAATCTTGACAATCAGACAGTGAACATGTATCTGGCAGAGTATGATGAGGATTATCTTGTGCTTGTTGGCGAGGACAACTATCTTCCATCAATTCTTTCTACCTTTACTCCTATTGACACAATCAGCAATGAACTTCTCGTTGACGTGATTGCTCCGGAATACGTAGAAGGTGTGGATTTTGATATCGAGGAAGAATTGTATGAAGGAGCCGGCATCTCTTGGTTCCAGTACTGTGGTGTAGCAACCCCGTATATCTTTATACCGATTTCTGAAAGAGACAATGTGTATAATGATGACCAGATCGTATTGAGCAAGAATGGTCGTTCCATCACCTTGGTTATCGCAGGCGAAAAAGACCACGACACAGCTCTTGACGAAGTTAATGACAGCAAGGCAAGCGTAATTAGCGACAACGGTAATTTCCGTTTGAGCTATGACAATGCTTTCGAGCGTGTTGAAATGATTAACGCTAATGGTCAACGTGTTGCTGATTATCAGCTTCCGCAAAGTGGCGAGTTCTCAATCAACGCTTCCTCAATGCCTAATGGAGTTTATCTGTTCCGCATGACCGGCAAGAATGTAGCCAAGACACTTCGCGCCCTTAAATAATAAAGGGTTGTGCCATGAAAATGGCGCACTTGACAAACAAAACGGCGGACTGCTAAGCAGCCCGCTGTTTTGTTTGTCCCAAATCGGTCATTAGACCGACAAGTTTGGGTCAGTGCTTACAAAAAGTAGTCTATTATTGTCTTTTTTGTTTCTTTTTGGCATCTTTTTGCTTTTTGCTCGGTCATTATGCCCGCATAACTCCCTCGTTCAAAGACAAA
>JAFTCC010000056.1 GCA_017454915.1 Paludibacteraceae bacterium
CTTTTTAGTACGAACATACATAGCATCACTTTTTTATTCTAAAAAGGCTTGCGCCACCCAAAATAAGGTGGCGCAAAATTACAAATAATTATTTATTAAGAAATTATATTTTGACTATTTTTTGAGTGACGAAGTCAGGAAGCGTTGTCCACAATGCGGAAGAATGTATTGCCGGTCCGTTGAATAGGAGATGTTAAAAAATTTTCTGGAAAAAGAGCGTTGCCGTGTCTTTTACAGCAGTTGGAGCAGGGCAGGGTAGAGGTCGCGGTGATATGATGGAATTGGGTTGGCGGATGACGTGTCAGTGCGGAAGCTGTTGTTGTGCCATAGCATGTTGAGTTCTCCGCCAAAGTGTCTCACTTGTTGTATCATGTTTTTCGCGTAATCGTAGGCTCCGTAGTAGTCGAGGTTCATGTATCGTTTTTCGCTAAGCGTTACGTCCATGAGTGTGAGCGGATGAATGGTGAGGCTTGTGTCCAGCCATTTATAAGGCAAGCATGTGCCAGTGCGGAAACCTGCCATATCGGCGAATGCGAGTGTGAAGTCGTCAGTGATGCCGTATTGTGCAAGTGTGTCGTAGTGTGTGTTACGCAGGTAGTGCGCTCGGTGTAGTCGCCAAGGAGTATCGTTGTAACCGCATAGTGAGCATTCCTGCTTAAATGCCTCAAGGTCTATTAATGTCTGCTCATCGTTCCCTGCCGACGCGTAACTGCTGTGCCAGCCTATGGAGTAGCCGTTGTCGCTGATGAGTTGCCGCAAGAGTTTCACGTCAATGTCGTTGAATCCATAAACAGGTCTGTCGTAGCGACTTTGTGCACGGCGGTTGGACTTGAGGAAATAAATGACTTGAGCATTGTGTACTTGGTTGTCCCACAGCATCATGTCGTTGAACGTAAATAGTGGGTCGCTGTTGGCACTACGGGTGTGTGCCTTCCAAGCAGCAGCCAGTTCGTTACCCATGTCAGCGGGCTTATTAAGTGGCGTTGCAATGCTTGTTAAAGAACGTTTAACAGCTCCTAAAACGCCACGTACGCTGCGGTAGAGCGTGACGTTGTCAACATCGTGCGTGAGATAAATCTTGTTTATCCGCTCATTAGGATTGGGCAGGTTGAGCAGTCCGCGCAGCCACTCTCCATATTCGTCAAGCACCGCGCGGTGCATAAAGCCATGGCGGAACGCTAATGATTCTCTTGCGGGGAAGCGTCCGTGCTCGTCTCGTTTTTGATTAAGCCTCTCTTCAATGCGGAAGAGAAAAAAATAAGCTGTGGCAATCACGTCCGAGTGCACAACTACGGTGTCCCCGATGCGTTCCACGTCTTTTGAGCCAAACAGAACAGGCAGGTTGCACGGCATACCCTGTGTATCGTATTTACCTGTTTTTATCCAGTCTTTGATTTGCGGTACGGCTTCCATACCCTCAAATGCCGCTTTCTCTCTGTTGCAGTCGCCATTGTTGCGTTCTGCTTTTTGTGGTGTGCCGAGTCCGCACCCTTCGCAGGGCACAATGACAAGACGGTATTTAGCGAACTCGTCAGGTGTGGCGGTATAGCCCACCATGTGGTGCGGCATAGTTCCGCGAAGCAGAATGTCAAGAATGGTATTTAAGATTTGCGGTGACATGGGTTGCTACTAAGCTGGTTTATTTGCCAAAGTACTGCGTGAGGAGTCGGTTGGCGGCAACGAAACTGCTTATTTCGTCGTTGAGCACTAACTTTTCGTATGCTTCAAGTTTGGCGGCAATGTCAGGGTTGTTGTAGAAGTTCCGTTTGAGGTGCTCGTTGATGGTTTCGTACATCCAGTATTTTGACTGCTGGTTACGTTTGTGCTGAAAATATCCGTTTTGTTTGGTGAAGTTGATGTATTCTTCGACCATTTGCCATATTTCTTTAACTCCAGTTTCCTCTACTGACGAGCATGCGAGGGCGTGTGGTGTCCATCCCGACTCATGGGCTGGGAACAGGTGCAGGGCGTTGTCGAACTGTGCGCGTGCCATGCGAGCTTTCTCCACATTATTGCCGTCGCATTTGTTGATGGCAATGCCGTCAGCCATTTCCATTATTCCGCGCTTGATTCCTTGAAGTTCGTCCCCGGTTCCGGCCAGTTGCAGGAGCAGGAAGAAATCGACCATGCTGTGTACTGCGGTTTCACTTTGTCCTACACCTACCGTTTCCACAAATATTGTGTCAAATCCTGCGGCTTCGCATAATACTATAGTTTCTCTTGTTTTTCTCGCCACGCCCCCAAGCGAGCCTGCAGAAGGGCTGGGCCGTATAAAGGCTTGGGATGCAGCAGACAGCCTTTCCATTCGTGTCTTGTCGCCGAGTATGCTTCCTTTAGAACGCTCTGAGCTTGGGTCAATGGCAAGCACTGCAAGCCGGTGCCCCGCATCCACGAGTTGCATTCCGAGGGCTTCGATGAAAGTGCTCTTGCCTGCTCCCGGCACGCCAGTGATGCCGAGCCGCACGGCATTGCCGGAGTGCGGCAGACAGCGTTCAATAACTTGTTGCGCTAACTGTTGGTCGCTATCAAGGCTGCTCTCAATCAGGGTAACAGCCTGGCCAAGGATGCTGATATTGCCTTGCAGGATTCCGTCAACATATTGTTCAGGCGTATAGCGCACGCGCGTCCTTTTAGGGCGCGCGTATGGGTTTATCTTAGGTGCTTCAGCAACACCATCGTTTACTGTTAGACCGATATGCTGAGGGTCATTTTCAGGATGATACATTGCAGTTAATTACAATTTATATACTGACAATTTTATTCTTCAATAGTCCATGTTACAGCTATGATAACATTGGAGTGGTTGGGGTCGTTGGTGATTAAGTTAACACTGCGCTTGTAGGCTTGTGGAGCGAGTTTGTCAGTGTCAATTGAGAATACCAAATCAGTTTTTTTGCCAGGGGCGAGTGAGGTCTTTTTGGCTGTAACGGTCATTTCGTCGGAGTGCTTGATAATCCGTCTGATGAGTAGCGGAGATTTGGCGCCTTGGTTTGAAATCTGCAGTTTTGCTGCTTTTAGACCGCCTTTTTTCAGCGTGCCGAGGTTTACAGTGTTACCTTTGAGCTCGCAAATAGGAGCATTGCGTTTGTCCTGTTCGCTCATTTTGCTGAAATCTTCAACAACGTTGCCTGACAGCACAATGCGGTATTCGTCGCCTTCCATCACTTTGCCGTTAATAACGAGTTGTCCGTAAGCGGTGAATGGTCCCCATGTTTTTGCTTCTTCGGTATTGAAATTCAATTTGATTACAGCTTCTGCACCCTCTTTATCGAGTTGTTTGGGCTCGTCGTCGGAGGTAATGTATTTTTCATCAAAATGTACTCCTACGGTGATTGGTTTGTCAGAAATGTTAGCGAGTTTCAGTTGCCCAGCTCTGATGTCACCAAAGTTGATGTTGCCCAATCCTACTGCACGGTTGTGGAGTCCTACCGCTCCTGCTTTGACAGGATACCTGTCGGCGGTTTTAGCAGGCTTGGGGGTTACAGTTCCATGTATGCTCAATCGCACTGTTTCGGCAGTGGCGTTGCTGCTAACGGTGATGGTTTTGTTAAAGCTTCCTGGGCGTCCTGCGGGATTGTATGTAGCGGTTACGATACCTTTTTGTCCTGGTTCTACAGGCTCTTTGGTCCAGTTAGGCGTCGTGCATCCGCAACTTGCGCGCACATTGCTGATTAGAAGTGGTGTGGCTCCGGTGTTGGTAAACTCAAATGTGTGAGTAACTCGTCCTCCCTCTTCGGGTATTGTGCCAAAGTCGTGTGAGGTCTCAACGAATTCGATGACAGGCTTTTGCGCAAATGTGATAGCCGCCACCAGTGATAACATACTTAAGAATATGCTGCGTTTCATGACTCACTCCCAATTAGTTGTTTTCTTCTGTTGCTTTCGGTAAAACTTCGCCTGTAATTTTTATTTCTGTTACGTCAGGCTCGGTGTTTGCAGTAATGAACACAGTTTTTGTGAAGCCTCCTGGGCGTCCTGCGGGATTGTACGTTACTGTTATTTCAGCCTGTTGTCCTGGTTCAACTGGCTCTTTAGGCCAACTTGGGGTTGTGCAGCCACAGCTTGCCCTCACGTTGGTCAGTATCAACGTGGCGTCGCCGGTGTTGGTGAACACAAACACATGAGAAACTCTTCCTCCGTCTTCCGGAACTTGACCGAAATTGTAGAGTTTTTCCTCAAAACTGATGACAGGTTTCTGCGCCATAGCTGTCAGGGCGAAAATTGCCATAAGGCAAGCCATAAAGATTTTTTTCATAATGTATGTTTTTTTTTGAATTTTATAATCTGTATTGTTTCAATCAAAGACTATGCCATTTACCCCAAATAAAATCTATTGCCTGATTTGTGTCTCATGAAATAGCGCGAGCATGTCGCGCGGAACAGGGGTCTCGAAGTGCATTGTCTGACCAGTTTTCGGGTGCTTAAATTCCAGAATCCGTGCGTGGAGCGCCAGCCTGTCGAGCGATGCGCTTGGCCCGGAACCGTATTTCCTGTCTCCAACTACCGGGTGCCCTATTGCCTGAAGGTGAACGCGGATTTGGTTGGTGCGTCCAGTGTCAAGGTGAAGCTCCAGCAGACTATATTGCGGGGTTTGTTTGATGATGCGATAATGCGTAACAGCCAGTTTCCCCCCGTTGTCGTATGCTGATGAGTAAACACGTATGCTCTTGGGGTTTTCAGTGAGCCACGATGTTATGGTGTAACTCTTACCGTCACTCTCCAATTTTGCGGATGGTTTAGGCAGATTAATTTTAGACGCATCCCCGTCGCTCACAGCGACGTATGTGCGCAATGTGACGATTTCACGCCAGTAATCGCGCATATATTCTTGCGTCTCACGGCTACGTGCAAACACAAGCAGTCCTGAGGTTTCGCGGTCAAGCCGGTGTACGACGTAAACACCTCCGCGCGGCTCGTTTTGTCTCACATATTGCTTGAGCAGGGAGAATACTGTCGTTTCCGCGCTGTTGAGGTTGGTGGCTACTGTCAGCAAACCGCATTTTTTTTCGACAACGATGATGTCGTTATCCTCATATACTACACGTAGTTTCGGGTGCTTAAGCTCTTGCTTGCCCATTCCGCTGCTCACGGTAACGGTATCGCTCTCTTTGAGCTGGTAGTTATGCTGGGTTTCGATGTGCCCGTTGACGCTCACGCGCCGCTGGCTCAACAACTGCTTGACGGAAGTCCGTTTCATTCCTCCCATCTTTTGTAGCAGAAAATCGAGCAGCTCCGCATCTGCGCCGACGCGCAGCAAGGTCTTTTTTATTTCGGGTTTGCGTGGCATTGTCCTGTCTAAAGTTTGTAACTTGCAAAGTTACTGATTTTTTTTTACATAAAAAAGCATAGAAAATTTTGAGTTTTCAAAATAATATCGTACCTTTGCACTCGCTTTTGACCCAAATGGCGCGATAGCTCAGCTGGTTAGAGCGCATGATTCATAATCATGAGGTCCCCAGTTCAATCCTGGGTCGCGCTACACGAAAGAAAAGAGGATGTCACCATCCTCTTTTTTATTTTTGCGCATTGCGTATTTATTTAAAAATGCGTAACTTTGCGCTAACTAATAATTCCTATTGATTATGAAAGACTTTCTAAAGTACATGCTGGCGTGCTTTTGCGCCTTGTTTCTCGTCAATGTGTTGTTGACGGTGGTTTTTGTTATAACGCTGATTGGTGCGGCTTTTTCTGGCAGCGGTGCCCAGAAGGTCAGCCCAAATTCGGTGTATCAGATAGACCTAAAAGGTGTGCTTGAAGAACGAGCTTCAGAGGATCCTATGGCGAGCGTCCAAAGCGCTATGATGGGCAAGGAAAGCGAGAGTGTGCTTGGTCTAAACGATTTGTTGGACAACATTCGCAAGGCCAAGGCTAATGACAACATAAAAGGTATTTATCTTCATGGTGGCGAATTGAGCGGCGGACTGGCATCGATGCGCGAGGTTCGTAATGCGCTGCTTGACTTCAAGTCTGCTGGCAAGTTCATTTACGCGTATGCCGATCAGTATGGTCAGGCCAACTATTACCTTGCGTCAGTTGCCGACTCGTTGTTTATCAACCCGTACGGTGAACTGGCGTGGCATGGTATGTCATACGTGTCGAGTTTCTACAAGACCCTCGCTGATAATCTTGGTATTGACGTCCAGATTTTCAGGGTTGGCACGTACAAATCTGCCGTTGAGCCCTTTATGCTCACAGGAATGAGCGAGGCCAACAAGGAGCAGACGAAGGTGATGATAGACGGCTTGTGGTCTTTGATATGCAGGGAAACAGCGGAGGCTCGTGGCATAGCCGTGGACAGCCTCAATGCCTATGCCGACTTGGACATGGACTTTGCGGCACCAGAAGAGTATCTCCGTCGGGGGTTTGCTGACAAACTGCTTTATGAGCAGGACATGGATTCAGTGCTTGCTCATGCTGTGGGCGACAAAGACTTCAAAGTGCTGACACATAGCAAAATGTGTAATGTTGAGGCGAAAAAGAAAACGTCAGACAACAAAATAGCCGTTTTCTATGCCTATGGCGATATAGTGGATAGCGGCACGAGCGGCATAGTTGGTGAGGACGTTGTTGAGGAATTGCGTAAAGTGGCTGACGATAAGGATATTAAAGCGGTTGTTTTGCGTGTCAACTCACCTGGCGGTAGCGCTTTTGCAAGCGAGCAGATATGGTATGCCATCACTCAACTTAAGCACCAGAAACCCCTTGTGGTAAGCATGGGCGACTATGCTGCATCTGGCGGCTACTATATTTCATGCGCAGCCGACAGCATCTTTGCACAGCCCTCCACGCTGACAGGCTCTATAGGCATTTTCGGATTGATACCTAATTTCAAGCGCTTGATGGACCGCATAGGCATAACCCATGACGGCGTTAAGACGCACCAATTTTCTGATTTGCAGGAGCGGCTGGCAGTGGGCACTCCTGATGACGCTGTCCGCGAGCAGGTACAGCAATCGGTTAACCGCGGTTACGACCAGTTTACACGTCGTTGTGCTGACGGACGCGGGCTGACTCAGGACTCTATTTTCGCAATCGCAAGCGGACGCGTGTGGACGGGTGAAGATGCGTTGAGGATTGGACTGGTTGACAAACTCGGCTATCTCGATGATGCAATTAAGAGCGCTGCCGCACTCGCAGGTATCGAAGAATACGAGGTAAAAGAGTGCCCTGCTGAAAAGACGTGGCAGGAAAAACTTATGAAGCAGCTTGACTTAGAGAGTGTAATGATGCGTCGCATGGAAGGCCGCCTCTCGCCGCAATACCGTCAGATGATTGACGTGCTCACGCATACCGAGCGTTATTCTGGAGTTCAGGCTCGAATGGAAGGTGTCGTGAATTTCTGATTATAAGTTTTTTTTAATAAAAATCCCAGAAATGATTTTGTCGTTTGTGAATTTATTGCTACCTTTGCAGTCGCTTTTGAGCAGTTGCGGTTACTTGACCGTAACTTTCGGGGCGTGGCGCAGTTGGTAGCGCACCTGGTTTGGGACCAGGGGGTCGCAAGTTCGAGTCTTGTCACCCCGACAGACAAATCTAATTAGTAAGAAATCCCTCTCAACACATTGAGAGGGATTTCTTTTTTTTGCTTCGTTATTTATGTTCAATCGTTTACCTTGGCTGATTGTCTAATTTCGGCAATTTTGCGAATGAAGCTTTTAGTTCCTCGTCGGTTGGTATGTAGTCAGTCATGTCATGATCGTTGAAGTGCTGGTATGCGACAAGGTCGAAGTATCCGGTTCCGGTCAGTCCGAACAGAATGTTCTTCTGTTCACCATTTTCCCTGCATCGGATAGCTTCGTCAATCGCTACTTTTATTGCGTGGCTGCTTTCTGGCGCAGGCAATATGCCTTCCACTCTCGCGAAATACTCGGCAGCCTCAAATACGCTTGTCTGCTCAACGGCCCGTGCTTCAAGTAGCCCTTGGTCGTAGAGTTCTGATAGTGTCGGGCTCATGCCGTGGTAGCGCAGTCCTCCGGCGTGGTTTGCCGATGGGATGAAATCGCTGCCGAGTGTGTACATTTTGGCAAGTGGGCATACGTTGCCAGTGTCGCAGAAGTCGTATGCGTACACGCCGCGCGTGAGCGACGGACACGATGCCGGCTCAACTGCAATAAAGCGGTATTGGGCTTCACCACGCAGTTGGGCGCCCATAAACGGAGCTATCAGGCCACCGAGGTTAGAGCCGCCTCCGGCGCAACCTATTATTATGTCGGGCACAATGTCGTATTTGTCCATTGCGGATTTTGTTTCCAATCCGATAATTGACTGGTGTAGCAGCACTTGGTTAAGAACCGATCCCAGTACATATCTGTATCCTTCGCGACGCGTTGCGTCTTCTACGGCTTCAGAAATGGCGCATCCCAGGCTTCCGGTCGTGTCGGGGTGCTGTTGCAGAATATGTTTTCCGATTTCGGTGGTGTTCGATGGCGAAGGTGTTACCGTGGCTCCGTACGTACGCATCACTTCGCGTCTGAACGGCTTTTGCTCATACGACACCTTGACCATATACACCCGGCAGTCGAGTTCAAGGTATGCGCATGCCATTGACAATGCCGTCCCCCATTGTCCGGCTCCGGTTTCTGTGGTTACTCCCCGCAGTCCCTGCTTCTTGGCGTAGTAGGCTTGGGCTATGGCCGAGTTGAGTTTATGGCTGCCCGACGTGTTATTGCCCTCAAATTTGTAGTAGATATGTGCCGGAGTGTTAAGTTTGCGCTCAAGTTCGTATGCCCTGACAAGTGGTGCAGGGCGGTACATCTTGTAGAACGACCTAATCTCATCAGGGATGGGAATGTAGGCTGTGCTGTCGTCAAGTTCTTGAGCCACGAGTTCCTTGCAGAACACCTGCCCAAGTTCTTCGGCGGTCATCGGCTGAAGAGTGGCAGGGTTGAGCAGTGGAGCCGGTTTCTTTTTCATGTCTGCCCGAACGTTGTAGTAATGCGTGGGCATTTCGCTTTCCTCAAGATAAATCTTGTAGGGGATTTCTTTTGTTGTTTTCATTGTGGTAATTATTTTAGTTGAATTTGTTTCATAAAAAATCAGCCGCAGGAGGGTTTCTGCGGCTGATGTTCTATTGCGTTCGTTAGACAAATAACGGCCTTGCCCTCCTTAATGATTTAGGGGGCGCCACCAAGAGTTGTTTAACGACAATACGGTCATTTTGTTCTTCATTGTTGTTTCGTCGGCAAAGTTAAAACAAAAAAATCAAATAACAAACAACTTTTCTGTATTTATTGCAATTATAATGCAACCAACTGTAAAAAACTTTAGTTTAAGAAGAATGCCTAAATGAGTTGGGTGTTATACCTGTTTTATTTTTGAAGAATCGGGAAAAAGAGGCTTGGTCCGGAAATCCGAGTTTTTCGGCAATTTCTGATATGGATAAGTGAGCGTTGCTTTTGAGCAGATGTTTGGCCTGCATCGTTACGTAGTCTGCTATGTAAACCGACGGCTTGACGTTGGTTGATGAGGTTAGAAGTTTGGTGAAGTATTTAGGTGTTAAGTTGAGGGCGTGCGCATAAAAGGTTATGCTCCTTGTTTTTTTATAGTTTTCAGCGACGAGTTCGCAAAAGCGCCTGTATAACTTGCTTCCCTTGTCGCTCCCCGAATACTGCGGGCAAAAACACTCAAGTAGCGTGAAGAACACCTCAAGCAAATTGGTTAGCTGCTCTTGTTTGTACATTATGTCTGCATTGAGCGTGTCCTCAATGAGCCCAGTGATTTTAATGAGTATGTTTTTCTGTTCTTCAGTTATCGGGTTTAATGGACTTCCGTCAATGTATTGGGCATAATTTTTCCTGCTGATGCGTTGTTTTAGCAGATCAATTATCGGGCGTGCGACGATAATCTGCAAGACGCAGTAGTCTTCGCTGGTTTCAAGCATCTTGATGATGTGCCCTGGCAATATGACGGCAACCTCGTTTAGATGAAATTCGCGGTCGAAAATGTCAAAATGCACGCGAGCGTACCCACTAATGCAAATGTTGATGACCATGTGATCCGAAACAAAAGAGTAGTCCACCACTGGAAAACTTTTTACATTTTTTAGTATGGCCATTCCGTTTTTTGCAAGATTGGCGTCATAATGATTATAATTGACTATTTTTAGCGTCTTGTTGAGCATGGACTTCTATCTATGTTTTGTGCCTATTTGTGAAATAATCGCCCAAAATTACAAAAAAAAATGCAAAAAAGCGACAAATTGCAAAAAAAATAAACTTTTTTGCTGTAATGTCAAACGACCAAAACAACTAACTTTGCAATGCAAAAAAAACTTATCTATGAGAAGAGCATTACTTTCTTTATTTGCCGTATTTGTTTCATTGGCGATGTATGCCGAATATGGCTTTATGACATTTGTAACTTCAAGTGGCGCGACCACTTTGCCCGTTGACGGCATGACGATGATTGTTGACGGAGCGGACTTGAAAGTGTCGTACAACGGCGGAAACACAAGTTTTACATTATCGGGACTTGTTGAAATGTATTTTTCGGACGAACAAGGCACTACCGCGTTACGTGAAGCTGTAATAGACGCCAACGCGCCTATAAGCGCCTATACTGTTTTGGGCGTTCATGTAGGTGATTACACCAATTTTAACGAGGCTGTGCAAAACCTCGTAAAAGGCAGTTATGTCATCAGGCAAAAGTCTAATTCTCAAAAGATTGTACTAAAATGAAGAAAATATTTTTAATGCTAATTGTCGCAGCGATGTGGCTGCTCGGTTCTGCCCAAACGCTCAATGTTGAGGTTGGCGATGTTACATATCTGTTCCCGTCATCTCAAGCCGGCATTATGCCTTATTCTACAGCTACAACGCTAACTGTGATGGACAAAGTGTTCGCGCTGGGCGACATCACACGAATGTATGTTGATAACACGGTTGTTACTGACGATTTGGTCGAAGTGGTTTATTCCGATAATAGCGCAAAGGTGCGAATTGCAGGCAATATTGCCAAATATATGACTCCGAGTGTCAGTGGCGCCAACGTGAGTGTTGTGCAGGATGCAACGGCTGTCGCCCAAGAAATCACATATAGTCTTTCAGGAAGCAGTTCAAACGGCTCGTTCTACACCAGTGGAGCATATAAAATCACCGTTAGCCTCAATGACCTGTCGCTCACAAGCGCTACAGGTGCGCCGCTCAATATAGACAACGGCAAGCGGATTGCAGTTGTTGTTAATGGCACAAACTCTTTTGTCGACTCTTCGAGCGGAAGTCAGAAAGCATGCG
This sequence comes from Paludibacteraceae bacterium, assembly GCA_017454915.1. Classification (GTDB taxonomy): domain Bacteria; phylum Bacteroidota; class Bacteroidia; order Bacteroidales; family Paludibacteraceae; genus UBA3747. The sequence goes on from JAFTCC010000056.1 coordinate 11,232, forward strand.
TCGTGATAAAGGGGCACAGCGAGTTCACAGGAAACGGAACACTCAACGTTACGGGCAACCTCAAGCACGCTATACGTGGCAATGAATATGTTGAACTCAAAAAGAAGTTCACGGGCACAATTAATATACTTGATGCAGTGAGCGACGGCATACATATTGAGCAGTATTTCAAAATGTCTAACGGTACTGTTAATGTCCTCAAGTGCGGTGACGACGGCATTCAGGTTGAAATCACCAAAGACGTAACAGACGAACTTAATGGTCAAGTGCTCCTTCTTGGCGGTACGCTGAATATCAATGTATCGGCCAACGACATTAAAGGTTTGAAGTGCGACAGCCTAATGACCATAAGTGATGACTTAGGCAACAATACTACCGTGAACATATCCTGCGCCTCCTCCGCAACTGCAGCCAAAGGCCTCAAGTCGGGTGGCAACATGAATATAACAGGGGGTACGATAACCATCACTACCGCCGGTGACGGCATGGAAGAAACAGAAACATCAACGAGCGGGACGACAACCGTAATAGGCACCACTGCAGCCTCTTGCATCAAATCAGACGGCATACTGACCATCACCGGCGGAACATTTAACCTCAGCAGCACGGGAGCCGGGGGCAAGGGTATCAGTTGCGACAGCATTGCAAACTTCAATGGCGGTGACATTACAATAAGCACCACAGGCGGTCCCGTGGTTTATTACAACAACCGACTGTACAATGGCACCTACACAGGCAACCTCGACTATATTGACAGCGACTTTAAGTCGTCAGCAAAAGGCATCAAGTGCGATTACGCCGTTAACATCAACGGTGGTTCTATAAATGTAACCACCAAAGGCACCAACGCCGAGGGCATCGAGAGTAAATCGGTGCTGACGATAAATGACGGCACAGTGGTGGTTAATTCTTACGACGATGGCATCAATTCTAAGAGCCACATGTACATCAACGGCGGAACAATAACTGTTATCGCTACCAATAACGACGGTCTTGACAGCAACGGCAATCTCTACCTCAATGGCGGCTATGTTATGACTTTTGGCGCACGTCAGCCCGAGTGCGGCATTGACGCTAACGAAGAGGACGGATACACCGTAGTCTTCAAGGGCGGCACATTGCTCGGAGTGGGAGGCAACAATAGCGTACCTTCGTCATCAAGCGGCTCCACGCAGGCCTATGTTAGCGGCAGTGGTAGTGTGAGCGCCAACACGGTAATCAAACTAACAGCGCAGAACAATAGCAGCAATGTTTTGGCAACATTCACAGTGCCAAGCAATTACACATCCAGCGGTTCGCAAGGCGGAATGGGAGGCTGGGGACCCGGAGGAAGCAACGGTTCGAAGATACTCATTACATGCCCGGGTATCAGCAAAGGAACCAACTATACTTTGTACAACGGTTCGTCATCTTCTACCGTTTCTGCGCAACTGACCGGCAGCAGCGGACCTGGCGGCGGATGGTAATGAAAATATACAACTTCTGCTTAAATATCTTTTAATACACTAACAGCACAATGATGGAGCAGGTTGGCAAATCACGGCCAGCCTGCTTTGTTTATCAATACTGACAAATGAATCGCCGGGCATTTGGGCAAGTGTTAATTTTTTACTAAATTTGCTGCCAATATATGCGAATTATGAAAAAAGCGTTATTTGGTATTATTGTATTGCTAACTGCCCTGCTGACGTCTTGTGCGCGCAATACAGATAATGTAAGTGTTTCGTCGCCCGACGGAGCGATAGAGTTGTCATTAGCAGTATCTAAAGACGGTGTTCCTACATATAGAGTAACACGCTCGGGGCACTGTTTGATAGGATCCTCGCAGTTAGGCATGAGACTTTCGAACACGGATCTTGGCAGTGGCTTTAAGCTCAATGAAATACATCGCGACAGTGTGGAGCAAACTTGGGAAACGGTGTGGGGCGAAGAACGCCTGATTCAAGACAAGCACAACGCGCTGACCGCAAGGCTGCGTCACGATAGCGGAATAATGATGGACATCGAATTTCGTGTGTTCGACGACGGTTTCGCATTCCGCTATGTGTTCCCTGAGCAGGGTGGGGACAGCCTTGTAATAACGGACGAGTTGACCGAGTTTAATTTTGCATGCCGCGCCGACGTCTGGTCTATACCGTGGCGCACAGAATACTATGAGGCACTATGGACACGCACTCCGCTCAATGCCACCGACACAGCGTGCTCACCGGTTACACTTGAGCTTGCGGATGGGGCCTATGCGTTTATCCATGAGGCGGCGCTTACTAACTATCCGGCACAAAATTTTGTGTTTAATGATAGTTGTGTCAGCACGTGGCTCACTCCGTTGCAGAACGGCGTGAAGGCTTACGTCGCAACGCCTTTTGCCACTCCGTGGAGGTTTATGGCAATAGCAGATGACCTGAGCGGACTATGCGCGTCAAGGATAATGCTAAACCTCAACGAACCTTGCAAAATAAGCGATACGTCATGGATTAAACCCATGAAATTCATCGGAATATGGTGGGGAATGCACCTCGGGTCAATGACCTGGCACATGGGACCGAAGCATGGCGCGACCACAGACAATATGCTCCGCTATCTTGATTTTGCCGCTCAAAACGGCATTGAGGCAGTTCTTGCCGAGGGATGGAATGTCGGTTGGGAAGATTGGAAACATTTCGACTTTACTACCCCTTATCCCGATTGGGACATGGAGCGGATTGTCGCCCATGCCGATTCTCTCGGAGTGAAAATAGTGGGACATAATGAAACGGGCGGAAACGCGGCGAGCTATGAAGCGCAGCTTGACAGCATTTACAAATATCATCAGCGCAACGGCATTGGCGTGATAAAGACAGGATATGTCAGCCCAATTATCACAACGGTTGACGGACCGCAATACAACCGCAGTCAGGCGGGAGTTAGACACTATCGTAAGGTCATAGAAACTGCTGCCAAGTATCATATCTGCATCGACAACCACGAGCCTGTCATGCCCACAGGGCTGCAGCGCACATGGCCTAATCTCATGACACAAGAAGGGGTGCGCGGACAGGAATGGAACGCATGGGCAAAAGATGGAGGCAGCCCAGAAAGCCATATCTGCACTCTGCCTTTCACGAGGCTGCTTGCTGGACCGGTGGACTACACACCCGGAGTGTTTAACTTTGACAATCCCGTCAATCCACAGACGCGTGTGCATTCTACCATTGCCGCACAGCTCGCCTTGTTTGTCATCATGTATTCTCCGCTGCAAATGGCGTGTGATTTGCCCGAAAACTATATGCGCCACCCCGATGAATTTCAGTTCGTGCGCGATGTGCCTTGCGATTGGGAGCGCTCTGTTCTCGTTGACGGCTCTATAGGTGAATATGTTTGTATGGCAAGGCAGAAACGCGGAGCAGACGATTGGTATGTCGGGGCGGTAACAGCTGACAGACGGAATATAAGAATCCCGCTTGACTTTCTTGACGAACAAGCCGCTTATTCTGCTACTGTTTACCGTGATGCTGACAATGCAGATTGGCTTACTAATCCGTGCGCAACCGGGATAGAAGAACTTACAGTGTCATCTGCCGACACGCTGTCATTTAATTTGGTTAAAGGAGGCGGATGTGCCGTTAAATTTGTTAAAATTAAATAGTTTATGAACCGAATGTTATTTTATGCGCTCCTTGTCTTGTGCGCTTTCGCATCATGCCGTGACAGCAAAGACGAACCTGCCGCCGAACCATCTGCAGAACCCCAGACCGTGGCGCTTGATGTTGACGGAACAAAGCCCGTATCGCCGCAGAACCGTATAATCTATGAGATGGATTTGCTCTCATTCACCTCGGCTGGGACTTTAGTAGCTGCGTCCGACAAACTTGAGGAATTGCATACCTTGGGTGTCGACATAGTGTGGCTTATGCCAATACATCCGCGCGGTGACGCAAAATTTGCAACTTATCCCAGCCCCTATGCGCCCAAAGATTATTATGCCATATGGTCCAAGTATGGTAATCTTGAGGACCTAAAGTCTTTTGTCAGCAAGGCCCACGCGCTTGGCATGGAGGTCTGGCTCGACTGGGTGCCTAATCATACAGGCACTGGAGCGGTGTGGGTCACGCAGCACCCCGAGTATTATGTTTGGCTCAACAATGAAATCAAGCACCCGAACGACTATAGCGATGTGCTGCAACTGGCGATGAAAGAAACTGCTACGCAAAATGCCATGATAGACGCAATGAAGTATTGGATTACAGAAGCTGGCATTGACGGTTTCAGATGCGACTATGTCTCTTCTACCGAAATCCCTGCCGATTTCTGGAAGCGAGCTATACCTGAACTGAAAAACGCAGTGCAAGGAAAGAACATCACCGTCATGGGTGAGGCTGACTTTGCCGACCAGACGCGGCTATACGGATGCGGGTTCGACTTCGACTATGCATGGCGCTTCAACACTGCGTTACGCAAACAAGGCAACGCTACATCTGCCGCTTCGCTCAAGAACACACTTAATGCTCTGTACACCAATTCTCGATACAAAGAAGGGCTTGACAGAATGGTCTATCTGACAAATCACGACGACAATGAGAGCGGAAAAAACTACTGGCAATGGATGACCAATAATGTGTATCTATTAACTGTATTAGAGTTCACAGCCTATGGTATGCCGCTGATTTACAATGGGCAGGAAGTCGGGCATAAATCAATCATATACCCATGGGAGAAAAACACCATATCGTGGAATGCGCCCAATGTCAAAATGCGCAATACAATTCGCGCGTTATGTGCTCTCAAGCATACCCAACCAGCATTGGCAAACGGCTCGGAAGCGCAGCGGGGCACTTTTAAGATACTGGCGTGCGACAACAATTCAGTTCTGGCGTACCAAAGGCAGAAAGACGACAACACGGTGCTCGTGATGCTCAACCTCGGCGAACAGGCCAGTGTAAAATTGCCAGACGTCGATGCAGGCAAATATGAGCAGTGGATAAATAGCGAAACAATAGCCACAGCAATTACCAAAACAACGCGGACCATTGATGCCGAAACGGAAATCATCTTGCCTGCCAAGGGTTATGCCGTGTTCGTCAAATAAATACCTTGGTTGTGTCTGCTAACGCGACATGTCAAGATAATAAATCGTCAAATAGTAAATAATCATTTCGTGTTATCAATTGAATTAAACAAAATGCTTTTTCACGCTCCCATTGGAGTGTATGATTTTGAAAAGCGTGACGGCAACGACATCAGCGTTGATGTGAGGCTCACCATTGCCGAGCAAACAACCTATGACGATGACATCACCGCCACTCTCAATTATGCAGACGTCTATGAACTTGTTAAGGGAGAGGTCTGCAAGCCCGCCAATTTGCTTGAAACAGTGGCCAACCGAATTAGGCAGGAACTAACTTCACGGTACCCACAGGTGTCGCATTATCAGATACGGGTTAGTAAACTTAATCCCCCTGTTGGCGGACATGTAGGCGATGCAACCATCGAACTCAAAGATTGAAACAACTAAACGATATGAGTAACGAACAAAACAAACCGCCTCAGGGCTATTGGCAAAAAGGGGACAAGGCGTTTATTTTTTCCGCCGCTACCGCTATCGTCTTGTTTGTCGGCGGAATAATTTCCTTGTCATTAGACTTTCTGCTTGTTAACGTCGCTGATGCGGATTCCAACAGCGTTTTTTACAAAACCGGTTTGGCGCTCTTTGCTGTCGGCGTGGTGCCAACCGTGTTTTGTGCATCGCTTCAGCTTTACTCATGTCTGTCTTCGTGGCAGTACATGATTAACAAACGCCGTGGCTTGCCGTACGATGACAGCTCCGAGCGCTCTCAAAGTGCGCAGGCTGATATCCCAATAGTGGCTTCGCCGCTTAAGGGCGAGGCTAAAAATTTTGAGCATGAAATAATTGCTGAACTCAATAATAGGGCTTCATTGCGGCATCCGCGTGCCAACATTGCGCAATTGCTCCGAGCCCTGATTGACATGAATTTACTCGACTTCAACATTAGGCAAAAAGATGACCTCATGCGATGGGTCGTACAAGTAACAGGCTTCAACGAAACGTCAGTGTCGGCTTTCAACGAAGCCGTCAACAATGCGACCGGCACAAAAGTATATGATGCCCAAAAATGGCTTGAAAACATAATAAATAAACAAAAACAAACCAAATAACACTATCTGTATTAGGCCAATAATCCCCATGTCCTGACAACCAATGGACATGGGGACTTTTTTTTGATTTTCGATTCTATTCGATTAAGAAACAAAATCGAAAGCGTTTGGCTTTTATTGTCTAATTTTGCCGCCGAAAAAAACAGCACAATCGCTCAATAAACATCGCAAGGTTGTAAAATTAGTGTTAAAACCAGAATGAAACAACTAAAGTATCATACTTTAACTCTCGCATTGTTGGCTTTTACGTTTTTCATTATAGTATTAATCTTAATTTTTTCAAATTTGTAGTATGAACAGAACAATTTTATTCTCGGTTATGATTGCATTGTCAGTCATTCTCACAGGTTGCAAACAGGATAGCAAAAACGAGCCGCCGGTTTACAACAGCAACACTTCTCAAACCGGAAATCAAAATGGCGGCCAAGGCGGTTCACAAACCTATTACCAATATCACACTTACCCGGAGCCATGCCTTGCGTGGGGCACATCAATCAGCAGTTTTGAAACCTATATGAAAAAGCAAGGTTACACGAATATTGTAGAAAATACAGATGGGGCATATGCGGTAGTTGGCGGAACTTTCGGCTTATCAATATTTTTTGACGCTGCATTCATCAGCGGTGCGTATAAGTGGATTGATGTCTATATAAAGTATGACAATGCCACGCTTGAAGAGGTCGTAAATTATCTTTTCGAGAGGTACACTTTCATAAAAAACTATTCCAAAACATCAGAAGAATACACAAAATACAATATGACAACGCTTTTCCGCACTAAGGACGGCAAAACTGATGTCGAAATAGGAACTGAAAATATAAATGGTAACCTGTACATCGGCGTGTATTATTCACCGCTTTAACACAAGATTCTTATTCCGTGAACATTATAGCCAAAGACCTCGTGGAAAGGACGTACCGCCCTTTCCACGAGGTCTTTGTTTTATCAATTAGTTTCTGCCCTAAGCTCTGGCAGTACTGACTTGTTATTTGAGTTGCATTGTTGCCAATATGGTTTTTAGGCTTTCCATGTCGCGCAATCCAGCAGACGTTTCATAGACGGCATAAACGACTGATTTCCAGTTGTCGATGTACCTCGCCTCAACACGGACGAGTATGTCTTCGCCGCCGTATGTGGCGTTAAGGGTTGTCGCGTCAAGGCAGCCAGAAGCGTCAAATGGTTCATGCTCTCCAACTTCCACAGTTCCTTTTTCTCCGTTTTGCTCCATCAGTTCGAATACTTTTTTGTGGTATTCTTCTGCGCCGTTCTTTACCATTGTGGCAAGCAGCTCACGACGGGCGTCCTCGTCTGCGGCAAGGTCCATGTTCGGATAGATCGTAGCCTCAAATTGAGATAAGTCTTCATCATGCTTGGTTGCGCATACGAAATGTAGCGAGCCGTCTTCGTCAGCTATCACGTTGCTGAATGTGTATGTGGACGGGTGGTTGATGACGGCAGGCCCAAGGTCGTATGTCTTGATTTCGTAACTGTCGCAAGCTGTGAGCATCAGCGCAGCCGACAGTAGTGCTAAAAAATGTTGTCTCATAATTGCTTAATTGCGCGGTTAACACACTTGTAAGTACAAAAATACAACTAAAAGCGCAAACAGCCAAACTTTTTGGGAAAAAATAAACAGAGACTGCAGCAATACTGTCAATCTCTGTTACAAAGTGTAAGAAAGGAGGTGTGGACGAAGAGGGATTCGAACCCCCGACCCTCTGCTTGTAAGGCAGATGCTCTGAACCAGCTGCGCTATTCGTCCGATTGCGAGTGCAAAGGTACAACATTTTTTTTAACCTGCAAGCGTTTTTTCAAAAAAAATGAAAAAAAAGATAAAAACATATCTGCTATTTATCATTTCACCCGCGTTCCGCGCCTAATGTTTAGGTCTGCAATCCAGCCGACGTATGCGTGCAGGTCTTCGCGCATCATGGTCAGATTGCTGGCGCTATACCTCAAAAACGAGTGCCTAACGCCTATTCTCCATGCTGAGCGAATGAACCTCATGTCAATATGGAGGTCGTGCGTGAATGACTGTTTGTTATGAAACGATGCAAAATGTGCGGTGCCTTTGATGTTATCAGCAAATTCGTAGTACGCCTGCCCCATGTCGGGCATAAAGAAGCAACCCGCAAAAGGCGTGCTGATATGGTAATCGAAAGTGAAGTGTACTTTGCGGCCAGCCCATAGTGCGTATTGAACGCCAGCGGCAATGCTCATGTCTGCGCTCAAGTCCATGGAGTAGGGTTTGTTCACATTGCTGCCAGCTGTGCGTCCCGCATAATCAGCTCCAATCATGAGCCCGCCGCCAACCGTAAGCCCGCGCCACTGCCATTCATACATCATGCGCCAGTCGGCGTTGACGCTCCATGTCCGGCGGCCGTTGTTTTTCGCTTTGCTTATCAGCTTGCCGTAGCCAGCCTCCCAGTGCCAGTATTGGCGCAGACTGTGGCGCGAGCCCGCTGGACCGCCTTGGCGATGGCTCCACACCCTAATTAGTTTGTCAGACTCGTTGCCGATGCCTACTGTCCAGCCTTTGTAGGGCAGTAATGACAGGTATTGGTCCGACGACTGCTGTCTTCCATACCACACGAATGTCGCACTGTGGACAACGCCACCGCTGTCTTTGAGGCACACATAATCATGCGCCTTTCTATTCCGTGGCAATTTGCTGTTCACGGCAATGCTGTCATTTTGCAGCTTGTCGGTGTTTTGGCTGTCAGAGACATCTTGTGCCTCGCATCTCAAGAATACCAGTAACAAGATAATCGACAATATGGTGTACTTGTGGGAATGCATCTCTTTGCAAAATTAGCAATTTTTAGCGAAAAAATGCTCCAGACACAATATTTTTTGCAATTTCAATAATGTGGTTAGACAAATATGACCTGCCATTCGCATTTCCCCATGTCAATTATTTTTCGTAACTTTACGTCCGCAATTGAAATTTATTCTATGAAAGCGAAACCATTTGTCAAATGGGTTGGCGGTAAAACGCAACTCATTGACCAACTCGAAGCTCTGCTTCCTGCTGACTTTGATGAATGGGAGAATGTCACTTACATTGAGCCGTTTGTGGGCGGAGGAGCAATGCTCTTTTATATGCTACAGGCACACCCCAACATCAAAACAGCCATTATTAACGACATAAACCCCGACCTCACGACTTGTTATAAAGTGGTGAGAGATAATCCTTCAGATTTGGTGGTGTCACTCAAGGAACTGCAAAAAGAGTACTATTCTCTAAAATCAGAAGAAACTCGCAAGAAGTTTTACCTGCTTATGAGAGATGAGTTTAATACCAAGGTGCTTACCCCTATACGCAACACTACGCTGTTCTTCTTTCTTAATCGAACCTGCTTTAACGGCTTATACAGAGTAAATAAATCAGGACTGTTCAATGTGCCATTTGGCAAATATGAAACACCGATAATTTGCGACCCGAATACTATTTATGCAGATAGCGAACTACTACAAAACGTAGAAATTCTAACCGGAGATTACCAGCAGACTTTAGAAAAAGCAAAGGGAAATACTCTGTTTTATTTTGACCCGCCCTATCGTCCACTCAACAACACAAGCAGTTTTAATGACTACACCAAAGAGGCATTCGATGATTTGGCACAACACCGTCTGAAAGAGTTCTGCGACCAAATAGAAGCGGCGGGTTATAAGTTTATGTTGAGTAATTCTGATTGTGCGGACATGTTCTTCGATGGTTTATATTTGCAATATGTCATAGATCGCGTGTGGGCTTCACGCAATGTAAATGCTAATGCAAGTAAACGCGGTAAACTCACAGAAATCCTTGTGCATAATTATCAAGAAACGAAACAACTTAAATTAGCAGTATAACATGGCAGCACATACCAAAGAACAATTTGACTTGTTTATGTCCCAATTGCGCGAAACGAACGCAACGCTTGATTTTTATTGTGACTTTCCGAAGATTGCACGCAATGTCGCAGACATTGAAATCAACCTTAATACCTTGAATTACCTTGTAGGAAAAGAAAATCTCCGTGAGGCAGTTGAGGCTCTTTGGCATAAAGACCCGAGTGTATTTGATGTCATGGATATTCTTATAGCTACACGCCAAAGGGATGACAAGAAATTCATTGATAACGATGGTTCTATGCATTCCGTTCATTCGTTGTTTGGCTCTGTAGATGGTATAATGAAATTTATTGAAGGCACAGGGCTGAACAAGGTATTCAAAAACAAAGAAGTCAAAGATTTAGTGGATTATGTTTTTGGAGTTGAAACAGGACTTGATACTAACGCACGCAAGAACCGAAGCGGAGAAATAACCGAAACACTTGTTTCACGAATTTTTGCTAATGCCGGTATTTCTTATAGGGAACAAGTATCATCCAAAGAATTCCCAGCGATAGCTAATGTATTAGGCGCAGATCAGAAGGTATTTGATTTTGCTATTTTATCAAAAGGAAAAACATATCTAATAGAGGTAAATTTTTACTCTGGTGGCGGCTCAAAACTGAATGAAGTTGCGCGTTCATATACTGATGTTGCTCCGAAAGTAAATGGTGTACTCGGATTTGAATTTGTATGGATTACTGATGGAGTTGGTTGGAACTCAGCCCGTAATAAATTAGAAGAGGCATTTGCCGCTATTCCAAACATATACAATTTGACAACGATTAGCGAATTTATTAAGTGTATAAATGGCTGAAAGATATATCTTTCCGGATTTTGTCGTTCTTCACGGCGATTGCATGGAACGGCTGAAAGAGATAGAGGACAACTCTATTGATGCTATTTTTGCCGACCCTCCGTATTTCTTGAGTAACGGTGGCATTAGTGTTCATAGTGGAAAACAAGTGTGCGTGGACAAAGGCGATTGGGATAAAGGCGGAACGGCAGAGCATATCTATGAATTTAACCGCCGGTGGTTGGCACTCTGTCGCCCCAAATTGAAAGAAAATGGTACTATCTGGATTAGTGGCACGCACCATAACATCCATGTTGTAATGCGTTGCCTGCAAGAATTGGGTTACAAAGTGCTCAATACGATTACTTGGCAGAAAACAGACCCGCCGCCTAATTTGTCTTGCAAGTACTTCAACTTTTCTACCGAACTCATCATTTGGGCGAGAAAACATGAGAAGAAGACGCATAAGTTCAACTACGAGACGATGAAACAGTTAAACGGTGGAACACAAATGACTGATGTCTGGCGTATTCCTGCGGTTTGCTCGTGGGAAAAACTGCAAGGCAAGCACCCCACACAAAAGCCTTTACGTTTGTTGTATCGTATTATACTTGCATCCACAAACGAGGGAGACACAATTTTAGATCCATTCAGCGGTTCTGGGACAACTGGTATAGCCGCTAATTTACTTGGGCGCAAATATGTTGGCATTGAACAAGATAAATCGTTTGTGGAATTATCTTTGAATCGCCATCAAGTACTTGACGACGCCAATACTCGTGCTAAACTACTTGATAAAATGCGTGAGAATGGCCAAGAGATAACAGTGTTAGTCAACCACATGCGAGAAAAAGACCTTGAAATAGCAATGCATACAGGTGTCACGTATGTCCGTGCAGGTGATAGTAAAGGTTCGTTACTTGTTAAGCAAGGTTTTGAACGTCTGGGATATGTTTGCCTGCATACTAACGGAGAACAGCCCCAGTTGTTCAAACTGGTAAAAAAAGGATTTCAGATTTGGACTGCCGAGGCATTGCGTAAGATAGGCTTCACAGCAGAGAATGCACCATATTATGCAGTTTTGCATTTTGACTCCCAAAAACCTATTACATACGACATGGTAATTGATTTGAAGAAGAAAAAATATACTCAAGTGGCACACATCGAGCCTTTGAGACATTTTATAGGCATAAAATAAGAAACATAAAACGGCATAGAAACACTAAATCGGGCATTTCGTTAAAGTTAATATGGAATGGTTGGCTAAAGTATTTAGCACGACCTATGTAAATATCTGCGTTGTGTTTAACTTATACGTGCAAGGCGTTGTGTTGGCTATTTTTGCTCTATGGGCAGGCGTACAGGCTGTCTGGAACATCTCCTGCTTTGGGTTTAACATGAAAAACTGTTGTGCCAGCCTATTTGCGGTGTTACAACTTGCAATTGTAGCTATATCATGCGTAAGATATTGGCCGCCATTACGTAAGGCTTTCTTTCTCTGTGTTGACGACCTGCGCAATCTGGCAGCATTTTGTAATACAACGTATGAGGTAGTAAATATTGTAATTTTTGTGATTTTATATTTGTTATTTATTGGATTGGATATCTACATCATTAAAAGTATGTGATAAGTTAGAATAGATAGATAGATAGATAGAGGCAGGAATAATGCTCATTTTGCGTGAATACCAAAGGCCGGCGAATTACCATTGCCGTGGAAAAATCGCAGATTATTTGCTTTTTCGCTCACTTATTCGTAACTTTGCACTACTTTTTGAGTAAATATGAATTCGAAAGGCAAATCGCCTTTCATTAACCCTTTAACCATTTGCAAATGAATGTAATTACTAAGACCATCACTCTTGCTGACGGTCGTACGATTACCATTGAAACCGGTAAGTTGGCCAAGCAGGCTGATGGTGCGGTGATGGTAACAATGGGTAAGACCATGCTTCTTGCCACAGTTTGCTCCGCAAAAGATGCGGTGCCGGGCACCGATTTCATGCCCCTGACAGTTGAGTACAAAGAGAAGTTCGCAAGCGGCGGACGTTTCCCGGGCGGATTCACGCGCAGAGAAGGACGTGCCTCTGACTATGAAATCCTTATCGCTCGTCTGATTGACCGAGCTTTGCGCCCCCTGTTCCCCGACAACTACCATGCTGAAACTTTTGTCAATGTAACGCTCTATAGCGCTGATGGCGTTGACATGCCGGATAATATCGCAGGGCTTGCCGCTTCAGCCGCACTCGCTGTTAGCGATATCCCGTTTAATGGACCTATAAGTGAGGTGCGCGTGGCAAGAATAAACGGCCAATTTGTTATTAACCCGACTTTTGAACAACTTGAGCAGGCTGACATTGAACTGATGGTTGCTGCCACGCTTGACAACATCATGATGGTAGAGGGTGAAATGAAGGAGGTTAGCGAACGCGATATGCTTGATGCTATACGTGCTGCCCATGAGGCTATCAAACCACAGTGCCAAGCACAGTTGGAACTCATGGAGGCTGCCGGAAAGACCGTTAAGCGTGAGTATTGTCATGAGGAAAACGATGAGGAATTGCGCCAGTTGGTTCATGACGAGTGCTACGCTAAAGCTTACGCTCTCGCCACAAGCGCCAACACTGACAAACACAGCCGCGAAGCCAATTTCCAAGCCGTGTGCGACGAGTTCAAAGCACGATATACTGAAGAAGAACTTGAAACTAAAGGCCCACTCATTGACCGCTACTATCATGACGTGGAGCGCGAGGCAATGCGCCGAAGCGTACTTGACGAAGGCAAACGTCTCGACGGACGCAAAACCAACGAAATCCGCCCGATATGGTGCGAAGTGGCACCACTGCCCGGACCTCATGGCTCAAGCATCTTCACGCGTGGTGAAACGCAATCGCTGTGCACAGTAACGCTCGGAACTAAACAAGACGAAAAAATTGTTGACGAAGCGCTCATTCAGGACAAACAGCGTTTCCTCCTTCACTATAATTTCCCGCCATTTGCCACTGGTGAGGCAAAAGCGCAACGCGGTGTGGGACGTCGCGAAATAGGTCATGGCAACCTCGCTTGGCGCGCTCTGAAACCTATGCTTCCACCTGACTATCCTTATGTTGTGCGCGTAGTTTCTGACATACTTGAGTCTAACGGCTCATCGTCTATGGCTACTGTTTGCGCTGGAACACTTGCGCTTATGGATGCTGGTGTGCCCATCAAGAAACCCGTGTCAGGCATTGCAATGGGTCTTATCTCCGAAAACAAAGGTACCAACTATGCGGTGCTCTCTGACATCCTTGGCGACGAAGACCACCTCGGCGACATGGACTTCAAGGTAACTGGAACTCGCGACGGCATAACAGCTACGCAGATGGACATCAAGGTTGACGGCCTGAGTTACGAAATCCTTGAAAAAGCCCTCATGCAGGCTCATGAAGGACGTATGCACATCCTTGACAAGATACAGGAAACAATCGCAGAACCGCGTCCAGACCTCAAACCTCATGCACCGCGCATTGTCATGATGGAGATTCCGAAAGACATGATTGGCGCAGTGATAGGTCCTGGCGGCAAAATTATTCAAGGAATACAAGCCGAGACAGGTGCAGTAATTTCGATTGACGAAGATGAAAACGTCGGTAAGGTTGAGATAGCTGGCACGTGCAAAGAGGCCATTGACGGCGCTATAGCTAAAATTAAAGCTATTGTAGCACTGCCTGAAGTCGGCGAAGTTTACCACTCTGTTGTCAAGTCAGTGATGCCTTATGGCGTATTCGTCGAATTCATGCCCGGTAAAGAAGGTTTGCTCCATATCTCGGAAATCGACTGGTGCCGTTATGAAACCATCGAAGAAACCGGACTTAACGAAGGCGACAAGATAGATGTTAAACTTCTTGAGATAGACGAAAAGACAGGTAAATTCAAACTTTCTGCCCGTGTGCTCAAGGAGAAACCAGAAGGCTATGTAGAGCCCGAACGTCCGGCTCGTCCGGCTCGCGCCGACCGTCCGCGTCGTGATGAAGACCGCCGACCGCGCCGTGACGATGACCGTCGTCCGCGTCGTGAGGACAGAGGTCTGCGTCCGCAGCGCCGTCGTGATGATGACGAGGATTAAGCCCCGTAAACACATTGATAAAAAAATCCCCGACAGCATGCTGCCGTGGATTTTTTTATGCTTGAGATTATCGGTGCGTTAAGCCCGTATCGGTCATTAGATTTTATGAACTAACTTTGTCTTAAAAAACGATAGCGGGTAAACAAGTTACTTGATTTCGACGACTTTACCCTTGTGGATGTACATACCTTTAATCGTCGGTCGCGCATTGAGGCGTATGCCCAGCAATGAATACCATGCGCTGTCTTGTAATGTGTCATCATCAATATCGTTAATTCCGGTATCGATAGAACCGAGAAATCTGAATGATGCCAATCCTTCGTTAACATCCATCATTGTTATAGGCTTCGACATCAAGTATTCGCCATTTGTGTTGGCGTTGTAAAGTGTTGCTGCTGGTGTGGATGTGTCAGTGAGTTCATTGTTGCTCTCATACGGATATGCCCAGTTGCTTTTGACGCGGTTTTGTGATGCAATCCCGTTATTGTCAGCAGGAAAAATTGTGTAGTGCGTTTTGTACTGCGAGTTTGGCATACCATTAAGAAATAAAAATTCGTCGTAGTCAACGTGTGCGATGAGTATTCCGCTCCCGGGCAGTGATTGGTCCCAGCCATTGTTTTGGCGATTTTCGATGATGTAGTATTCGTTGGGATGTCCGTCATTTCTTACGATGTAAGCCTCTGGCTGTTCTGCTAATGCGTTCATACCGTTGATGTCCGTTGCAGACTTGAGTTCGACAGGCGTTAGCCACCCCATGAAGGCGCGCTCAAATGTCGAATAGCCGCATGGACGGAAACCATCCCCGTTATAGCAACCTATGTCCATTAAATCCCAAGAAGTGAGGTATGATGTGCTTCCATTATAAAAGTCCGGCAAACCAAAGCAGTGGCTATATTCATGGCATATAGTGCCAAACGTTCCATAACCGTTTTCGTTGTCAAGCTCTTGTACGCAGCAGTAACTGTCAATGAGGTATGTGTTGTCGTTGCCGCCAACGCTTATTGGGGTGCAATCTGAGTGCTTGCTGAGCCACCATTGGTGGGGCCAAATGCTGTTAGTGCCACCCCCGTTGTTCTGACCTTTGCCGGCATATATAATTAGCAGTTGGTCAACATAGCCGTCATTGTTCCAGTCATATACACTCCAATCGTCAATTTCGTCTTTAAGCGAGTCAACAGCATCCTGCACGAGATATTTTGAGTTCTCGTCATTCAATGATGTGCTGCGGTATTTTGTCATGTTTCCCGAAACAGTTACGAAGTGCAAGTCAAATGTCAGACTTAACTGCCCATAACTTTGGTCGCGGAAATAGTCGCTCACCGAACCGTAGAATGGCTCTTCGTGGTAATCAGTGGCATTGAAAATGTCGTTCCATTGAGTCAAGGTTTGTTGCTCATCGCCGGCAAAAGACTTATCCGCAAACGCAACCAAAAACACAAGCTGTCTTTTGTGGCCTATATAGTGATTATCATTTGTGGCTCGCCGAGTGTCACCATAAAGCAATCCCCTATTTAACTGCATGGCATGCGCAGGCACACCTTTTTTTAGCAACTGCGGACGGCAGGTGCGCGTAATGTCAATCTCTTGGGCTGCCATGCATAGCATGACGCTAAGTATGGTGAGCAATGTGAATAATTGTTTCATGATTTTGCAAATTTAGTGATTTTCTGTCAAAATTCGACTTTATACCCATTAGATTAGCAAAATAATAAGAACAACTCTCTATATAATTCTAAAGGCTGATGTAATTAATTGCATCATTCCTTAATAACCTAATGTTGTGTGTGTTGAGGGTTGGTGCTGTCAGTCAATAAAAAACGGGAGCAAGAATTGCTCCCATTTTTTTATTGTTCATTGTCTTGTTTACTTGCCGTTAAATTCTATAATAGCGCTTGCTTCTTCTCCTATGTCGAACGAAACCATGATTTTGTGGTCAGTGATATGGTAAATAGTGGGCTGTAGTATGTCACCCAACTTTGCCGCCACGCGGTACTCGACTCTCAACCCATTTACGGTGAACCCCTCAGGCAGTAGTTCCATCGCAATGCGAATGTAATTAGCATTATTCATGTGGCGGTTGTAGTCTATGTCGGACCGCATCACCATTACAGCGTCACGCGCCTCGCCGCTTTCTTTTGGTAAAATAATACGGCGCTCACCATAGTTCATTTCAAGTTTTGGCTCCAAGTTCATCGAAGCGATTGTGGCTGCATCAACGCTCTTTAGTTTACCGTTTGACTTGTCAACAAAAGCGCCCATGCTCCATGTTTTGTAGCATGGCTTGCCTTCCGCGTCATAGATGAACGTGTTGCGGAAACCGAACATGGGTTTCATTCCGTAAACAGAACTGGTTACTGTCAGCGATTCTTTATATTTAGGAATACGGACGATTTCCACTTGCCGTGAAACAAGTAGTTGTGTCATATTCTGTTCTTCAAAATACTTTTTTACACCTTGTTCCGAGTCAATCCACATCTCCGAGCAGTCCTGCATCATCTGCAGGGCGGAGAAGAGTTTGAGTTGCCCTTCGCTGTCGCAGCAGCTCGTGGTTACTTTATATTCTAAACTATACATCTTTTATTGATTTACCTATAATGCGTTATCCCACATCTTAAAACTGAATCGGTCATTCATTTCCCGACAATGGCGTTCGGTTATGTCAAAACAAAATAGTTGAGGATTACTGAATACTGGTGTGGACATTCAGTTTGCCCCAACTATTTTATTGTTTTGTGATTAAATAATCACATTTATTGGCATTAATTAGCCTCCAAAATTGTCAAATCTGATGTCTTGGTCTTCCACGCCGAGCGAGTGAAGTAAGTCAAGCACCGTCTTAGCCATCATCGGAGGACCGCAGAGGTAGTATTCAACGTCCTCTGGAGCGTCATGTTGCTTCAGATACGTGTCTCCCATGACAGGGGCGATAAAGCCCGGGGTGTATTTCACGCCCATAGCGTCGGCTTTCGGGTCAGGACGGTCAAGTGCAAGGTGGAAGTGGAAATTCGGATATTCTTTCTCGAGTTCGAGGAAGTCTTCCATGAAGAATACCTCGTCTATAGCCCTTGCTCCGTAGAAGTAGTGCATCTCGCGGTCGCGGGTGTGCAGAGTTTTGAGCATGTGCATGATTTGTGCGCGCAGGGGAGCCATGCCGGCGCCGCCGCCTACCCAAATCATCTCTTTCTTGGAGTCAAACACTGGATGGAAATCACCATAAGGGCCTGACATTATCACTTTGTCGCCAGGTTTGAGCGAGAAGATATATGTTGATGCTATGCCGCAAGGCACGTCCATGAACCCAGGACCTTGGTCTTTGGGCTTGAATGGCGGGGTGGCTATGCGTACGGTTAGAGTGATGATGTCACCCTCGTCAGGATAGTTTGCCATAGAGTAGGCACGGATAGTCGGGGTGTCATTCTTCTGATGCAAACCGAAGATTCCGAATTTCTCCCATGTCGGAACATAGAGGTCACCGATGAGGTCGCGGTCAAAGTCGGCATAGTTGATGTCGTACTCTGGTATCTTGATTTGAGCGTATGAGCCGGGGATAAAGTCCATGTGCTCGCCCGGAGGCAACTGAACCTTGAACTCTTTGATGAACGATGCAACGTTCCTGTTCCCTATAACGGTGCATTCCCATTCCTTGACACCCAAAACTGACTCCGGGACTTTGATTTGAAGGTCATTTTTGACTTTGACTTGGCAGCCGAGGCGCCAGTGGTCTTTGATTTGTTTGCGGCTGAAGTGTACAGTTTCTGTTGGCAGAATCTCTCCACCGCCTTCCACTACTTGGCATTTGCACTGACCGCAAGAACCCTTTCCGCCGCATGCCGACGGAAGGAACACTCCGGCGTTAGCCAGTGAACCAAGCAGCGTGCCGCCGGCTGGGATTTCAACCTCTTTTTCGCCGTTTATGGTTACTTTAACGTCACCGCTCGCCACCAGATAACGCTTGGCTACAAGAAGAATAACCACAAGTAGAAGGATGACAATCAAAAAGACTATCATCGAAGTGATTATTGCTGTAGAATTGATTGCTAATATCATGATAACTATTTACTTTATCTGTTTACTATTTGTTTTTGATTAAAGATTCAGTCCGCTGAAGCACATGAAAGCCATTGCCATAAGTCCAGTGGTGATGAAAGTGATGCCAAGGCCTTGAAGAGGTTGCGGAACATCATTGTACTCCATTTTTTCTCTTATTGCAGCCAGACCTACTATTGCAAGCAGCCAACCGATGCCTGAACCTAATGCGTATGCGAATACGTCAGCGATATTGGTAAGTGCTTTGGGATCAGCAGCGTCAAGGGTTATGCGCTGTTGCATGAACAGGCTTGCACCCATGATGGCGCAGTTGACGGCTATCAGCGGCAAAAATATGCCAAGCGAAGCGTAGAGCGAGGGGCTGAACTTCTCAACAAACATCTCTACAAGTTGCACGATGGCAGCGATGACCGCAATGAAGAGGATGAAACTCAAGTAGCTGAGGTCGATGTTGGCAAACGACTCGCCGAGCCATGCTAATGCGCCCTCGCGCAAAACGTATTGGTAGAGTAGGTAGTTGACAGGCAGGGTTACCAGCAACACGAATGTTACCGCTGTGCCCAAGCCAAGGCTGGTTTTAACGTTCTTTGACACGGCAAGGTAAGAACACATGCCAAGGAAGAATGCGAATATCATATTGTCCACAAAGATAGAGCGGACGAATAGCGTTAGTGTGTGTTCCATAATTACTTAATGTCTTTATTGATTGAACGGTGAACCCATATTATGCAGCCAACGATGATGAGGGCCATAGGAGGCATAAGCATGAGGCCATTGTTGACATATCCGGGTATGTGCTCCATTATTTGGAATCCGAACAGGCTGCCCGATCCAAGAAGCTCGCGGAAAAAAGCCACAATGACGAGTATGCCGGCATAGCCGAAACCGTTGCCTACGCCGTCAAGGAACGAATCCCAAGGGCCGTTGCTCATCGCAAACGCCTCAAGGCGTCCCATAAGAATGCAGTTGGTGATGATCAGGCCGATGTAAACCGACAACTGAACGCTTACGTCGTAGGCGAAAGCTTTGAGGAACTCGCTCACAATAGTTACAAGCGCTGCGACAACAACAAGTTGAACGATTATGCGGATGCGCATTGGGATGGTGTTGCGGAGAAGTGAAACAACCACGTTGCTTAACGCCACGATGATAGTTACTGAAATGCCCATCACGATTGCGGGCTCCAGTTGGGCTGTAACGGCAAGGGCTGAACAAATGCCTAACACCTGAACGATGACAGGGTTGTTCTGGCTTAATGGGCCGAGCAGCACCTCTTTGGTTTTATCTGATAGTTTCATGTCTTACTTTATTTTTCAGTTAAGATTCTTTACTCGTTGAAAGTCGGTGGGACGCTATTGGCCAATGGTGCGATGTCTTCTTCGCTGTTAGCCTCGGCATCTTCGTTTGATGCGTTTTCGCTAACAAGGAATGCCTTGTATTGTCCGAGGCTGTTGAGCAACATGGCTTCCACACCTTTTGAGGTTATAGTGGCTCCAGAAAGCGCATCAACTTGTTCTTGCCCTTCCGCAGGCGCACCATTTTTTGTGATGGCAACGCTTACAAATTCTTGGTTCTCGTTGAGCAGGTGCTTGCCTATGAACTTATGTTGGAAGTCTGGCTTCTTAATCTCAGCTCCAAGGCCGGGAGTTTCGCTTTCGTGGTTGAAGAATGTGCCGAAAATGGTGTTCTTGTCATCATTTACTGCCACATATCCCCAGATGCCACCCCAAAGTCCGGCTCCGGTAACGGGAAATACGTATTTGGTTTGACCGTCAATGTGTGCGATATAAACCGGCAACTGTCTTACTTCAAGCGGTAGGGTAGATTGTTTTTTGATGTCAAGCGAGAATGCCTCATCGCGGTTTTCTGATTGAGTTTCTGCCTTGCAGTTGATGATGATAGCTTCGCTAACAATTTCGTTGTAGAGTTGTGCCGCGTCGAGGCCTTTATAGTCCACGTTGAGAGCGGTGAGTATCTGTTTTTGTTTGTCAAGCGCGACATTGTTGTTCTGGCGGTCCTTGAGTGAGGACGAGGTGAAGGCCAAGAGCAGCGCCACGATGATGACAATCACAACGGCATACACTATGGTGTACACGTTGCTATTGGTGTTCAATTTCTTATTTTCCATAGTGTGATGTTATTTTTGAAGTACTCTTTTTTGTCTGCGGCTTATGTTGCATTGAACAACGCAGTAGTCAATCAGCGGTGCGAATGCGTTCATGAACAGTATGGCGAGCATCATGCCCTCGGGGTAGCCGGGGTTAAGTACACGTATCACTATTGCCATCATGCCAATCAAGAAGCCATAGATATATTTCCCGGTTTCTGTACGTGCCGATGTTACAGGGTCTGTTGCCATAAACACGGCTCCGAAGCAGAAACCGCCCAGAACGAGGTGCATGTGCCATGGCAGTTGTGCAGCGGCGGTGTCAGGGCCGAAAGCGTTAAACAGGTATGCTGTCAGGCCGCCTCCAACAAACACGCTCAGCATTGTTTTCCAGCTTGCCACTCCAGTGAGAAGCAGAAGGCATGCGCCGATGAGAATAGCCCACACGCAAGTTTCGCCTACAGAACCGGGGTACAGGCCATTGAGAGCATCAATAAATTTCATAGGCTCTCCAACTATGTTGTGTATGGTTATGTCTGCTGTGTTGGCGGTGCCAATCTGTCCGAGTGGCGTCGCGCCAGAATAAGCGTCAACAACTTGTTGGCCTCCGCTCCATCCCCATGTGCCGTCAGTGCGGACAAAAACTTGGTCGCCTGACATTTTGGTTGGGTATGCAAAGAAGAGGAAAGCGCGAGTGATGAGCGCAACATTAAAAATGTTGTATCCCGTGCCGCCAAAGACTTCTTTGGCAAAGATTACGGCAAACGCTGTTGCAACGCCAACCATCCACAGCGGGGTGTCGATAGGCACGATGAGCGGAATGATGAAGCCGGTAACCAGAAAACCTTCTTGTATTTCCTCGTGCTTCCATTGAGCGACTGTAAACTCTATTCCCAGGCCTACTATGTAGCTGACCAGTATGTATGGCAGGACTGCCAGCAGTCCGAATGCGAACGTTTCCCAGAAGCCTGCGGGCTGACCGATGGCGAGGAAGTGCTGGTAACCAACATTATACATTCCAAATAGCATGGCGGGCACGAGAGCCAGCACAACCAGTATCATTGTGCGCTTCGAGTCCGTGGCGTCGTGAATTTGGGCGCCGAGTTTCTTCGACGTGCTGTTGGGTACCAGCAGGAACGTCTTGAAACCGTCGAAAAGCGAGTGGAACGCACTGAACTTGCCCCCTTCCGAGAAGGCAGGCTCTATTTTTTCAACAATATCATTTATTTTCATATCCGGAAAGTTGTTATTCGAGTTCTTTACGCATATTGTCCAAAGCCTGTCTTACGATGGCTTGCAGAGGCAGTTTTGAGGTGCAGGCAAACTCCGCGAGTGCAAAGTCTTCGGGTGCTATCTCGTAGGCTCCGAGGGCTTCCATGCGGTCGATGTTGCCGGCTATCATGGCCTTGATGAGATATTCAGCATAGATGTCCATGGGTAGCATTTTGTCGTATTCTCCCGACATGATGATAGCCCTTCTTCCGCCAAGTATGCGGGCATCCCAATCAAAGCGGAAATCTTTCTTCAGTGCAGCCAGTAGGCCTGCGCCGAAGAGTCTTGTGGCTGAAAATTTGTGGATACGTGGCATGGCCCATCCGAGAATCTCGTGTGTCTCGCTGCCGTCGTCAATCACTGTGATTTGATTTGCAAAAGGAGAGAGAGGCTCGCTTGGCAGCATCTGCTGGCCACTGAGCACATTGCCCGACACGTAGCGCAAAGGCTTGTCTTCGCTTACCTTGCCATTTACGGCAGGTTCGATAAGCGCGCCTTGCACGTAGTTGATGTATGTGGGCTCTTTCACCTCTGGCCCCGCGAGGGCAACGATGCGGCGCATATCAACTTTACCGCTAAGCATGAAGCGACCTATGAGAACCACATCCTGAATGTTAACTACTACAACCGTCTCGCCCTTGTTCACTGGGGCAATGTGGTTGATTTGAACGCTGACGTTGCCTGCGGGGTGCGGACCGTCAAAAATGTGGATTTCTGCATTGTTGAGGTTGCTGAAAGTGTTTTGCTCATGCCTTGCGCTCAACGACAGGTGAATCTTCTTGCCTGCCAATTTGCAGAGTGCGTCAATGCCTGCCTGAAGTTCTTTCTCTTGGCCTTTCAGAATGAAATTGTAGTCGGGGGCAAGCGGGGCGCTGTCGAACGCCGACACGAAAATGTCGCGAATCTCGTTCTGCGGATTGGCAATGATGTCGTATGGGCGCTGGCGTAGGAGTGCCCACAAACCAGATTCAAGCAGAAGTTGTTTTACGTCACCTTTGGTGTCAAATTGTTTGTAGGTGGTTTCTGCATCCGCTTTGATGTTGATGCTGAGGACTTTGCGTCGCTCACCCCTAACAACGGCAGTGACTGTGCCGCTCACGGGTGATGTGATGCAGAGGTCTTCACATTGTTTGTCATGAAACAGTGGGTCGCCGGCGTGGATAACATCTCCGTCATGCACCACTACTTTAGGCTTGATGCCATCGTAGTGATCCGGCACAACAGCGAAGTCTCCACCCCAAGCCACATCGCACACTGTCGGGGCTGCGGTTCCCGATATGGAAATATCCAGACCGCGCTTGAGAGTGATTTTGTCTGACATATAATTATTGGTTGATTTTCCTTTCTGCAAAGGTACGCATTTATTTGCAAATAATCAACGTAAAACCTGCCTAATTACGGAATTTTTTCTTTTATTAGCGCCATCGGGGGATTTCTCAGACTGCAAGCTTTGAGTTTGGCCGCAAAAATTTTGTCATGACTGCCGAAATGTTGTTTTTTTCCGAACAAATCACTTGTTTTATGTGAAAAAAATCGTACATTTGCAAAACCCCATAAAGAAATCCAACTCATGTTTGTTATTGGCATAGCAGGCGGCACCGGTTCGGGTAAAACGACGGTGGTGCGTAAACTGCTGGAGCGGCTTCCTAAAGGCGAAGTTGCAGTTTTACCACAAGACTCTTACTATAAGGACTCAAGCGATGTGCCGGTTGAAGAGCGTCAGAACATTAACTTTGACCATCCCGACGCATTCGAATGGAATCTGCTTGAGGAGCATCTGAAAATGCTCAAGCAGGGTAAGGCGATTGAGCAGCCTACATATTCATATCTGACATGCGAGCGACAGCCCGAAACTATTCATGTAGAGCCCAAAGAAGTTGTAATCGTGGAAGGGATTTTGGCGTTGTGCGACGCTAAACTTCGCGAGCAGATGGATTTGAAGGTGTTTGTGGACGCA
The DNA here is from genome assembly GCA_017454915.1 of Paludibacteraceae bacterium. Taxonomy (GTDB): domain Bacteria; phylum Bacteroidota; class Bacteroidia; order Bacteroidales; family Paludibacteraceae; genus UBA3747. The sequence continues at coordinate 35,545 of JAFTCC010000056.1, forward strand.
GACCCCGATGACAGGCTGATTCGTGTCATCAACCGTGACGTTCGTGAGAGGGGGAGAACGGCAGAAGCGGTTATGCAACGATATACGAGGGTGCTCAAACCTATGCACCAGCAGTTTATCGAGCCATGCAAGCGTTATGCTGACATCATTGTGCCGCAAGGAGGACATAACCACAAGGCAATTGACATACTCACATCATTTATCCGCCAGAAACTGAAAGGTCAAAAAGAGGGTTAGCCAACAAGGCGGACCTTTTGGCAGTTTATGTTTGCGCTTGACGAATTACCATTAAGGAATGCGGCATGCCGTGTCCGCAGACAAGGCGTTTGGCGGTTAGTGACGGCAGGAACACTGATACTCTCGCATAAAATTTGAAAAACTACGGAATGGCAATCTTTAATGACACTATAAACAAGAAAAGTAATGCTGTTATGTTTGGCAGCATTCTTTTTTGTTTTTATATGGTGCTGTCGTTCGCAGGTTGCCGTCCTGCGCCTAAACCCGTGTCCCAGCCCGTCCGCGATTTGGTGGAAATCATTGCGCACGACACGTTGCGTGTGGTAACTATGAACGGGCCGACGGCTTTTTTCTACTATCGTGACCAGCCGATGGGCTACGACTACGAACTTGTGTCAATGTTTGCGGACTATTTGGGCGTTAAGCTTTCTGTTGCGGTGGCATACAGCCCGTCTGAGATGTTGCGCAAACTCCGTAGCGGAAGCGCCGACCTTGTGGCATATAACCTTGCCCCATTGCGTTTGAGTGATGATGTCAGATTTTGGTCAATCCATGAACGCAGCCCGCTGGTGCTGTTGCAAAGCCTTGGGGCGAAACCTGTTACCTCTATTGGCGAGCTAAAAAAACAAAAGATTCACGTGGTGCATAACAGCGTCTATGAGCGTCAGTTGAAGGCGCTCAACGAAGAAACCGGCGGCGATTTGCACGTGGTGTTGGAGCCTGACTCGCTGATTGACCAGCTGCTGGTTCAGCGTGTGAGCAAAGGCGAGATTCCTGCCACGGTAGTTTACGCCAACCAAGTACCCGTTTACCGCAAAATGTTCAAAAACATCAAGGCCACATATCAGGTTAGTGTGGGGCTCTCAATGGGGTGGGTTACGCGCGAAGGTTCAGGACGATTTAATGCCATGTTGGAACAATGGCTTGAACTGATTCCGCAAAAAGAACTTGAAAGGCTCCGCGCACGCTATTATTCGCGAAATGTAGTGCGAGAACGTGCCGCTCAACGCATACGTGCCGGTGGAGCCATATCACCCTACGACGCGCTTTTTATGCGCTACGCTCCGGCAATAGGCTGGGACTGGCGCATGCTGGCTTCTTTGTGTTACCATGAGTCGCGATTTAATCCCAATACCACATCTCCAATGGGCGCGCGGGGCTTGATGCAGTTGGTGCCTGTTACTGCCAAACGATTTGGACTGACAGACGACAATGCCTATGAGCCTGAAGCGTCAGTCATGGCAGGGGTGCAGTATATCAAATATCTGCAAATGGTGTACAGCAGCGTGGAAGACCGAGAAGAACGTGTAAAATTCGTGCTCGCAAGCTACAATGCCGGACCTGCGCATATCTTGGACGCCATAGCGCTGACGAAAAAATATGGCGGCAACCCGCACCTGTGGAGCAGTGTGGAGCACTACCTGCTGCTCAAGTCCGAACCGCAGTACTACAACGACCCTGTGTGCCGCTACGGATACTATCGTGGAGCGGCGGCGGCTGGATATGTGAAAAAAGTGTTAAACACGTTTCAGATGTATTGCGGGGAGTGAAATCAAACAATAACGCCAACGCAATCCGTCAATTTTTACGCAAAAAAAACGACACACATGATGTCTATTTGAAAGAAATTCACTAATTTTGCATTGCGTACTACGGCGTGCAGGACACTGCTGCCGACAAGCCATGAATAACTCTAAACAAATCAAAATACTATGCAAGCTCTTAACAAACAAACTGCCGTAAAGGCTCAGCGTCCCGAACGCATCATTCAATTTGGTGAAGGAAATTTCCTGCGCGCTTTTGTTGACTGGATTGTCTGGAACATGGACAAAAAGACCGACTTCAACGGAAGTGTGGTAGTGGTACAGCCCATTGAACGTGGCATGGTGGACATGCTCAACGCTCAAGACGACCTGTATCACGTTAACCTGCAGGGTATTCTTGACGGCAAGGCCGTCAACAGCCTCGAAATGATTGATGTCATCAGCCGCGCTATGAACCCATATACACAGCATGACGAGTTCATGCGACTTGCAGAGCAGCCTGAAATTCGTTTCGTGATTTCTAACACGACCGAGGCTGGCATCGCTTTCGACCCCGCATGCAAACTCAACGACGCTCCGGCAAGCTCATACCCCGGCAAACTCACACAACTGCTTTATCACCGCTTCAAAACATTCAACGGTGCGCCCGACAAAGGATGGATAATTTTCCCGTGCGAACTGATTTTCCTCAACGGTCATAAACTTAAAGAGTGCATATACCAGTACATTGACCTGTGGAACCTTGGTGAGGACTTCCGCCGTTGGTTCACCGATAACTGCTTTGTGTGCGCCACGCTTGTTGACCGTATCGTGCCGGGCTTCCCGCGCAACGAAATTAAGGACATACAAGCACGTCTTGGATATGAGGATAATCTTGTAGTACAAGCCGAGATATTCCACCTTTGGGTAATAGAGGCCGCCGAGAACATAACCCTTGAGGCGCTTGCCAAAGAGTTCCCGGCAGACAAGGCTGGTCTGCATGTGCTCTTCGTGCCGTCTGAAGCCCCATATCACGAGAGGAAAGTTACACTGCTCAATGGCCCGCACACAGTGCTTTCACCTGTAGCGTTCCTCAGCGGAATCAACATTGTGCGCGACGCTTGCCAGCATGAGGTTGTCGGCAAATTCATCCACAAAGTCATGTATGACGAACTCATGCAGACGCTCAATCTGCCGATGGACGAACTCAAGCAGTTCGCAGCTGACGTGCTTGACCGCTTCAACAACCCGTTCGTTGACCATGCCGTAACAAGCATCATGCTCAACAGCTTCCCGAAATTTGAAACTCGCGACCTTCCTGGCCTAAAGACATACCTCGAGCGCAAGGGCGAACTGCCTAAGGGACTTGTGCTCGGATTGGCAGCCATCATCACATACTACAAGGGTGGCAAACGAGCCGACGGAGTGGACATCGTACCCAACGACGCGCAAGAAATCATGGATCTGCTCAAACAACTCTGGGCTACGGGCGACATCCGCAAAGTTGCAGAAGGAGCACTCGGGGCATCCGACGTGATTTGGAAGGAGTCAAAGTGCAACCTCAACGAGATACCCGGACTTACCGATATGGTTGAGCACTTCCTCCGCCACATTCAGGAGCACGGCATGCTCGAAACCGTCAAAACCATCCTCTGATAGCATTATTGTTAACATCATTCAGAATAGCAACTCACCCGCTGCAGGATTTATGCAGCGGGTGAGTTGTCCTTTGTAACCTTGTCCTTGTCCTCTGTGGTACGCAAGCGGCTCGCTTGTTGTATAAGTCTTTGTCCTTTGCTAATATCTAAAAAATCATTATATTTGCAATATGGAATAAACCACACATGGAAAGTTATGGCAAGCCAAGAAACAGATACAAACCTTACAACCTCGCAAGCAAACCTTACAGGTTCAGATGATAACCTTACAAGTTTGAAGTCTCATGACCTTACAGGTGTGAAAAAGGCTATTCTTGCGTTCTGTGCGGAATGGCATTCTGTGACAGAGATTGCACAGCATGTCCATCGCAGCAAGCAGTATATTCGTGGCGAAGTATTGCCGTTGATAAAAGACCATTTGGAGATGATGTATCCAGATAACACCTCTCATCCGAAACAGAAATACCGGGTAAAAAAACAAAAAGAATGAAATATATTAGCCTCGTCGTCACGATTTAAGTATAGTTATTTCACAAACAACGACAAAAATAGGAATACAAGAATTCTGTTTATTTACTAACGTGGTATGACAAGCAGGAGTGATGATTTATCTCAGGATTAGCCATGTTGCTATGGTGTGGGATAACGCTCCGAGCATGATGAACACATGCCAAACGGCATGATAATAAGCGTGCTTGTTGTCGTTGTAAAAGAAATAAGCACCAGTTGTGTAAAAAAATCCCTCTGCCAATATCCACGCAAACGCCGAATGTGGCATGATATGCCAAATATGGTAGAACACCGCCAGCACCGCCCAGCCCATTGCAAGATACAGAGCGAGTGACAGTTTGGGATGTTTGCCGAGGGCAATGAATTTGCCGATTGCTCCGGCTATCACGCACGCCCATTGAAAACAGAATAAACTCCAGCCAATCCAGCCGCCAACCACCGACAGGCAGATAAGAGAGTAGGAACCCGCAATCATAACGTATATCGATATATGGTCGAAAATCCGCAGCCGGGCTTTGTAAACAGGCTTAGTCACAGCGTGGTATAAAGTCGATGAAGCGAACATTAGGAACATGCCGCCAACAAACAAAGCCGTGCCCAATATCTGATAGCCGAAAGTTAATTGCTGGCTGTGTGCTGCCAACTGCAACAGCGGTACGGCGACAACTATTGTCGCAAGCATGGAAAAGAAGTGCGTCAGAGTGTTGGCTTTCTCCTCTCGTGGCAAGTTTGTCCAATATGTCCGATGATTTTTCATTGCTTTTATATTCCACCGCGTTTACCCAATGTCCTTATAGCAAAGATTTGTGATATTCGGTAAATTCGTGTTCGTAAAAAGTCCCTTAAGTCCCCAAAGTCCTTAGAGCATTTGCAGTTACAGCGCACAAAATTACAGTTTTTTTTCAATTTTATAAAGTTTTTTTGTCATTTTTACGATATAATTCACCGCTATTTTTGTCATTTTTGCAAATATACAGATATATCTCACCATATCTCGTAATATCTCACACAATCCTAAATTCTAATGATCGCTTTGGGTTAAAGGCATTGGCTCTCAACAAACACCCCCGACGTCACATGCCGTGACATCGGGGGTATTCTTGTTCTTAGTCCTTAGTCGTATCTTAGTCCTTGTCTTTGTTCTTAGTCCTTAGTCTTTGTTCCTTGTTCCTTGTAACTTAGTCCTTGTCTTTATTTCAATCCCAGAAGTCCGTAGGCGAAGAGTTCGCTGAAGAGTAGTTGCAGACGGATGTATTGAGCATAGTTGCCTACACCCTTGCATGACTTGATGTCAAACGTGGCAACAGTTTTGCCGGTCTTGATTTCAACGGCTTTCATGGTGCCTGTCATTATGGCTCCGCCTGACTGCATGCTCATGCCGAAACCTGCTGCCACGCCATTGCCCATGTCGATTTTGTTGACGGTAACGACAAATTTGTACTTGGCTTGCTTGGGGTCAACCATCATGTAGTGTTTCTCGTACGACTCCTTCTCGTCGGTGTCTTTGGTCGTGGTGTAGAACTTCCATGTCAGTGGGCCTGAGCACATTTGCAGACCGCCTTTGTTTTTCTTGTTGAAACAATAACTGCCGTTTTTGCGCATCATTACGCCTTCGGTCGCGCGGCGCTGAACCTCTGGCCAGTCCTTAACCCAGTCACTGCCCTGTTTTTGGTTGTACTGCGCTATGCTTCCGAAGTTCTTGTCAACGTTCATTCTCCTATCAAATTCAACAACTTGCGCTTTCGACCAGTCGATTTCAAGGCAAGCATACTCACCGGCTTCGTTTAGGAAAGCGAGGCTGCCAGATGTCAAAGTCATGTCTGTGTCATCGGCAAAAAGTACACCTGCAACAAGCAGGGATACAATGATTGAAGCAAATTTTTTCATAGCATAAATATTTGTTGATTTATCACGCGGTAAAGGTATGAAAATTATTCCGTTTGACGAAATAATTGCGTCGAATAATTTGGCAGTCTAATAAAAAAACACTACATTTGTGCATGAAAACGCATAAACAATAAAATACAATGGTTCAATTCCTTAAAATCAATCCTGACGACAATGTCGTAGTTGCTATCCAAGACCTTCACAAGGGTCTAACTTTGAATGTTGATGGCGTGTCTGTTACTGTTCTTGAAGATGTTCCGGCAGGGCATAAGGTGGCCCTTAAGGATTTTGCTGAAGGAGAAAATGTCGTTAAGTATGGCTATCCTATAGGCCATGCCCGCCGTGCTATCAAGCAGGGCGAGTGGGTCAACGAGAATAACATACGCACAAACCTCGCTGGTTTGTTGAGTTATGAATACCATCCTGTTGATGTGCGCCTTGAAATCGCTGATGAACATCGCACTTTCCGTGGATATCGCCGCAGTGACGGGCAGGTGGGCATTCGCAACGAGGTATGGATAATCCCAACTGTAGGTTGTGTAAACGGCATAGTGCAGCAGCTGGCGGACAGGCTGCGTGAAGAAACAAGGTGCGAGGGCATCGACGGCATTTTTGCTTTCCCTCACAACTATGGTTGCAGTCAATTAGGCGACGACCATGAGAACACCAAGAAAATTTTGAGGGACATGGTTCATCATCCTAATGCCGGAGCAATACTTGTTGTTGGCTTGGGATGTGAAAACAACCAACCTGATGTTTTCGAACAGTTCTGTGGCGAATATCGTAAGGACCGTGTCAAATTCATGGTGTCGCAGAAAGTCGAGGGTGATGAGGTTGAGCATGGAATGAAGATACTGCGTGAGTTATATGCCCTTGCCAGAGAGGACCAACGTGTGGACGTGCCGTTGAGCGAACTGCGCGTTGGACTTAAGTGCGGAGGCTCGGACGGATTTTCGGGCATAACGGCAAATCCGCTGCTCGGCATGTTCAGCGACTACCTTGTGGCTCAAGGCGGAACCACGGTGCTTACGGAAGTGCCTGAGATGTTCGGCGCAGAAACGATACTGATGAACCGCTGCGCAAACGATGGCTTGTTCGACCAGACGGTGGCGCTCATCAATGATTTCAAGGAGTATTTTTTAAGCCACGGCGAGCCCGTCGGCGAAAACCCGTCACCGGGCAACAAGGCTGGCGGCATATCCACACTTGAGGATAAGGCCCTCGGATGTACCCAGAAATGCGGCAAGAGCCTTGTGCGAGGTGTACTGCCATACGGCGAGAGACTACAGGTCAAGGGCCTTAACCTGCTTTCTGCGCCTGGCAATGACCTTGTGGCTTCGACCGCGTTGGCATCGGCAGGGTGCCATATTGTGCTTTTCACCACAGGACGCGGAACGCCATTCGGAACTTACGTGCCTACCATGAAAGTCTCAACCAATTCAGGGCTGGCTCACCGCAAGCCGCAATGGATTGATTTTAACGCAGGTGTTATTGTTGAGGACGAGCCTATGGAACAAACTCTGAAACGCTTTACAGATTACGTCATCAGAGTAGCAAATGGTGAGCAGACCAACAACGAGAAAAATGGCTATCACGAAATCGCCATATTCAAAACTGGAGTGACGCTGTAACCACATCGGCGCAGCAAATCCTCTATAGCGCAAGTCTATACAAAAAAAAGACACGTTACAGCGTGTCTTTTTTTGTTGTGTCAGTCGAACCAGCCCCACAATGTTCCTTTCCACCAAACATTCCCTAAAGCCCATAGAACCTCTAAAGCCTTTCTCCCATAGAGATGACCCAATTTCTTCTTGCTCTCAGAGATTAAAGCGGTTGATGATAAATTTGAGGAAATTCGGGTCGCCGTAGTTGCGTGTTCCGGTGTCATGTATGTTGAGGCTGTCAATGGCTGCCAAATCGTCGGGCGTCAACTCAAAGTCGAATATGTCAAGGTTTTGCTCCATCCTCTGTCGGTGTGTGCTTTTAGGTATTGCGACTATGCCATTTTGATTAAGCCACCGCAGTGCCACTTGCGGAGCGGTTTTGCCATGCCGTTTCCCTATAGCCTCGAGGACGGGGTTCTTGATGACGTCTTCCATGCCGCCCTCGCCCCCAAGCGGTGCCCACGCCATCATGCGGCAGTCAAATTCGTCAAGCAAAGGTTTTATGCCTTTTTGCTGAACAGAAGTGTTACATTGTAGTTGGTTGACCATGGGTTTGGTGTCAACGAAATGAGCGAAGTCGAAGAACCTGCCAGCCTGGAAGTTGCTGACCCCAATGGCCCGCGCTTTGCCGCTGCGGTAGGCGGCCTCGAGTGCGCGCCATGTGCCAAACACGTCGTTATATGCCTGGTGGATAAGAAGCAAGTCCACATAGTCGGTGCCGAGACGACCAAGGCTCGCGTCTATTGAGGCGGATGCCTTCGCCTCTCCGCCGTTGGTGAGCCACACCTTGGTCACGAGAAATATCTCGTTGCGGCTGATGCCTGATTTGGCTATCGCTGCGCCAACACCCTCCTCGTTCTGATAAGCTTGGGCTGTGTCTATCATCCTGTAGCCGACAGATAAAGCGTCAAGTACGCAACGCTCTGTCTCCGCGGGCGGAATTAGAAACACGCCGTAGCCCAGCACGGGCATTTCTACGCCGTTGTAAAGTCTAATGGTGTCCATTTCTTTTTTCCTCCTTTACATTTGTTCGGTCTAAAGACCTGTGCGAGTTGATATAATAATTCACAAAGTTATTCATTTCTCGCCAATTATCCAAATCCCATCGTGTGATTTTTCCAATCGATGGACTATACTATAGCAAAGACTTTCTTTGTGCCATGTCTTTCGCAGGTAGTCATGTTTTGTTGTGAACAATCTAATCAGCAGCTGCAATGGCAAAAAAAACAGCAACCTTGCGGCTGCTGTTTTTTTTGTGAGTTTGCGGTTGTTATTTAGCGCGGTTCAGCACTTTGATTGTGCGGGTTGTGCCGTCGCTGTAGCGTACTTTCTGAATCTGTATGCCAGTCGTGTTGGCGTCAATGCGGCGTCCGAGAACATCGTAGTAGATGGTTTCGATAACGTCAGCGCTTACGCTGTTGAGGGCAGTAGGATTGGCAGCCCAGTATTCGCTAAGGTCGAACCATACAATTTCAGACCTGTGCTCCTCGCCGCCACCACGATAGATAACCTGAATACCTATCTTGGTCCAACTGCGGAGTTCCTCTTCACCTTGGTTGAGGTAAACGCGTGAAGGATAGAAATCCCAGTCATCAGAGAAGTTATAAGGTATTTCGGTCATGTCTTGGGTCAAGTTTTCGTAGAGATCTGCGGTAAGTGTCAGTTCTGAAACCTGGCCGTCTTTCTCTATGAGCAGAACATAGCTGATTTTACTGCTAAGCAGAGCATTGCCATCTGTGTCCTCAGCCGTGATAGCGAATGCGATGCTCGGGTAAGTGCCTGTTCCATTGAAGCTGTTGATAACCGGGTTAACAGGTGTGGCGGCAACTTCATGAATGCGGGTCAAAGTTATGTCGACAAATTCGTCCCACAAGCTTCCGTCTTCGTCTGAAGAAGTGTAAGCGTCGCAAGTGAACACGTCATTTTCGCTGTCATAGTGGAATGTCGCGCCATCAAACGTAAGGTTGTAGGTGCCGCCGAAGATGCTTGCGTATTCGCCAAGAGCCCATCCGGGAATCTCAAGGGTGCCGTCTTCTTGCAGTGTGCCTTTAACCCAACCGTCGGTAGCATAAACGCTCAAGCCTTGGATATATACATCATTGCCATCGAAAGCAACGAGAACTTCGTGCGAATCCTCTTCGTCAAAGTAGGTGTCTGTGCCTTTGAATGAGTAAGGGATAGTTTCAAGATTTTCGGGCAGTTCTACGAGAGTGGTGCCATAGTCGAAGTAGAAGATTTGAATCTTAACTATGCGGGCCTGTGTGCCGCTAACATTTGGAACGCTGAACACAACTTCATTTGCCATGCCCGTCCAGATGCCGTCACTGCCATCAAGAGCGTATTCGCCAACGTTGGCTTCAAGGCTCATCTGCTTTTCTGTGCCGGTCATTGTGATGATAATTTTGCCCATCAGTTGTTCCGAGGTGATGGTCAGTGTGTTACCGGCATAGAGGCGTACGGCTTCACCGAGAGTGTAGTATTTAGGCGTGTTGCCGTTAGCGTTATCACCAAGTGCGAGTGAACCGTGGATGGTTTCGCTGATTTCAATTTCTGCAACTTCCGCTTGGTTTGCATAATTTTGCTGTGCTGCAATCCAGATGGCATCGCAATTAGTGCCTATCACAACGTCATACAATTCGCTTAAGTAATAGAGCTCGTTAGGCTTGCCGTTGGCGAAAATTTCATTAACCGAAGTGAACACGTTGCGGTTGGCGTCATAGTCAAACACAACGTCAGTAATAATTGTTTCGCTGTTTTCATTCTCTTCAGCGCTAACCAGGAATAATGACCCATATTCGCCAAATCCGATGAATTGACCTGCAGGGAAGATTACTTGTGTACGATCTTCGTTGAATTGGCCCTGTATCCATGCTTCAGGCATTTCGGAAATCAGACCTTGGATGAAAACGTTGCCCTCTTCGTCAATGGCCACATTTACTGTGCCATTGATGGCTGACTCGCTTTCTCCGTCATAATATGTTCCGGTCATTGGCATTTCAACAGGCTCAAGACCTTCGGGGAGTTCAACAACGGCAGGCAGAGCACCGATGTGCAGAGGTGAGATAATGGCGTCAAGACTATTCTCAAGTTCTGATGAGCTGAGAATGAGGTAGCCGTCAACTTCAAATGAATTGAGGTTCTCGTCGAAAATCAGATAGCAGGGAGCAACGCCGCTTGAGGAATATCCCATAGCGTAAATAGGCCCGTTTTCTCCTTCACCAAGATAGGTAATAGGCAATTCAATTTCGCCGTCTTCGTTCAGCGAGCCTTTTATCCATGCTTCAGGCATAGAAGGCACAAGACCTTGGAAATAGAAGTCATCGCCAACGCGGGCTACTTTTACATTGCCGGATAATGCTTGGCCATTGTCAGATTGGTAGTCAGACAATGAGGCGAAGAAAGTACCGATAATCGGAAGTTCTTGAACTTCTGCGCCTTCTGGGAGTTCCACAAGTGTGACGTTAGGCTCGTAGGGGGTGAAAACTGATGCGTAATCACCATAATCTTGCAAAGTGCCGTCGTCGGTCCACACACCGCCCAGTGATACGGATGTGAAACCTGTGCCTTGCAGCGATATTACTTCGTCAGCAACTGCAAACGTAACCTCTTTAGTTTCGGTGTCAACAACAAAACCATTGGTCTGGTCATAGTTAATCAGGCATATTGCTATGCAGGCATCATAGGTTGAATGGTAGTAAACGTTCTGATTGAGTGCCACGGTAATGAGTGACCCGTCTTCTGACAGAGTACCCTCTACCCATGCTCCAGTGGCAAGGCCAGAAACGAGATCCTTGAAAAAGACCTTGTTGTCAGCTCCAAAAACGATGTCGATGGTGCCGCTTTGGTCCCCATAATAGAGTTGTTGGTTCTGCACGAAGTAGTGTCCTCCCTCTCTTTTGAAAGTCTTGAGGTCACCTTCAGGTTGTTCGGAGATGATGACGTAATCAGATGCGGCACGTCTGGAGGCCTGCAGCTGATTTTCAGAAATCGTACGTCCGGCTTCAATTTTGCCGGCATTTTTCAGTACTTGCCCTGTGGCCGGCGTAAACTGCAATGTGCGTGCAGCCTTTTGAGCCGGAACTCGGGCAAAGAGTGTCACCGCAAACAGCAAAGCGACAATCATGCTGGTAAATTTCTTCATAGGCTTAAATGTTAAATAAATTAAGTTAATGTATTAAAAACGTGTCATTTTATAACCTTAACAACAGAAATGATTTCAATTCGTAATCATTTCGACCGCAAAGTTAAGAATATTCTTTTATATAGATGCTATTTTTTAGACAAAAAATGTGTTTTTTTTGCTAATTGTGCTTTTTTTATGACAAAATGACTTTTTACGTTTTTTTTCTGCTGCAAATTGGGTCAACTTGTTTGTTAAGTTGCCCAATTGTGTAAATTTATCTAAATTTGCATTACTTTTCATGCTGCATACGATGAAGTACTATATAATTAACGAAAAAGGTGAGGTTTTGCTCCGCTGGGGTGACGTTCCGGACGTGTGTCCTGTTGCTGTACCCGGTTCGCAGTTTTGTCATAATCTTGGGTCATGGCATCAAGGTTTTGACGCTATAGCGTTTGGCACTCCTGCGGCAACGGTTGAACAGGCTTTTTCAGAAAATGGGACGACTTTTGGGCAAGGCGCGGATTTGACTTGTCCCGAATGGCAATGGTTTGGCTTGCGTGATGCATGGTTGTGTCTTTCCAAGCCGGATTTTGACGCTGCCGTTCATGCTGCTATGTGGGTTCATTGGGATAGGACGACTCGTTTCTGCCCTGTATGCGGAAAATCGTTGGTGCGGGTTGAGGAACTCACAAAGCGATGCCCTGAATGTGGTAAGGAATATTATCCTCAAATAGCGCCTGCCGTGATAGTTCGTGTGGACAGAGGTGCTCTCACGCTGCTTGCCAGGGCTGCGTTGCGTCCCAAGTTTTTCGGGCTTGTGTCAGGCTTTGTTGAAGGCGGCGAAACGTTTGAGGAATGCGTGGCCCGCGAACTGATGGAGGAAACGGGCATTAAGGTGGCTGACATACGCTATTTCGGCTCGCAGTCTTGGCCCTTCCCAAGCGGGATAATGGTGGGGTATACAGCCAAGTACGAAAGTGGTGAGATATGTCTTAACGACGGAGAACTGCTTGAGGCTGGTTTTTATTCGCGCAGCGAGGTGAGAGAAATGAACATTCCAAAGCCTTTCAGCATATCTCGCCAGCTGATTGACGCGTGGCTTAATGCGGGAGAGCAGCCATGTTCCTGATAGTCTTTCTGTCATATTATCTGTTGCTGTTGGTGGTGTCATACGTCTCGGGGCGTTTGGTAAAGGGCGGCAAGTCAGAGTTTTATAGCGGCACCCGTCATTCCCCGTGGTGGCTTGTGGCGATAGGTATGGTGGGGAGCTCCATATCTGGAGTGAGCCTCGTGTCTGTGCCAGGGATGGTGCGTGATAGCGCATTTGCATATATGCAGATGGTGCTGGGATTCTTTTTCGGGTATCTCATAATCGCCTATGTGCTGCTGCCTATTTATTACCGCTACCGCCTAACGTCAATTTATTCTTATTTGGGCGAGCGGCTCGGCGATGCGTCTCACCGTACAGCGTCTGCGTTCTTCATAGTATCGAAAATGATGGGCGCGGCGGTCAGGTTTTATGTGGTGGCATTGATACTCCACCAACTTGTGCTTGTCCGCTATGGAGTGCCTTTCCCGCTGACTGTTGCGGGCTTGGCTCTGATGATGTGGCTCTATACGCGGCGCAGCGGCATTAAGTCAATTATCTACACTGATGCTCTGCAGACTGTTTGCCTTGTCTTATGCGTGGTGGCTATGTGCGGGTATGTTATGCGTGACATGGCTGTCTTGCCTGATCAGGCATGGAGGATGATGCAGGCAGAAGGGCTGACGCAGTGTTTCAATTTTGACGACTGGCATGCTGGAGCGTATTTTTGGAAAATGTTTGTCAGCGGCATTTTCATTCCGGTTGTTATGACCGGGCTTGACCAAGACATGATGCAGAAGAACCTGACTTGCAGCAATTTGGCGCAGGCTCAAAAAAATATGATCACGTACGGTATATGTTTTGTGCCGGTTAATGCCCTGTTGCTGTTTTTGGGTGGCCTGTTAATGATTTTTGCCCAAAACAATGGCATCACGTTGCCGGCTCGATCCGACGTGATATTGCCCACTTTGGCATCTGCCCATCTGGGCACAGCTGTTGCGCTGCTGTTTATGGTTGGTTTAGTCGCTGCGGCTCTCTCTTCGGCCGATTCCGCGCTCACTTCGCTGACCACCACAATAGTGCTTGATCAGATTCGGCCCGATGAGCAGCATGAGGCAAGAACGCGCAAGATTACACACATTGCTGTTACAGTCGTTTTTTGCCTCGTGATATGTGCAATAGATATTTTCAACAGCACAACTTTGCTTGACGCCGTTTACACAATCGCCAGTTACACCTATGGTCCGCTGCTCGGCTTGTTTTGCCTCGCTCTGTTCACCAATCGCCGGCCAGTCAATAATGCCGCTGTACCATTTGTGTGCGCTGCAGCACCTGTCTTGTGCTGGGGACTAAAACTTATTGCCAAAACGTTCGGCGGATATGAATTCGGCTATGAACTGCTGTTGATTAACGCATTTTTCACTTTTTTGCCGCTATTTGTTATGTCAAAAGTGGAAAAATAACGATTTTTGTTTGGTTATTTTTTTAATTTTTATTACATTTGCGCAATAAATCTATGGATAATGCCATGAAAGTTTTCATAGTAGAGGATGAACTACCTGCACAGGTGAACTTAAAACGTGCCTTAGAACGTAATTTTGATGACGCCGAAATAATAGGCACAGCCGGGAGCATAGAGTCGGCTGTGGAGTGGCTTAAGCAACCTGAAAATAAGCCTGATGTCATTTTCATGGATGTTGAGCTGTCAGACGGATTGTGCTTTGAGATTTTCAAGCACGTTGACGTTTACGCCAGCGTAATCATAACCACCGCCTACGATAGTTACGCAATACGCGCGTTTAAGGTTAACTGCATTGATTATCTGCTCAAGCCTATCGACGACAAAGAGTTGGTGGCTGCTGTTGAGAAATACCGTAGCACCGAGCATCATGGCGAGCAGGCACGAGCCATGCTCCGTATGTCGGACGAAGCTAATGCCAGCGCTACGGATGGCACAGAAATTAGCATAAGGCCTAATGCGATTAAGTCGAGGTTTGTAGTTAAAATCGGAGACCATTTCATCATCGTGCATGTGCGGGACATAGCCTATTTCATATCGCGCGACAAAACTACATATCTTGTTACAAAAGAAGGAAAGTCATATCTGCTTGACAATAGCCTTGATATGCTTGAAACCGTTGTGGACCCGCATGACTTTTTCCGCATAAGCAGGGCATGCATCGCCAACATCGAGTCAATAGGCAGCGTGTCAAGACACTTCAGCGGACGCCTTAGAATTTCGCTCATACCAAAGAAAGACGATGACATATTCGTTTCGCGCATAAGGACGGGCAACTTTATGAAATGGCTCAACCTCTAACCCTATAGGATATCACATAACCATGAAACAAATAGATTTAACGACTCATATTGAGGCTTTTCAGTATGACGAACTGCCTGCCGAGGCGCAGGCCCTGATTGACTTTGCCAAACAGCAAGTTCACAATTCCTATGCCGACTATTCGCATTTCCACGTAGGGGCGGCCGTTAGATTGGCTAACGGAGAAATAATTGGAGGCAGTAACCAAGAAAACGCAGCATATCCGTCTGGTTTGTGCGCAGAGAGGACGGCACTCTTTTATGCTCAAGCCAAACATCCCGACATTGCTGTTACAGAACTTGCCATCGCGGCGTGGTCTAACGGAGAATACACAGAACAGCCTGTCAGCCCTTGTGGCTCTTGCAGGCAGGTGATGCTTGAGATTGAGCACAGAATGAAAACACCTATGACGGTGTATCTCTATGGCACAAAGGCTGTTTACGTTATACGCTCCGCACAAGAGCTCGTTCCGTTTAGTTTCGTGAAGGAGTCTTTGTTTGTGTAGGGGTTTACCAATCCATGTTTTCGAGGAAAATGTCCGCTTCGGCAAAGTCGTGCCAGTCTTCAGTAGCGTTTGCGTTCTGACAATAGACTGCCGGCGTTGCCTCTTGTGGCTTTAAGTTGGTGATGTTTTTTATGGCAATTGCGGAAAGAAGCAGCACAACGCTTGCCGCGGTGCCGTAAATCCAGCGTCGAAGCGTTGTGCGGCTTCTGTTATTCAGAAGCCTTGCCTGCGCTTTCAGCGCCGCTTCTGAGCGTTCAAAATAGCCCTCGGGAGTGAGGTAGGGAGTCTTTTTGCCCACGGTGTTGAAATCAAATGGCAGGGGTGATTGTTCCATGTGTTATGTAGTTACTTATTTTTTCTTTTGCTATATGATAGTTTGTCTTCGCGGCACCAACTGTTGATTTTGTTATGCCTGCAATCTCCTCATACGGCAACTCGTCGTAATAGCGGAGGTTGAAGACGGTTCTCTGCATTGTAGGCAGCCGCAGTACGGCTTGTTGGAATTTGAGCACGAGTTCATCACCGGTGTCGGTGTGTGGGTCTGTGGCTAATGTGTTAAGCAGTGTTGAAGCGTCCTCGTTGTCGAGCGAGATGAACTCGTGTTTTTGCCTGAGCCACTGCAGCGCCTCGTTAGTCGCTATGCGATATACCCACGAGCGCACCTGCTCGGCATTGGCGAGGTCCTTGAGGTGAACGTGAATCTGCACGAATGTGTTCTGAAGCACGTCCTCTGCATCCTCATGACTCACTACCATGCGCCGGATATGCCAATAGAGCGGACGGTGGAAGCGTTCTATCAAAGTTTCAGTGCTTATGTGGCGCAGTAACGGCATTTGTGTGCTTGCTTCATCATTTCGTTTGCGCCTGACGAGCGTTTTTGCTCATCTGGGCGCGACGTGCCTTCTCGTCTTCAAGGATAGTGTTGATTTGCGAAGGACTTAATAGAGTGCGGAATTGCTTGTAATAGTTCTCACGGACTGCGAGTATTGCTTTGCTTTGGGCGAAATTGTCAAGAATGCGCTTCTCGATCTCTTCTTCAGAAAGTGAGGCGCCGTTAGTTATATGCTCTTTTTTATATTCCGTGTGGATTTCGTGCATTTTTTTGTTGTAGGCATAGTACATCGCCTCGAATTTTGCCCCCTGTTGTGCATCCAGTCCGAAGAGTGTCACGTAGCGTTTGGCTTGGCGGGCGAGTAGTTCTTTGCCGCTTTGCTGCTGCGACAACAGGGGCGGTACCGCTGCCATAATTGTTAAAATAATCAGGAGGACTCGTTTCATTGACTTGTTCATGATGATGTTTTTTATTCCGTTTTCAATGTATAAGATGCATCCGGAGGCAGAAAGTTAAATTACGCAAGTATTTTATTTTACGCAAAGTCGTATTTGATATGATAAGGGCTTGCAAAAACGGACACGTGTTAGCGTGTCCGTTTTGTGTGTTTTGTTCTTTGTTTAGAACCTTATCCCGAATGTCAGTGACGCGCTGTGCCGTTGGTTTTTGAGGTCTGATGCTTCGGCTTGGTATTTGTCGTCAAGCGGCAAGTCTTCGGTGTAATATGTTCCGGCTGCGAAACTGTAGAAAGTGGATTTATAGACGCGGTATTGGTATGCGAGGTCTATGTTCCACCATGTGCCTCTGAATCCTATGCCTGCGCTGGCAAACTGCACGGTTTGCGGAATTTCGTATTCCGAATCGATGCGCACCGTGTTATGCCTCAAGAAGCGTTGAGCGTTGCGTTCCACCGATGGCGTTTGACGAGCGTAGCCGGCGCGGATTGAAAGCCATTCGAGCGGACGGTATTCGGCTCCGATTTTCAGAGTGTGGGTGTTGCGGGCAGCGTGCTTGATGGCGTTGTTGGCGTCAGTAAAAGCCTCCGCATCACTCTTGTCACGGAATTTTAGCGACTGGTAGCGGTCGAAGTCATATTCGATGCTGATTATACCTTGGCTCTTGATGAAAAATGCGGCACCGGCTGTAACTTGCATCGGGCTGTTGAATTTATATGAATAGTCGATACCGCCTTTGGGAGTGGTCACTGTTCCTTTTTGCTCTTCAGTGATGTAATATTGTGATGTGGCGATATTATAGTCCTTGAGGTTATGCAGTGTTACTGATTTTATTGACGCTCCAAGTCGCAGCCAGTCGGTGGGCATTCCCATAACGCCGAGGCTGAAGTTTACGCCAACGCCGCTGGTTTCATATTCATTGTCAATCTGGAAACTACCCTCTTGTTCAAAATGTTCGGCGTATGTTGTTTCGGCTCTATAGCGCAGAGTCCGCAGCCCGATGCCGGCGCCGATGAAGAGGTAGTTGTTGATGTTGCCGCCCCATGATAGCCCATACTCGTTTATGCCGCCATATTCGCTTATGGCATGGCGTGATTTTACGAGTTCGTCTTCACCCAGTAGCGTGCTAAAGCCGCCGGCGCTCTGCGGGTTGATGAGGAATGACTGGTAGCCGAGCTCCGCAAGCCAGCCCACATCGAGGTCTGAATACGGGTCGTTGTTGTTTTCGGTTGACAGCATTGCCTCTGTTACAGTTCCTTTTGTGCTGGCTTGCAGCGCGGCAAGTCTTGTTAGAGACGCGTGTGTAGAGGGCTTGGCTTCTTTCGATGCGCCGGTTACAAAGTCGCGCCGGAAATCGTAGAGGTGGTCGTATGTGAAAGCAAGGCTGTTGGTTATCAGGCCTCTGGTGCGGTTCTTTTTGCCGCCGAAGTTGAACACAAAGCCAGCCTGCCGCGCGTTAAAGCGGTTGTTGAAGCCATTGCGGTCAAATCCTTGTGAACTCGTTTTTGTGCCTTTATAATCATAGCCGAGCGTGAATGTCGCTTCCCAGTGCCTGTAGATGCCTAATGCGGCAGGGTTGTCCTTTACTGCACTTGCATCGCCTCCGATAGCGGTGAAAGCGCCTGCCATGGCGGTGTAGCGCGCTGTGCCCTGTATGTCGCGGGGAGTGATGCGGAGGGCATCAAACTCATCCTGGGCATAAGAGAGGCTTGTTAGCAAAAGTAGCGATGATATGAGTAATGCCTTAATTTTCATAATTGCTTATTTTATGCTGTCGTTGATAGAGGTAACAATGGTATCGCTGGAAAAAACAATGCGTTTGGCACCCTTCCTGAAGTCTTCAGTGTTGTAGGTGTACCGCCGTTGACGACGGCTTTGCTGCCGAGCCTGCGAGGGCGTGAAGTAAACGTCGTCAACGATTTGTGCTGTTACTGCCAATGCAGTGAACAGCAGACAAATACTTATAATTCTAAAGCGCTTCATAACATTCAGTTTTCAAATTCTGTGCCTAATTTTATTTGCAGTGATGTTTTTGTATGCGATTAGCGTCCCATCTAATATTGTTTAACCCCGCTCGGGCATTAGTTTCAATAATAGTATTGTCTAATGTTGATTGGGTTTAGGCGTGGAATCCGATGATTTGCCTGACTTCCCGCAGTGTTGCGGCAGCGTGCTCACGAGCTTTTTCCGCTCCTTGGCGCGCTATGCGGTCAAGCAGTTCGGTGTTTGACAGATATTCGTTGATGCGCTCACGGATAGGTGCGCAGAATGTGTTGATGTCTGCCGCAAGTTGTTTCTTAAGGTCGCCGTAGCGAACTTGGCAGGTGTTGTACTGCTCGTTGAAGAAGTCGTATGTCTCGCGCGACGATACTATTTCTAACATAGTGAACAGGTTTGCTATCGGTTCGGGTTTCTCCTGATTGGGCTCTGTGGGGCCAGCGTCAGTAACGGCCTTCATCACTTTCTTTTTGATTGTAGCTTCATCGTCTTTCAGGTATATGGCGTTGCCTTCGCTTTTGCCCATTTTGCCTGATCCGTCCAGCCCGGGGACTTTGACGGCTTTTTCGGAGAAGTGGAACGATTCGGGCTCTTTGAAGAACTCTACGTTGTAGATCCTGTTGAAGCGTCTTGCGAAAAGTCGTGCCATTTCCATGTTTTGCTCTTGGTCTTTGCCCACTGGCACTTTGTCTGCCTTGTGGATGAGGATGTCAGCAGCCATGAGTGTGGGGTAGGTGAGTAGGCCGGCGTTGACATTGTCGGGCTGTTTGCGCACTTTTTCCTTGAACGATGTAACACGCTCCAGTTCGCCCAAATAGGCATTCATGTTCAGGTATAAATAGAGCTCAAGCACTTCAGGCACATCGCTTTGGATGTATATGGTAGCCTTTTCGGGGTCAATGCCGCAGGCAAGGTATTCTGCCAATATCGTGCGCGCCGAACGGCGGATATCCTCAGGAGTCGGATGGGTGGTGAGTGAATGCCAGTCGGCGATGAAAAAATAACTGTTGTAGTTGTTCTGCATTTCAACAAAACTGCGTACTGCCCCAAAATAGTTGCCGAGGTGCAGGTTGCCTGTGGGCCTTATGCCGCTTAATACTGTTTGCATTTTTTCTTTTAGTTTTATTAGTCCCAAAACAAGTCTATTTGACAATTTACTATTGGCTTTTTAGGGACGCGGTATGGTGCGTCCGCCACTGAAAACCAGATTTTTATGATATTATTCTGTGGCGAGCTGCTTTTTAAGGCGCGGCTCGTCTTCGATTATTCTTGTTAGCTGTTCTATGTAGTAACTGATGATGTCGTATGCGATGTCAGCCTCGCTTTTGTTTATGTTTTCAAGCAGTTGCTTTGCCGTCTGGGCATTTGACAATGCGCTTTCGAGGTCATTGTCCATTTCGCTGCACACGGCGATGTTGGCGTATGCGTATGCCTTTGTCAGGGGTTTCTTGTGGTTGAGCATTGGTTGCCATGCGCTTATGGCTTCCTTCCATTGGCGGTGGATGACGTGTTGTAGTCCTGTTCCGAAATTCTTTTTGTTGTCATCAAACAGGTATCTGTCTTCTTTGTCCCATTGCGGTGTCAGTTTTAGCGCCGCCCTGATGCCTGCGTTAAGCGCCGCGCTATATATCGCCTGACGTGTATCAGGCATTTTTTTTTCTGTTTCTCTAATCCGTGCCTGTGTTTCTCCTCCGCCCTCCGCTTGCCAATATATGCTGTCGTTGCTGTTGAAGGGTGTCTGAATGTCGTTTTGCGGGTAGCACACAGTCCACTGGCTTCGTGTCAGCACGTCGAGTGTGATATGGCATGCCACGGATGTTTCGTATTCGTCAGGGTAAAACAGCTGGCGTGAAAGTATGTCTTTTTCTGTTATATTGTTGAGGACGATGAGTGCGTCAACGCCATAAAGCCGGCAAATGCTGTCGATACGCGCCGGAGTGAGCGGAACTATTGACGCGTGCTGTTGCGGGTTGCGGTGTTGTGTGGCGTCAAGCAGTGTTACTGACTCAAAGAACCCTGTCTCATTAAGAGCTTCCGTCATTCCCCATGTGCAGTATATTGAGGCGCTGTCGGTGTCAATGCGGGCTTTCTCGCCGTTTACGGTGTGTCCGGTTCCGGCGGCTTGGACGGCAGAATTGTTAACTACAAGCACGTTTTGCACGTCGGCAGGGAATGTTATGTCTGCCGGCCGCAACAGGCTTTGCACGAAATAGTGGCGTCCGGCGTGGCAGAGTAGGGCGCTACTGAATGCAAGAAGTATGGTAAGCAGTTTCTTGTTCATTTGATGTCGAGTGTTAGCCCATCGTATGCAGGTCTGATATTTTGGGGCAAAATGTGTTCCAGAGTGGCATGTGGCTTGGCGGTGTGAGCAAAATGCGTCAGATACGTGTGCTTTGCCCCTATTTCTTTTGCAAGCTCAACAGCCTCTTCTATAGAAAGATGCGCTGGGTGTGGCTCATGGCGCAAGCCATTGATTACGAGCGTGTCCAAACCCTTTAAGCGTTCCATGGTGCTCTCTGGGATACTTTTGACGTCGGTCAGATATGCAAAATCTCCTATTCTAAAACCTAAAATAGGTAATTTGCCGTGCATCACGCGCAGAGGTAAAATGTCCCATGTCCCGATTTTGATTGGTTTGCCGTCTTCGATGTCGTGCAGCGTGAGCCGCGGCGACCCGGGGTAGGGGTGCGGTCCGAAGCAGTATGGCAGGCAGCGGTGTATAGCCTCTTGGCTGATAGAATCGGCATAGACGTCGGTGTCACCGAGTGGCCTTACGTCGTCAAGTCCGCCTATGTGGTCGTAGTGAAGATGGGTAACAAGTATTGCGTCGAGGTGGTTGATGCCGGCTTTTAGTGCTTGTTGGCGGAAATCAGGGCCCGAATCGATGAGTATGCAGTGGTTGTCATCCTTGAGCAGCACAGATGCACGTAGGCGTTTGTCGCGCGGGTCGGTGGACATGCAAGTGGCGCAGTTGCACCCGATTACGGGTACTCCTGTGCTGGTGCCGGTGCCAAGAAATGTTACTGTCATTTTTAGTTGATAGTAAAACGTAGTGCAAGCCGCACTAAACCGCTAACAAAGTTAGCAATTTTATTTGACGTAAACAAATAAAAACGCACCGCATTGTGCTGCGGCGCGTATTTGCATGAAATTGGTATTCAGAGTTGGCTGCTCAAACTATGAATGAACCATATTTCTTAATACTGATTGTTAAGTTTGCTGCATGAAGCCGCATCGCTGGCTTGTGCGGGAGCATAGGTGATGGTGGCTCCGGCTGTTTCAGGGTCTTTCTTGGCATCAGTAACGGCGGCTTGCACTGCAGATTCAGGTCCCCAGATATAAGTGGTTATACCTATGCCTCCGTAGTTAACGGTCATTGCCCAGCATTGCGATTGTGAAGAATCGGCGGGGTTAGATTGCTTGGTGCATGAAGCAGCATCAGATGCATTGGCAGGAGCATAAGAAACAGTTGCTTCGACGCCTTCTTTGGCGAGTTCGGCTTTTGTTGATTCAACGGTAATAGCGATTTCCGCGGTGCTTGCCCAAACATAAGTTGTTACGGGAAGGGACATGCCCTCAATGGTTGTTGTGGCAGTAACTGCCCAGCATTGACGGTCAACGTTTTTGTCTGAGTCGCTGTTTTTGCAAGCGGTAAAGCCAATCAGAGTGGCGACAGCAAGTAATGCTGCAAAAGTGATTTTTTCATAATGTTTTGTAATTAAAGTTTGATATGTTGTTTCTGTCTTGCTTTAATCTATCCATTCAAATCCGGTATATGGTTGTAGTGCGGCAGGGATGTGAATGCCCCGTTCAGTTTGGTTGTCTTCGAGCAGAGCGGCTACTATTCTTGGCAATGCGAGAGCAGAACCGTTGAGCGTATGGCACAGGCGTATTTGTTTGTCCTCTCCGCGATAACGGCATTTGAGGCGGTTGGCTTGATAGGTGTCGAAATTGCTGACTGACGACACTTCGAGCCAGCGTTTCTGTGCCTCGCTATAAACCTCGAAGTCGTAGCAGATTGCGGCTGTGAAGCTCATGTCGCCTCCGCACAGGCGCAGTATGCGGTAGGGGAGTTCAAGTTTAACGAGCAGGCTTTCAACATGCGCCAGCATTTCGTCGTGCGACTCTTGCGAGTGCTCTGGCGTGTCTATGCGCACGATTTCAACTTTTGAGAACTCGTGAAGACGGTTTAGTCCACGTACGTCTTTGCCGTATGAGCCGGCCTCGCGGCGGAAGCATTCGGTATATGCGCAGTTCTTTATTGGCAGTTCGGCCTCGTCGAGTATCACGTCGCGGTAGATGTTGGTTACCGGCACCTCTGCTGTTGGGATAAGGTACAGGTCGTCAACTTCGCAGTGGTACATTTGCCCTTCTTTGTCAGGCAGTTGTCCTGTGCCGTATCCTGATGCTGCATTTACTACCGTAGGGGGCATGATTTCGCGGTATCCTGCTTTGGCTGCCTCGTCAAGGAAGAAATTGATAAGCGCGCGCTGTAGCCGGGCGCCTTTGCCCTTATAGACAGGGAAACCTGCTCCCGTGATTTTAACGCCGAGGTCAAAATCAATGAGGTCATATTTTTTTGCCAGTTCCCAGTGGGGCAGTGCATTTTCGGGCAGTGGCTTTTCTGTGCCACCGGTTTTAACCACGAGGTTGTCTTCGGCTCCCGTTCCCTCCGGCACAAGGTCGTAAGGCACGTTGGGAATGGTGAGAAGCAATGAGGTGATGTCCTGCTCTGCTGTCGTCATCTGGTCCTCAAGGTGTTTGATGTTTTCTTTGAGGTCAGCAGTCTGCTCTTTTGCAGCCTCGGCAGCTTCGCGGTTGCCGTCTTTGAAGTATGCTCCGATTTGCTTGCTCAATTTGTTCATCTCAGCGGCGAGAGCGTCTTTCTGCTTTTGCGCCGCACGACGTGTCTGGTCGAGCGCAATGACTTTTTCTATTGCTGTACGTGCGTCGGGGAAATGTTTTTTCTCAAGACCGGCGACAACAGCGTCGGTGTTTTCTATTATTTGTTTGAGTGTAAGCATAGAAAATAGAAAATGTTCTTGTTTGTTATTATTTTCTAAAGCAAAACGCTGAAACGCCGATGTTATCTATATGCGCCTCAGCGTTGTGCTGTAATTTTTTTTTACTGTTGCTTAAAAAGCAGTGTGTTGTTTATGCTTCTGCAGCTTTAGACAGTGGTTCGATAAAGACGTACGATTTGTCGTCACGTTTGCGCTGGAACCTAACGATGCCGTCGCAAAGAGCGTAAAGCGTGTGGTCTTTGCCCATGCCGATGTTCTCACCGGGATGGTGTACTGTACCGCGTTGGCGGATGATGATGTTGCCAGCCTTGGCGAACGAACCGCCTGAAATTTTCAGTCCAAGTCGTTTTGATTCTGATTCGCGACCGTTCTTTGAACTACCTACACCTTTTTTATGTGCCATAATTCTTGAGTTTTTTTAATGTTTAGTAGCTTAGGCTACAACTTCTTTGATTAACAATTGTGTGAAGTTTTGGCGGTGTCCGTTGAGTTTTTTGTAGCCTTTGCGGCGTTTTTTGTGGAACACGAGCACTTTTTTGCCACGAACGTGTCTGAGTACTTCACAAACTACTTTTGCTCCGTCAACAGTAGGAGTACCAACTTCCACTGCGCCGTCTTTGTCCACGAGGAGCACTTTTTCAAATTCAACCGTTGAGCCTTCCTCGGCTTCTTGCATACGGTTTACAAAGAGTTTCTTGCCTGCTTCTGCTTTGAATTGCTGGCCAAGAATTTCTACAACTACGTACATTTTCTTGTAATACAATTATTTAAGTTAGTCGGTCAGGCGAGATGTTATCTGCTTATTGGAGCCTGATTGCGAATTTGTCGTGCAAAGGTACGAAAAAAAAATCATTTGGCAATGCGTAATGCCTCATTTTTTAGCCTTTTATGAGTTCCATGAACTCGTTGCGGGTGTTTGGACGCTCAAAGGCACCTGTGAAGTCTGATGTTACGGTAAGTGAGTTTTGCTTTTCCACGCCGCGCATTTGCATGCACAAGTGCTGAGCCTCAATCACTACCATGACGCCAAGCGGATTGAGCGTGCGCTGTATGCATTCCTTGATTTGTGTCGTCATGCGTTCCTGCACTTGCAGCCTGCGTGCATAAACCTCCACTACGCGTGCTATTTTGCTTAACCCTGTTATTTTGCCGTTCGGTATGTATGCCACGTGAGCCTTGCCGAAAAACGGCAGAATGTGGTGCTCGCAGAGCGAGAAAAAGTTGATGTCCTTGACCACGACCATCTGCTTGTAGTCTTCTGCGAACAACGCTGAACGCAGGATTGCGTCAGGGTCCTGCCGGTAGCCTTGTGTGAGAAACTGGTAAGCCTTGGCCACCCGGTCCGGCGTCTTAACAAGTCCCTCGCGCTCTGGGTCTTCGCCGATGTGCACGAGCAGGTCTTTTATTAAGGGTGCGATAGCGGCTGTTGTTTCGGGGTTAAATTGGAAGTTATGCATCTTATGATGTTGTTTTCGTTTAATGGGAATTTATTCTACCACTTGAATGTTGTCGGGTACGACGTAGATGTCGCCCTGTATGTCAGGGTATTTTTCTCTGATAGCGTGACATACTTCGCTGGCTTCTTCCGACGAGTTGTAGTCGCCGATGCGGACTTTCCAAAATGGCGGCTGAAAGATGACATATGTAACCAGTTGTGGCAATTCATCATTGATTTTGCGCTCTAATTTGAACGCCTCGTTTTTTGCAGTCCTTGGCACGCTGCTCGAGAACACTTGCACACGGAAACCTCGCGTTTCGGATGTCTGGCGGCTGATGCCTTGGATTTTGTCCCTTATCTGCCTTGTGATTTGAGGGTCCTGATGTATTGTTACTATCGGGGTACCGTCGTAGTCAACCTTGTTGCTGATGTCGTCAAATATGTCAACGGTCTGCGCCATGGCTGAGGTGACTGCCATGAACAGTATGCAAATGTATGTGATGGAACGTTTTAACATCGATTTTATTGTTGGTCAAATAATCGGGCTTTCGACTACTTAATGATTAGCAGTCTTGTTCTGCCACGTTCTGAGCCGTCGTCATTGAGGGCGATAATCCAATATATTCCGGAGCTTACTTTCTTTCCTTGTTTTGTTCTTCCGTCCCAAATCGCTGTGCCTCCGTTTGATTGCGTGTCACACACCACTTCCCCTGCCATATTAGCGATTTTTACGGTGCTGGCTTCCATTAGTCCGGCAATGGTGATCACTCCTCCGAAATTTTCGCGCACGGGATTTGGATAGACGTGCATTTGGCTGTAGTCGTCGTGAGGCTGCGTGGCGTTGCCCTGATATGAAATCAGTCCGTTGCCTGTCCCGAAGAACACTTCACCGTTTTGCGGGTTTATTGCTACGCTCATGATGTTGTCAGACAAGATGGGGCTGCTGCTGGATGTGAAGTGCTCGATTGTTTCTTGACCGCCTTCTGACACGAGGTACGCTCCTGAAGTTTCCGTTGCCAGCCATTTTCTGTTGGCACCATCAACGGCGATGTGGTTTACTTGCTCATTTTCCAGCAAATAGTCTGCCAAATTTGTTCCGTCGTCGCGTGATATTTTTATCCTCCGGCATCTGTAGTCGCTGTTGTTGAATGCTTGCAGCGGGTTAGGGAAGATAAGCGGTCCCTTGTTGGTGCCCACCCAGATGTCCCCGTTCATGTCTTCCACGGGGTTGGAGATGTAGTCGAGTTCCAGCGTGTTCCCGTCTTGGTCCACGGGACGGCTGATGACGTTGACTTTGTCGTCGCTGCCGTCAAATGGTGTGCCGTTGTCGTACCAGAATATCACAGCTGTGGACAGGTACGCAGACACGAAAATTTTCAAGTTAGTGTCGCGGCTGTATGCTATGATGCCTGACGCAATGGTGTTAATGTCGAAGCTCGGGTAGCGCAGTGTTGCCCATGTGCCGTCTGTCTTAAGGATTTGGATTACGTTAGGGGTATGTGGGTTGACAATCCAGAAGTTGCCGTCATTGTCTGTCATGCCTCCGTCAAGGCGAAGGTACCTGTCGGGATATTCGTTGGGGCAGACAAGTGGCGAGTTGTCAACTCCATAGTGCTTATAATACTTGTTGTCGCGAAATTCATACACGCCTGTTCCATAACTGGTAACGAGGAAGTGTGAGTTGTCGTTGTTGTCCACAGCCACGTCCATGAAGTCAGTTACCTGTTTTTGTGTTATGTCGCTTATTTGGCGTTGCGTGATGTTGGTCCATTGCTCGTTTTCAAACATCATAACGTGTCCCGGGCGCATAAACTGCACACCCTCGCGTCCGCCAGGCAGGCTAAATAATTTTCCGTTGGCGAATTTGAGGCGGTATGACGTGTTGTGAGCAGGCCCGTCAGGCTTATAGAACAAGCATTCCGAACCGTCGAAACACGACATTCCGTATTCGCCGCTGGCGAACCATAGTTTGCCACCATGTTCGGTAATGGCATTGATGTTGGCATTAGGATGGACTTGTGTGTCCACGAAGTTCACTCCGTCTGTTGTGCTGACGTAAAACGTGTTGCCGACCGCGAGCAGTAGCCTCTCGTTTGTGGCTGTGAAACCGTAAACGCCGTAATCCTTGATGTGCGCGCGCCATAGGTTGTCGCTGCCGCGGCTGTAGATGTGGTCATCCACGAGTGCGAACAGCGTACCCTTGAAACCGATGACGTGCTTGAAAGTACCGGTAAGCAGAGTGCCGTCGTTCATTCGGTTGTCCACGTTGTGCCAGGTTTCATAGTCCATCAGGTTATATGAGTTCAGCGGTGCCACGCGTAGCCCGTCGCGGGTGGCAGCATAGAGGCTGTCGCCGACGATGGCGGTGCTGTAAACGGCTGTCTCAAGGCCTTTGGGTGATATGTAATATGTTTCGGCAATCTCGTTGCGCTGCAGGTTGAGAACCACGATGCCAAAATCGGTTGAGATATAGGCATTGCGCCCACTGATTTTAATGTCATGCGCCGATTTTGAGAATGGTATGGGTTTGTTGCGCAGGTCAGGGATGTTGATGATATCACCGTCTTTTTGCAATATGTCTATGTTGCCGTTTATGTAAACGATTATCAAATTCCCGCTTTCTTCGTCACTTGCTATCCGGCTGATTGACGCATCGTTGAGCCCTGTCAGCACGCTGTAGTATTCCACGAGTCCCTCGTCGGGTGTTACGCTGAATAGCGCACCGTCGCTGGTGCCGTAGATTTTGTCGTGAGTGCTCTGCACCTCATACACGTTGCTGTATGCAAAATGTGTGCGCCAGCCGCCCATGGGCAGTTGGGCAAATAGGTGCAACAACGGGATTTGTAGCAATAGTATGCAGATGATAGTCTTGAGGCGCATGGCTCGTTGGTTAAGGGGTTACTTGTTAGCACTGGCAGGTTGCGTTTCCGCTACCATTTGCTGTTGTCTTCTTTTACGGCAATGATTTTGTCCACAACGTGGTCGCACATTCCTCGCCACGGCAGCGTGCCCTTGTATTGTTTATAGTGAAGTTCCACATTTTTGCCGCTGCAGCGCATCAGAGAGTCTGCCACAGCCTTGTCGGTAACGGAGAAACGGAACTCATTGGATTGTACCGTGCCTGCCACTTGCCCGCTTTTGATACCTGCTTGGATGAGTGTGCCCTCATAGGTCTTGAAAATGTAGCCTTTGTACTCCACTTTGTTAAGGTTGCCGGCTTTTACACCTTCGGCAAACACAAACCAGTAACGGTACCACAGATAGCCGCCGAGAACCAGCAATACCAGCAGTAACGGCGTGAAGATTAAAAAGAATTTTTTCATTTTTACAATTTTTTGAAGAAATCGTTGCCTTTGTTATCTACGAGAATGAATGCAGGGAAGTCTTCGACTTCGATTTTCCAGATAGCCTCCATGCCCAGTTCGGGATACTCGACGCATTCGATGCTCTTTATGTTGTTTTGCGCCAGTATAGCCGCCGGTCCGCCAATGCTGCCGAGGTAGAATCCTCCGTGCTTCTTGCAGGCGTCGGTAACTTGCTGTGTTCTGTTGCCTTTTGCAAGCATAATCATCGAGCCTCCGTGGCTTTGGAATAGGTCAACATATGGGTCCATGCGGTTGGCAGTCGTCGGCCCCATTGAGCCGCATGCCATTCCGGCAGGCGTCTTGGCAGGACCTGCGTAGTAGATGGGGTGCTTTTTGATATAGTCCGGCAGGTCTTCTCCCTTGTCAAGGCGCTCTTTGAGTTTCGCGTGTGCAATGTCGCGTCCCACGATGATGGTTCCGTTGAGGCTCAGCCTTGTCGCCACAGGATATTTGTCAAGTATTTTGAGCACGTCTTCCATGGGCTGGTTGAGGTCGATGCGCACCGCGTCTCCTTCTCCTGCTTGGCGAAGTTCTTCGGGTATGAGTTCGTAGGGTTTGTCGTCGAGTTTCTCAATCCAGATGCCGTCGCGGTTGATTTTGCATTTGATGTTGCGGTCAGCCGAGCAGCTCACACCCATTCCGACAGGGCAGCTTGCCCCGTGTCTTGGCAGGCGTACTATGCGCACGTCGTGAGCCATATATTTGCCTCCAAATTGTGCCCCAAGCCCGACTTTGTATGACTCCTCGAGCACGCGCTTTTCAAGCTCAACGTCGCGGAACGCGCGTCCGTATTCGTTGCCTGTGGTGGGTAGGCTGTCGTAGTAGTGCGTTGAAGCGAGTTTAACGGTGAGCAGGTTTTTCTCAGCCGATGTGCCGCCTATGCAGAATGCGATGTGATAGGGTGGGCATGCCGCTGTGCCGAGGGTTTTGATTTTTTCCACGAGGAACGGGACGAGCGTGTCGGGGTTAAGCAATGCCTTGGTTTCTTGGTAGAGATATGTTTTGTTGGCAGAGCCGCCGCCTTTGGTCACGCACAAGAACTTATATTCCATGCCTTCTGTCGCCTCAAGGTCGATTTGCGCCGGCAGGTTGCAGCGCGTGTTGACTTCCTTATACATGTCAAGAGGCGCGTTCTGGCTGTAGCGGAGGTTTTCCTCTGTGTAGGTCTTGAACACTCCGAGCGAAAGGGCTTCCTCATCGCCGCCCCCAGTCCATACCTGTTGTCCTTTCTCGCCATGTATGATGGCAGTGCCTGTGTCTTGGCATAGTGGCAGTTTGCCTTTGCACGCTACCTCGGCATTGCGCAGGAATGTCAGGGCGACATACTTGTCGTTCTCGCTTGCCTCAGGGTCGCTTAAGATTTTTGCCACCTGTTCGTTGTGGCTTCTGCGGAGTAGGAACGATACGTCGCGGAATGCGGCGTTCGCCATCAGCGTCAGCGCTTCAGGTTCTACCTTGAGGATTGGGTGACCCTCAAATTCGCTAACTGAAACGTGCTCCTTGCTGAGCAAATAGTATTCTGTGGTGTCCTCGCCGAGAGGAAACATCGGTTGGTAATGGAAATCTGCCATTTTGTATGTTTTTTGTTGTTTATTCTGATATTATGTGAGATGCCTGTGATTCAAGTTGATACTTGTTGAATTGAACGTTTAGGATAAGCCGAACGCAATGCCGCTTGCGAACATTGATAATGGAGAAAACGACCAAGAAATCGATTTTCTTGTTTTTTTTGCAACGTTATGCTTCCGGCGGATATTTAGGATTGGTGTGCAAAGTTAATGATTTTTCGTGTAATGGCAAAACAAAAGCCATCAGCATTGATTGCGATGGCTTTTGTTCAATTTATCCAGAATTTGGTTTATGCCGTTTAGTCTTTGAATTTGGCACTGATGAACTCGCGGTTGAGCCTTGCGATGTTGGCAAGCGAGACAGACTTGGGGCATTCGGCTGCGCACGCTCCTGTGTTGGTGCAGTTGCCGAATCCGAGTTCGTCCATTTTTGCCACCATTGCTTTTGCACGTCTTGCCGCCTCAACTCTGCCTTGCGGCAGCAGTGCGAGTTGGCTGACTTTGGCAGCCACGAACAGCATAGCAGAGCCGTTTTTGCATGCTGCAGCGCATGCTCCGCATCCTATGCAGCTGGCTGCGTCCATTGCTTCGTCGGCTTTCTCCTTTGGAATAGGAATTGAGTTGGCATCGGGCACACCGCCGGTGTTGACGCTTATAAATCCGCCCGCCTGCATGATTTTGTCGTATGCTCCGCGGTCAACCATGAGGTCTTTGATTACGGGGAATGCGTGGCTGCGCCATGGTTCGATGGTGATTGTCTCGCCGTCGTGGAACTTACGCATGTGGAGTTGGCATGTGGTGATAGCGCTGTCGGGTCCGTGTGGGTGGCCGTTGACGTATAGTGAGCACATTCCGCAGATACCCTCGCGGCAGTCATGGTCAAATGCTATGGGGTCTTTATGCTCGGAAATGAGTTTCTCGTTGAGGATATCCATCATTTCAAGGAACGACGCGCCTTGGAATATGTCGTGGAGTTCGTATTCCTCAAAGTGACCTTTCTCTTTTGGTCCCGCCTGCCTCCAGACGCGAACCTTGATGTTAATATTTTTGTCCATAAATATATCCGTTTTAGCTATTTACGATTTGTAGTTGCGTGTTTTGCGCTCTGTGAACTCATATTCGAGCGGCTCTTTGATGAGTTCAGGTTCTGAGTCCTCACCGGTGTATTTCCAGCATGAAACGTAAGCGAACTTGTCGTCTTGACGGAGTGCTTCGCCTTCTTCAGTCTGGTATTCCTCGCGGAAGTGTCCGCCGCAAGATTCTTCGCGGTTGAGAGCGTCTAACGCCATCAGTCTGCCTATCTCAATGAAGTCGGCGAGGCGCAGAGCCTTTTCGAGTTCGTTGTTAAGGGCGTCGGCTTTGCCAGGGATATAGACGTTGGTCCAGAATTCTTTCTTGATTTCGTCAATTCTCTGTAATGCTTTTTTGAGGCTTTCAGCTGTGCGGCCCATGCCCACGAAGTCCCACATGACGATGCCGAGTTCTTTGTGTATGCTGTCAACAGAGCGTTTGCCCTGTATCTTCAGTATGCGTTCAATCTTGTCGTTGACGGCTTTTTCTGCTGCTGCGAATTCGGGCAGGTCGGTTGACATGCGCGGCACGCCGATTTGGTCAGAGAGGTAGTTCTGAATTGTGTAGGGCAGTACAAAGTAGCCGTCGGCAAGTCCCTGCATGAGGGCAGAAGCGCCGAGGCGGTTGGCTCCGTGGTCAGAGAAGTTGGCCTCACCGATGCAGAACAGGCCAGGAACGCTGGTCTGAAGTTCATAGTCAACCCAGATGCCACCCATGGTGTAGTGTATGGCGGGGTATATCATCATGGGGTTCTCGTATGGGTTCTCGTCAACGATTTTTTCGTACATCTGGAAGAGGTTGCCGTATTTTTGCTCAACGACATCCTTGCCAAGACGCTGTATGGCGTCTGAAAAGTCGAGGAAAACAGCCAGTCCGGTGTTGTTAACTCCGAATCCTGCGTCACAGCGCTCTTTTGCGGCGCGTGATGCCACGTCGCGAGGTACGAGGTTGCCGAATGCCGGGTAGCGGCGCTCGAGGTAGTAGTCGCGGTCTTCTTCGGGTATGTCGCGTCCTTTGATTTCGCCGCGCTGCAGGCGTTTTGCGTCCTCCAGTTTCTTGGGCACCCAAATGCGTCCGTCGTTACGGAGCGACTCTGACATCAGGGTGAGTTTCGACTGGAAGTCACCGTGTTTAGGAATGCAGGTGGGGTGAATTTGTGCATAGCAGGGGTTCGCGAAGTACGCACCATGGCGGTACATCTGCATGGCTGCAGAGCCGTTTGAAGCCATAGCGTTGGTGGAGAGGAAGAAGGTGTTGCCGTAGCCTCCCGAGCCGATGACAACAGCGTGTCCGAAGAAGCGCTCGATTTGTCCGGTTACGAGGTTGCGGGCTATGATGCCACGTGCGCGTCCGTCAATGATTACGATGTCGAGCATCTCGTGGCGTGTGTACATCTTCACTTTGCCTTTACCAATTTGGCGGCTCAGTGCGCTATATGCTCCGAGCAGCAGTTGCTGTCCCGTCTGACCTTTGGCGTAGAATGTGCGGCTTACCTGTGCGCCGCCGAAGCTGCGGTTGTCAAGCAGTCCGCCATATTCGCGGGCGAAAGGCACGCCTTGCGCAACGCATTGGTCGATGATGTTGTTCGACACTTCCGCAAGACGATAAACGTTGGCTTCGCGTGCGCGATAGTCACCGCCCTTGATGGTGTCATAGTAGAGGCGGTAAACAGAGTCGCCGTCGTTCTGATAGTTTTTAGCGGCATTGATACCACCTTGCGCTGCTATAGAGTGAGCTCGGCGCGGTGAGTCCTGAATGCAGAAGTTGAGAACGTTAAAGCCCATTTCGGCAAGCGATGCGGCAGCTGACGCTCCAGCAAGACCGGTGCCGACAACGATGATGTCAAGCCTGCGCTTGTTGGCGGGGTTGACGAGCTTCTGATGGTCTTTGTAATTCGTCCACTTGAGTTCGAGCGGTCCAGCAGGGATTTTCGCCATTTTAGGCGTTATGATTTTCGCTTCCCTTGCGGCTTCTTCAGCGGCATTGTCCAAGGCTATGTTGACCTCTTTTGCGGCTTGCTGAACAGCATCAACAGCCTGTTGAACGACTTCGGACGCTTTTTCGGCTACAGTTTCAGCCACGTCTTTCGCTGCCTTAACTGCTGCCTCTGCGGCATTTTGTGCCGCAGACAATATGTCTTCTTTCTTATTTGCCATAATATAATAGTTTTTCAGTTGATGGGGTGCTATTTATTTTTCTGCCTTGCAGCACTCTGCGTCGGGTTTGCAGCATTCCGCTCCTTCTTTGCAGCATTCGGGTTTCTGCGCCTTGCAGCACTCTGCGCAATTGCCTTTGCAGCATTCCTCGCAGTTTCCTTTGCAGCATTGTTCGCAGGCCTGCTTGCATGCCTCGTCATGTGCTTTGCAGCATTCTGCCTTTTCGGCCTTGCAGCAGTCTTGTTTGTCCTTCATGCAGCACTCGGTTTGCTGTGGGCAGCTGTCTTTCAGTTTGGGCTCCAGTCCGCAGGCATAGCAGATAACAACGCTCAGGAACATGAGCACTATCAAAGTAGCGAAGATATTTGAGATGACTTTAATGCGTGGCAGCCACGTGTTACCGCTTGCTCCCAGTGTGTGCATTCCCGACCAGATGCCGTGTGTGAGGTGGAACCAGATGGCTCCGAGCCATACCACGTAGATGGCCACATAGTACCACTTGCTGAACGTGTAGCGTACGTAAGCGGCGCCGTCGGTGGGGTCAAATGAGCCGGTGGCGTGTCCGATGATTTCGGCAAACTGCATCCTGAACCAGAAGTTGAAGAGGTGTACGCATAGTCCGCCGAGAATTATGATACCCAGCGCAAGCATGTTCTTTGAGTTCCAGTCAACACCCTCCTGACGAGCCTCTTGCGCGTAGCGGTCGTTGCCGCGGGCGCGGTAGTTCTGGATAGTCAGCATGAAGGCATAGACGATGTGAACAACGGCCAGAAAAGCCAGTCCGAGCGTGCCGACCAGTGCATACCAGTTGGCGCCAAGGAATTCGCAAATCATGTTGTACGCCTCCTGACTGAACAGAAGGGTAATGTTCATCGACGCGTGGAAGAGTAGGAAAAGCACAAGGCTCAAACCTGTAACGCTCATCACAACCTTACGGCCGATGGAAGAATTAAAAAGCCACATAGTTTTCGATTATTAAAATAATGATTAGAATAGTTAGTTTTTTATTTTTGCAAATTTACGATTTTTTCCTCAATACGGCAAAACAATTACTGAAATTTTTATTTAATACCCACGTAATAGCGAACGCAGAGTGTTTCGCCATTTACTATTTGACTATTTACTATTTGGCAATTTACAAGTTGGTGTTCTATCGTTTGTAGATTGTAGGGACATGACATGTCGTGTCCAGCGTTGTGCCGAAGACCTTATCTTTTTTCAACGCGCCGTGCCACCACTATGCTGATTTCATAGAGCACGTAGAGCGGAATGGTAACAAGCACGAGTGTCATCAGGTCGGGCGGAGTGATGATGGCTGCCACAATCATGATTATCAAAAGAGCGTGACGGCGGTATTTCGCCAACATCGCGCTTTCTATAATTCCGAGTTTAGCCAACAGGAACGCCACTACAGGCAGCTGGAATATGACACCCATGACAAGTGTCAGTGTCACAAACGTTGACACATAGCTGTCGAGTGTGATTGTGCTGTGGACTTTTGCGGCGACGGAATACGTTCCGAGAAAACGGAACGAGATAGGGAAAAGGATGTAATAGCTCATCAGAACGCCGATGACGAACAAAGCGTATATCGTCAGCAGAAATGGTATGGAGTATCTGCGCTCGTTGTCGTACAGGGCAGGTGATATGAAACGAAAAAGTTCAAACAGAATATAGGGCGACGCACTGAGCAAACCCAGATAGAGAGATGTGCTGATGTGAGTCATGAACTGGCTGCTCAGGTCTGTGGCTATGAGGTCAACCTCAAAGTTGGTGAAGCGGAAGTCATAACCCACTAAAGCAAAGAAACTTTCTATCCAGCGGTAAAGGCAAAAATCGCTTTCACTGGGTGCAAGCAGCATGCTGAACGTCCAGTCCTTAAAGCAAAAAATCATGACGGCAAGTATCGCCGCCACTATCAGTATGCGAAACAACATCCTGCGCAGCACCTCAAGGTGCCCGCCAAATGTCATCATCTGATTGTCGTCGCTCATTTTTCAAGCGGTTTGTCTTCTGGTGCGTTGTCCGCAGCTTGTGACGTTTGGTCTGCATCAGGCGTAGCGTCCTTAGGTTCGCCATTTGTTTCATCCTGACGAGGTTCATTCATGCCCTCCTTAAACTCTTTCACGCCACGACCGAGTCCGCGCATCAGTTCTGGCAATTTTTTGCCGCCAAATATAAGCAGTGCCACACCGCCAATTACCAGCAGTTCGGTGGTTCCTATAAAAAGTAATGTCATAATTGTTTTGTTTTTTTGTTGTTAATCATTCATTGTTCCGTAGTACATTCGGTTGATAGTCAATCTACTATGGCATCACGAGAAAAATCTCGCAAGTGTCGAAGTTGATTTCCCAGTTGCCGTTTTCTGCCGACTCCCATTGGTACTTTTGTGCCATAACGTCCCACCAATGCTGAAATTTTGTGCCTGTTTCGCCCAAGTCCTTCACGAGTTTTTCATAAAGTTCGGCATTTTCGGCAGTAAGGATTTTCGCCAATTCGTTCAGTCCATTGCGGCGTTCAAAGAGACGCTGTATCTCGTTTTTTTCGTCAGATGTTACCTGTCCTACAAGTTTCTTTTGCATATTGAATGATTTATAGTGTTGATTTATAATTGCATTTTGAGGTGTTCTTTCGACAGATTTTCTGACAATAAATCTATTGTCATGCGACACCTCCATTACTCCACATCTCAGTAGAGATAAACTTGCTTTACTCGTGCGAAACTGACATGACGTGTCATGTCCCTACAGAGGTCAAAAGCAATATGAAAATACGTAAATACATAAATACGTAAATGTGAAAATACGTAAATAGTCTTTACCATTCTTTCTTTACGTCGAACGGGTCGAGGTAGTCAATCTGTTTGATTTCTTCTCCTGCGCTCACCTCCGCTGCGGTGAGTAGTTGCTGCAAATCCCGTGATGCGTTGCGTTCGATGTGAGCCAGCATACACTGCTGGTGCGAGGGTGTGTTGTTGTCCCACGTCAGCTTTTGGTTGAGCCAGATGCAGCGGTTGCAGTGATATGCGTCGCAGTTTCGGCAGAGTGGTGCATGGTCGAGTTTGAGCAGCTGCTGGTTTGGAATGTCCAGACCGCTGTCAAGGTTGCCCACATTGCGTTCCGACGATG
The DNA here is from genome assembly GCA_017454915.1 of Paludibacteraceae bacterium. Classification (GTDB taxonomy): domain Bacteria; phylum Bacteroidota; class Bacteroidia; order Bacteroidales; family Paludibacteraceae; genus UBA3747. Next base: position 72,094 of record JAFTCC010000056.1, read on the forward strand.
GCTTGCTGTGGTTCATGCGGTTGCTTACACCTGTCCGCTCGTCGTAGTAGAACGCCGGACAGAGGTAGAACTTGCCGTTGGGTGCTACAGTGATGTTGCTTACGCCGGCTCCGCAGTTGTGCATCTCGGTCAGTTGCAGGCGGTCGGTGAGGATGTTCAGCTGAGGCTGTTTGCCAGACTTGAACAGATTGAGCAGCACGGCATTGAGAGTGCCCAGTGCCTTGCTATAGTCCTTAATTTGTCCATCATTGAAGTTCTCGATGTCCGTAAGGCAAATGTTCAGGCGTTTAACATGAGGCAGCAGGGCGGCTATATCATATTGCTTGGCGATGAACTCCTTAATCGGCAACCGCAACACGGCGTTCTTGGTGGCTATGGCGTCGGGCACGGAGTTATAGATTATGACATCCATGTTTTCTAACGCCGCATGCTGTGTCGCGGCACTGCTTTCGCCCCATATCTTCACATTGTCGATGCTCTCTAACACCGCTTCGTACTGCTCGGGCAGGTCGTAGTCGGGATAGACATACTGGATCATCAGATTCTCTTTCATGCCGAAGAGTATCGCCTTCTTGAGAGTGTCAAGCGGCATGAGGTTACGCTCTGTGAGCGGATTGCAGGCATGGCAATACGCCACGCTCGTATCATCAAGTAAGATTACTAAATATTGTAACACGGTGTTATTTAATTATTTGACTATTTTGTTATTTTCGTATTGCATTTTGTAGGGACATGACATGTCATGTCCGCATTGCCCTCGTGGGTTGGCCTAATTTTGTATGTACATGACGTGTCATGTCCGCAGACTATCAGCAGACATCGGGTGTCATGGATTTGTGCTTGGCTTCGTACTCTTCGCGTTTGCCTTCTAACTCCAGTTTGCGGAATAGTTTGTTCCAATAATAATTATTTGCTCGCACTCTGGCTTTGTGCATGAGGCAAATCGCTGTTGCTCGCTGATAGACGGTGTGCGTCTTTGCCGCGTCGAAGTTTTCGCCTTGGCACCATGCGCAGCCTTCCGCCACCTCGCAGTCCACGCACTCCGGTGTGCTTTGCGTGCAGCGGTCGAGGGTCAGGAACGGACGCAGTTTGTTGTTGTCAATGCCGTCGTGTATGTTGCCTATTATCCATGCCTCTTTGTCGCGCAGACTGTACTGTGCGAAACGTGTGCATGGATAGAAGTTACCGGCGGCATCCACCGACAGCATCTTACCCGCTCCGCACCAGTTCTGGTTCTGCAGCGTGCAGTCAAGCGGCTTACCCATGTGTTCCGAGAAAAACGAGCAGGCGTTGTCACGGTAGAGGCCGTTGTCGATGATGGCGTTAGCCAGTTGCATCAGCTGTTCCTCGAAGCGTTTGTCGTCGCCCTCATGCCACACGTCCTCAAACACGCAGTTGATGTTGACCTGATGAATGCCGAGGTCGTAGAGGTGCAGCACCGACTCGCAGATGTATGGTATATCGGCAGAGGAGATGGTAACCTTGGTGCCGTCGCCGGGGAACTGTTGCTGCCATAGCGCAATGTTGCGCACCACGTCGTCGTAAGACCCCTTGCCTGTAATCTTATACACCCGGTTGAGGTCGTGCTTGCGGCGTGTGCCGTCTATCGTGATGCCGATGGAGAGGTGGCTTCTGTTTTTCTGTATGAACCGCTGCACCTTGTCGCTGTCGTAGTTGATGCCGTTAGTCGAGAACGAGAAGCGGTAGGAGTTGAACCAGTGGTGGTTACGGCGGTAGAGTTCTTGTTTTATATAGTCGCAGATGCGGTCTATGAGGTCTATTTCGAGGAACGGCTCGCCGCCGATGAAGTCCCATACCACGCTCTCGTATGCGAAGTTAGGGTCATTCTCACGGTCGAGGACATAGTCGATGGCAGCTTTTGCCACTTCGAAAGGCATGCGCTCCTTCTCGTTTTTGCCCACGAGATAGCAGTATTTACATGCCAACTGACAGTCCTTGGTGACAATGAACGTGATGTTCTTCGCCATACCCGACTGCCACGCTTCTTGTTGGGATTTGATAGTATTCATAGGTATTCGCTCATTTCTTCTTTTGCCTTATTTATAACATCGTCTGCAAATCTTCCAGATTTAGACATAGGGTACACCTCGTTAAACACCACAAAAATTTCCTCATCGGATAATTGAGTCAAATCTTTTTCAAGCACAGGCGTAGGCTGGAAATTTGCTAAAGAACTTTTAATACTATTTCCATCCTTATCTTTACAATCTTCTGTGTTGATATTATACTTGTTTTTCAAAAAATCTTTAAGTTTCATGGTTTTAACTATAATAATCGTAAAAAAAGTCCCACCCACCTCCCATTGCAATTTTTTGATTAAATTCTTGTCAAATACTCTTTCAACTTATCTACAATTTCATTCTCATCGGTGTCTTCGTGGAGATAAACAATAGCACGAATTTTCCCATAATTATCGTCACTGACGTTAGCCTTTTTAATATAACCCAGAGAATTTAGTTGAGTTTTGATGTACTCTTTGTCAACGACATCCTCAAAATCAATGGATATGTAATGAATATCCCCAGCGTGAACCTTACTAATATGAAATTTATCCATAGAGAAGCGAATTAATTACCAGTTAGCATTGTTAGAACCAGTGCACATACCACGACAAGTGCCTCTACAAGTTGTATAGCAGTCGTTTTGACATGAACCCATACATGCATTAGAACCGCACATACCATCACAGCCGCCGTAACAATTACCTGTGCAACCCCAGTCGCATCCCATTTCTGATGCTTGCGCCTTAATTGGCAGTGCGCTTAATACCACCGCACCGATGACTGGCAATGCGGCTTTTGCTGCTGATTTGAAGAACTCACGACGTGACTGGAGTTCCTCTTGCTTGTTTTCTTTTTTCATAGTCTATTATAAAGTTTTGTGAGAGTTGGATTCCGCAACAACTCGTTTGTAAATAAAAAGAAAGCGTGGAACCTTATCTCTGCTTATTCTCCATCATGAGGTTCCGGAAAGACCCTAAGCCAAGAATAAACAATAACGTCCACGCCGATATGCTCTATGCGCTGACACGCATGATGATACATATCCATGGACGCTTATTGCACTATCTTGTTCTGGGGCTTGAAATTTTCCGGATTTCATGATGCCAAAACAAGCGTCAATAAACGCCTTATGTCCGTAACGTCTCACCCGTGAGGCATCGGCAGTTTTACTCCCATGTGGGGAATAATCCCACCCACACACCCATGGCGTGATACATTACATCTGCAAATTTACGTTTTCTTTTTCAATTGTGCAAACCGCGTAATAATTTCCTGTGAAATATTTATAACTTATTTGGTCATTTGGCCGTGTTTCGTTTGGTCATTTGGCCGTGTTTCGTTTGGTCATTTGGCCGTGTTTCGTTTGGTCATTTGGCTGATTTTCATTTGGTCATTTGGTAAAAAACGCCGCCAGTGAATTTGGCGGCGTTGAGAACAGTAAATATAAGGATAATTAATCTTTTAGGCAGCCGATTGGTACAACCATTACTCCGTCGGTGCGCATATATGCATACTGTCCTACGGCTGTAAGCACCATTTTGAATGATGGCTTCTTCATTTTGGTTGTGTCAAGTTTATTTTCTAGATTAATCAAATTGGCGACTCCCTCATCAATTAACTTCTCGCCTCCTAACTTAATTTCAATGAGTCCGTAGTTGCCATTTCTCAAATGTACAACAGCGTCGCACTCTAATCCGTTTTTATCTCTATAATGGAATACATTTCCATAATTTGCTTCCGCATAAACACGAAGGTCGCGCACGCACAGAGTTTCAAACAGCAGTCCCATGGTGTTCAGGTCGTTTATTAGGTCATTGGGGCCAAGGCCTAACGCGGCAACAGCTAATGACGGGTCTACGAAATAACGCGTGTCACTGGTTCGTATTGCGGTTTTGGAACGCAAATTAGGATTCCATGCTGGCATGTCCTCGATAACGAAAATCTTTTTTAATGCCTTTATATACGATGCAATAGTCTCGTCACTTATATTAGACACTTCATTGGTTCTCATGTCTTCTACAATCGTCTGAATGCTCGTCATGGCACCTTGTAGTCGCGCATAGGAGCGCATCAGTCTTTTTGCGCGAAATTCGTTTCTTTCCACACCGTCCACTCGCGATATGTCAGAACGGGTTATCGCCTCGAAATATTCATAAACTTGCTTAAGCGCTGTTGCTTTGTTTTTTTTGTACACAGATTTCGGCCACCCGCCCCTGCAAATGACATAGGCTATGTCTTCAAGCTGCAAAGAACTTTCTCCGTTTATCTTTTCCGGATGTGTGAATAACGATTTAAGGCTGACCTCACCAGACGACTCATCGGACTCCCATAGTGTCATAGGTCGCATAGTAAGCCATGCAAAACGGCCCGCACCAGTATGCTGAATTTTAGAGTTGTCGGCTGGTACCGCAGAGCCGGTGAGTATAAAAAGTCCGTCAGCCTTACGGTGATCTGCCTCAAAACGCACCGCATCCCATATTTGCGGCGCAATTTGCCACTCGTCAATGAGTCTTGGATTATTACCTTGAAGCAAGCGTTTTACATCGGTCTCCGCCAAATGTAAGTTCTGTTGTATGCTTGTTGGATCATCCATGTAAATGATGCTTTGGGCCTGCTGTTCTGCTGTAGTTGTCTTTCCACAAGCCTTGGGACCTTCGATGAGAACGGCTCCCATTGTTTCAAGTTTTTCTGCTAATAAAATATCGGCAATTCTCTTGCTATATTTAAATGCGTTATCTGACATAAATAATGTTTTTGTTTCTTTTCTGCAAAGGTAGTGATTTTCTGTTGATAGAACAAATATTTTTAAGTTTATTTGGTCATTTGGCCGTATTTCGTTTGGTCATTTGGCCGTGTTTTATTTGGTCATTTGGCCGTGTTTCGTTTGGTCATTTGGCCGTATTTCGTTTGGTCATTTGGTAAAAAACGCCGCCAGTGAATTTGGCGGCGTGGAGTGTTATTTGTCGTCGTAGTGCCCGTAGGCAGCAATAATTAGCACGACTACTTCTGTTTCGTATATTCGGTAAATAAGCCTGTGTTTTTTTGTTATCTGCCTTGACCACCTGCCTTCTGGTTTGCCTTTTAGAAGTTCCGGATGGCCTGTGCCTGTTTTCGGATGCTCCTTAAGTTCGTTGATAAAAGTTTCTACTTTTCTAAATGCGGCTGGCTCTGAACGCAGCAAACGCCTAATGTCATCGTACGCTTCCGGTGTGTATCTGATGGTGTACATTACGCAGTCCTATTTATAAACTCTTCTAATGTTTCATCGGGGCGCATCTCGTAAAAATGACCGAGTGCATAATTATTTTCTGCCTCGTCAAGACGGCGGAAATACTCTTCTTTGGTAAATAGTGTCTCGTCTTTTTTTTCAGCAAGCAGACGATGCATATAACGCGAGAGCCTTGCCATCAAGTTCTCGTCCTCTGCCACTGCGCTTAAATTGCGCAAGAACTCAGAATCAATTGCTACTGCCATTTTTCGCTTAATTTTTAATGTTCTTTCATTATCAGTGCAAATTTACGTTTTCTTTTTCAATTGTGCAAACCGCCCGCAAAAAAAAGACGCTATTGCGTGCCTACCTTGCGCGCGTCCATCACGTTTATTTCTACGGAGGTATGGAGTTATGGAGTTTTTATCTCTACGGAGGTATGGAGTTATGGAGTTTTTATCTCTACGGAGGTATGGAGTTATGGAGGTTTTATCTCTATGGAGTTGTGGAGTTATGGAGTGGTGTTTATCTCTGCGGAGTTGTGGAGTTGTGGAGTGGTGTTTATCTCTGCGGAGTTGTGGAGCTATGGAGTGGTGTTTATCTCTGCGGAGTTGTGGAGTTGTGGAGTTGTGTTTATCTCTGCGGAGTTGTGGAGTTATGGAGTGGTGTTTATCTCTATGGAGTTGTGGAGTTTTGGAGGTTTTATCTCTATGGAGTTGTGGAGTTGTGGAGTGGTGTTTATTTCTACGGAGGTATGGAGTTGTGGAGTGGTGTTTATTTCTACGGATGGGTGTCGTTATGGAGGTGAGGTTGTAATACCCCCCAGCCGGTCTAATGAGGCGACTGGGGGGTATGGTTTGTTATAAGGATATCATTTGGGCGTGAAGACACAATAAGTAAATTGGCTGTTGCCCAAATGCGTTAAAGAGTGTTTTACTCTTCGCTGTTGCGCATGGCTTCGGTGATTTTTTGCTCCAGTTCGGCTTTGAGTTCGGGATTCTCACGCAGAAGTTCTTTGACGGCCTCGCGCCCTTGTGCGAGTTTTGTGTCACCATAGCTAAACCATGAGCCGCTCTTCTTGATGACCCCGTATTGCACGCCAAGATCCACGATTTCGCCTACGAGGCTTATTCCCTCGCCGAACATGATGTCGAACTCGCATTTGCGGAACGGAGGTGCGACTTTGTTCTTGACGATTTTGACTTTAGTGAGTTTTCCGAGCACCTCTTCGCCGTCTTTGATGGGTGTGCTTGCGCGAATGTCGATGCGCACGCTCGCATAGAACTTGAGCGCGTTACCGCCGGTGGTTGTTTCGGGGTTGCCGAACATCACTCCAATTTTTTCGCGCAATTGGTTGATGAAAATGCAGGTAGTGTTGGTTCGGCTGATTGCAGCAGTGAGTTTCCGAAGCGCTTGGCTCATGAGGCGGGCCTGCAGTCCGACTTTGTTTTCTCCCATGTCGCCTTCGAGTTCGGCTTTAGGCGTGAGTGCCGCCACAGAGTCGATGACCACGAGGTCCACGGCACTTGAGCGTATGAGTTGTTCTGCGACTTCGAGGGCCTGCTCGCCGCTGTCGGGCTGCGAAATCAGGAGGTTATCGATGTCAACGCCGAGGTTGCGAGCGTAAAAACGGTCAAAAGCGTGCTCAGCGTCAATGATAGCGGCAATTCCTCCCAGTTTTTGCACTTCGGCAATGGCATGAATAGCAAGAGTGGTTTTACCTGACGATTCAGGTCCGAAAATCTCGATTATCCTGCCCCTCGGGTATCCTCCCACGCCGAGGGCCATGTTGAGCCCCAGAGAGCCGGACGGAATAACGTCTATCGTACCCTCGTTGTGGTCGCCCATGCGCATGATGGTGCCTTTGCCATGGTCTTTTTCGATTTTGTCCATCGCCAGCTGCAGAGCTTTAAGCTTCTCGGCTGACGGTGTGCGTTTTTGATTCTCTTCCATAATTATTGTTGTTTTAATTTATACTTTTGTTAGCTTTGTCTTTCCGTTGCAAAAGTACGGAAAAAGTTCTGAACGGCATCCCTTTTGCCGGCAAAATAATGACGCTTTGACAAAAGATGTCAAAAAATACTCATGTCGTTTTCACATTCTAAATTTTGTCGAACTCGCTGTGGAACTCCACGATAGTGCGTATGCCTTTCTCCCACATGTCAAGCGGGAAGTTCTCGTTTGGCGAATGTATGGCATCGCTTTCAAGTCCGAATCCCATGAGGATTGATTTGACTCCCGTAACGCGTTCAAACATTGGCACGACACCGATGCTGCCTCCTCTTCTGACGGGTAACGGCCTCTTTCCGAACACTGTGGTGTAGGCTTTTTCGGCGGCTTTGTATGCCGGTAGTTGGATGGGGCACACATAGCTTTCTGCTCCGTGTAGCGATGTGCATTTGACCTCGACGCAGTCAGGGGCTATTGAGTTGAGGTAGTCTTCGATGAGTTGGGCGATTTTCTCATGGTTCTGGTGCGGCACGAGGCGTGTTGAAATTTTGGCGTGCGCCTCAGCCGGCAGCACTGTTTTTGCTCCCTCGCCGGTGTATCCTCCCCAGATGCCGCACACGTCAAAGGTTGGTCTTACGCCTGTGCGTTCGACAGTGGTGAATCCCGCTTCACCATGAAGTTTGCGCGCTCCTATGCCGTTGAGATATTCAGTTTCGTCAAATGGTATCTGGGCTATCAGTGCTTTTTCGTCAGCCGACAATTCGTCCACGTCGTCGTAGAAGTGCGGTATCAGTATCCTGCCAGTTTCGGTGTCCTGAATGCGGCTGATAAGGCTGCATAGGATATTGACAGGATTGGCTACCGCACCGCCGAAAATGCCGGAGTGTAGGTCTCGCGCCGCAGCGTGTACATCAACTTGCAGGTAAGCCAGCCCGCGAAGTCCGGTGGTGATGCTGGGGTTGTCGGCATTGAGCATGCTGGTGTCCGAAACAAGTATGATATCGGCGGCAAGCAGTTCTTTGTTGGCAGTCATAAATTCCTCAAGGCTCGGCGAACTGATTTCTTCTTCGCCTTCAAGCAGGAACTTTATGTTATGCTTCAGCAAGTTGTTTTCAACCAGATAGCAGAAAGCAGCATAGTGCATGAAAGACTGTCCCTTGTCGTCATCCGCGCCCCTTGCGCGTATATGTCCGTCTTTGATTTGTGGTTGGAACGGCGGCAGTGTCCACTCGGCGAGTGGCTCAACGGGCATCACATCGTAGTGACCGTAAATCAGCACTGTAGGCGCGTTTGGATTGACATTCTTGCTCGCGAACACGACGGGGTTGCCCTTGGTGGGCATCACATCTACGGTGTCTGCGCCAGCTTCGCGGAGCAGTTCAGCCCAGCGCTCAGCACAACGGAGCATGTCAGGCTTGTGTTCAGACTGTGAACTGATGCTTGGTATGGCAAGCAACGAAAAAAGCCGCTGCAACAATTGGTCGCGGCGGCTTGATATGTACTGTTCGATAAGCACGATGAAAAGTTTTTAATTTTTTTACTCTAATGACGTGTTTGTTTGTCTTTGCGGCTAATGAGGTGTACTTATTTGCCAAGCAGGTGCTTGTCAATCACGCTTTTCAGTTCCTCTTTAGACCTCAGCCCCTGCAGCAATCCTGGAGTACCGCTTGCCGGTATGAAGAGCAGGGTGGGAATGCTGTGGATTTGGAATTTAGCTGCAATTTCGGGTTCTCTCTCAATGTCAAGTTTGTAGAACTGTACCCTGCCGCAGTAGTCTGCCGCAAGTTCTTCCATGATGGGCGCCAGTCTTTTACATGGTCCGCACCATGTTGTGTAACAGTCAATTACAATCGCGGAAGAACCACGGTAGTTCCATTGTGTGCCCTTCATGTCCCATACTTTGTTTTTGAAGTCGGCTGTCGGCATATAGTTGACAGCGCATTTCTGGGCGATGGCAGAAAGGGCGCAAAGGCAGGCAATGGCAACAATGAGAATAGTCTTTTTGTTCATATCAGATAAGCTTTTACATTCAGTCAATGGAAAGGCAAATACCATGCCGAAGTCAATTAGACTTCACGTTTAAGATATTCTTTGATTTTCTTTCTTTTTTCGCTGAAGAGAGCCAGTGCCACACCAATTAGCCATCCGACAACAATTCCCAAGGCAATCATTTTGAGTCTTCCGTTGACGGCTTTATGCTGTAGCGCAAAGTCGTTGACCGGCACCACAGGGTTGGTGCACAAAGCCAACTGTTCGCTCTCATATTTCGCTTTTTTGATATATTCGCGGAATTCTTCTGCGAAAGTCTGTCGGCGTTGTTCTCCCACAAGCAGCGAGTTGTTGCGAAGGTCTATGCCCATTAGCGTAGGCTCTTCGAGGTAGAGCCTTGAGGTCAGGCTGTCAAGCTTCTCTATCTGAGCGGCGTAAATCAGATAATTGCGTTCATGCTCGGCTTTGAATTTTTCGAAATTGGCACGAAGCACGCTGTTGTTGTTCAGTTTGTTGAGCAAAGCCGCCTGCACCGTTGGCAGCAGGTCAGGGCGCGTTGTTACGACGCGCAGGGCAAGGTAGTCGGGCAAAACATATTTAATCGTGTCGGTGAGCGTCGATTTGTTTTGCCAGTCAACATAGTCAATTGTGCTGTCGCGCAGGCAGTCAATTACATAATGCGCTTTCACACGCTTGATGCCCTCTATGATGTCCTCGCCGCCCAGAAAATTTGCGGTGGACAAGTCTTCGGAAACTTTTTTGTTTACGGGTTCGAGTACAGGTTGCAGGATTTGCTTCAGCACAGCATGGTTGCTGCCGTTAATGTGGAGCACAATGTCAGCACTATAGCGCCTGTTGCTCGAGCGGCTATAGTAGATGCCCAAAGACACGCACAACACGATGCTCACGCAAATGATGAGCCAATGTTGGTAACTGAGCCGCATGGCTGCACCTAATGCTTTGAAGCAATGCAATATGATATTGCCGCACCAGTGGAGAAATTTTACTAATAAATCAAACAGGTTTGTCTCTTTATTATCCATAATTATGTAGTTGAATGTCGCAAGACCGCCTCGCTCAATGTCGAATGCCTATTACACCGACAATCTTTAGCCGAAAGTCTGAATCCAAGGCTATTTGACAAATTACGATTGGCGATTTGGCAATTGACGAATGTAGGGACGCGACATGTCGCGTCCGCATACAACGTCAAAAACAATGTTAGTCGCCAATTATAAGAATATGAGTTGCACGAGTATGTAAACCGGCAGGAGAATGATGAGAGAGAATTTAATCATATAACCGAAAAATGACGGCATTTTGATTTCGTTCTCTTCAGCGATTGACTTAACCATGAAGTTAGGTCCGTTGCCAATATATGTCATAGCCCCAAAGAACACAGCACCGATGCTTATTGCGCGCAGCAGCGTTTCAGGAACTCCGGCCACCATGTTTCCTCCGATAGCCTGCATAGCTTCTGGCGACAGGCCTGTGGCAAGACTGTGGAACGCTACGGCGGTCGGGGTGTTGTCAAGGAACGAACTCAGGGCGCCTGTTGCATAGTAGAACTGCCATGTTTGGTCAAAGCCCATGTCGGCAGCATGGTGGTTCATGAAAATAAGCGCAGGTGTCATGGTGATGAATATGCCGAAGAACAAAGCGGCAACTTCAATTATCGGACCCCAAGTGAATTTGTTGAGCTCGTAGCGGACTTTCTTGTTGGTGGTGAAAATCGACAGGGCGATTATGATGAGCAATACGATTTCGCGCAGATATTTGAAGAATAGGTTATCGCCTTTCATCTGCGGGATGTAGCCCTCATTGATGAAAGCCACGGTAAGCACTATGCCTATGAGGTAGATGAAATTGATTTTGCCTCCGAGTCGCAGAGGTTCTATTTCACGCGCGTCGGCAGACAATGCAGTCCAGTCTTCTTTGCGATAGTAGTATGTGTCGGCAAGGAAGTACAGCAGCAGCAGTATGGCTCCGGCGAAAGCCCACTCAACGAACATTGTCATAAACCATGTGAAGCTTGCTCCACGCAGGAAGAGCATGAACAACGGGGGATCGCCGAGAGGTGAGAGCAGACCGCCGCAGTTGGCTACCAAAGCTATGAAAAACAAGATGGTATGCACTTTGTGCTTGCGTTGCTGGTTGGTTGCGATGAGCGGACGTATGAGCAGCATAGCGGCTCCCGTGGTACCCATGATGGATGCCAACAAGAAACCAAGCGCAAGGAAACCTGTGTTTACAATTGGCTTAGCCTTGATGTCACCTGATAGGTGAATGCCGCCAGTTACGACGAATAGCGCAAGCAGCAGAATTATGAATGGCACATAGTCGAAAAATACTTGATGAACAAGGTTGTGCGTTAATCCCACGCAGACGAGGTATATTGCCGTCGGGATTCCTAAAATTAGAGAGACAATAAATTTGTTGAGATTGTTCTCCCACCAGTGTTCTGCCACGATGGGACCGATAGCGATAGCGAGAAGCATAATCGCAAACGGAATCATGGTCCATGCTTGAAGTTCCATAAGTATTAAATTATTAGTGTTTTATGAAATTTTTCGCGATAATGGAATGCACTTTAATGCAATTAACAAGCAAATTTCGCAAAAAATATCGGGATATGCAAATTTGGCGTGCAATTTTTAATGGAAATTACAATGTAAGGTCCTCAAAGTTGTTTTTTCCATCGGAGGTAGCCTATTACTGCAATCATTGTGTATATGACAAATAGTGCGGCAGACGGGTAGAGTCCGCGGTAGGCGTAGAGGCACGCTGAGAATGCGTCAACGCACACGAACACAAGCCAGTACTCTATTCTTTTTTGCGTGAGCATCCATGTGGCGGTGATGCTCAAGGCAGTAGTAATTGAGTCGCACACGGGTAGCGGCGAGTCAGTAAAGTTTTTCAGCACAAAATAGTAAGCTGCAAATATGAGCGCGTCTGCTATGTGAATGTAAATCCATTCTTTTACAGGTGTCCTGCTCACGGGCAGTTCTTGTTTCTGTTGTTCGTTGTTGTGTTTTTTTTCCCCGTAGTTGAGCCAGTGCCATAGTCCGTAAGCTGACACTCCGAGGTAATAAAACTGCAGTGTCATGTCGGCGTAGAACTTGCCTTGGTAGAACACTACGATGTAAAGTGCGGCGCTTATTATCCCCCATACCCACAACATGGGTCTGCCTGGTATGGCATAGAGCAGATAGATAAGGCTGCAGAGCGTGCCAAGCAGTTCTATGTAATGTGAGGAGAGATAGTCAGCCATGTTACATTGTTCCGATTAGTAGCAGTACCATGCTGATGACGACAGCCAGCGTGCCGATGAGTTTGTACTTGCTGACGGGCTCGCGCAGCAGCATCAGCCCGTAGAAAAACGGCACCACAAAGCCCATCCTGCGGGTAGTGCTTAACACAGAAATTAAAGCGTCGGGATAAGTGAGCGCGTAAAAATAAACGTAGTCTGACATCACGAGGAACAGCGAGATGAGCGCGATAGACCATTTCCACTTGAATGGCTGTCGTATTTTCCCCCTCCATCGCATGACGAGCACTATTGCCGCCATTAGCGCGCACTGGTAGATAGTGTACCACACCTGCACGGCGTTGTGGTCGAAGCGGCGCATTAAGTATTTGTCATATAAGCCCGAGATTGCTCCTGTGATGATGGCTCCGATAAGACACAAGACCCATGCGTTGTGGCGGACGGAGATGCGGTTGCTGCTGACTTTGACGAAACCATATTGCATATACGCTATAGCGGCAAAAGCTGCCGCAACTCCGGCCCATTGCCAGATGTTGAGTCGTTCGCCAAACAGCGTGAGTGCGCCTATCAGTGTCCAAACGGGGCGTGTGGCGTTCATGGGGCTGACAAACGAAATCGGCAGATGCTGCATCGCCTGATAACCTAAAAGCCATGAAGTTAGCACTATCACCGCTTTGATAAAAATGAAGCGGTGCGCATCGGCACTGACTTGCGGCACATAAAATAGCTGGCTGCCGGCAGTGAGCACTCCGATTCGTGACAAAGCAAGCGGCACGCACAACAGCAAAGTGCTGCATACGACGGAAGACAGCAGCACCAGCGTGGCGGGGTTACCGTCGAGCGCATGCTTGCGGCTGATGTCGTAACAGCCTAAACACAAGGCTGATAATATGCCAAGAAACAACCACATAAAAACGGCTGCAAAGTTACTCAAAATCCGCCTAACGGCAAAGCCGATGATTTGCCTATGTCGTATTTTTAGCGTAATTTTGCAAAAACAATGCGGTGTGTTTAATATTTAATTTGCCCATTGTTTAGCAAAGTTAGGAATAACCCTGAAAAGTTGGGATGCGTTATTTTATCACCATACGTTATCTTGGCACCCGCTATTGCGGTTGGCAACGCCAGCCTAATGGCTTAAGCGTGCAACAATGTCTTGAGGAAGCTTTATCGACAGTGCTTCGCGTAAGCGTGAGTGTGGTCGGGGCTGGCCGCACAGATGCCGGCGTGCATGCCGACAAGATGATAGCTCACTTTGATGTTGAGAGTCCGTTGAGTGACAGCACCAGTGTTGTAAGGGCATTAAACAGCCTGCTTCCGCCCGATATCGCAGTATATGAAATTCGCCGCGTACAAGCCGAGGCGCATGCTCGGTTTGATGCCATAGCAAGACGCTACCGCTACACTATAGTGCAGCGCAAAGACCCGATGCGGATGCATACTGCCGCAAGGTGTGGTTATGGGCTTAATGTTGAGCGGATGAATGAGGCCGCGGCTTTGTTGCTTGAATATCAGGATATGACGTCGTTTTCAAAACTTCATACTGATGTGAAAACAAACAACTGCATAGTCACGGAGGCGAGATGGGAATGCGCTGACGATTGTCAACTGATATTCCACATATCCGCAAACCGCTTTTTGCGCAACATGGTCAGGGCTGTGGTTGGCACACTGTTGGACGTTGGGCGCGGCAGGCTCTCGGTAGATGATTTCAGAAAAATAATAGAGGCTCGCGACCGTTCACAAGCAAGCACGTCAGCGCCAGCCGAAGGGCTCTCGCTGGTTGAGATAGAGTATCCGGCATCGGTGTGGCTTGATTAGGAGGCGGAAAAGCCAAATCTGGCAAGGGGACTGACGAGTTAAAATTGAATAGAAAATAAAATAACCGGTATTTTAAGATAAAGTTATGGAACGATTGAATTGGAATCAGTTGATAACCGCCAAGCGTTTGGGGCTTGAGGAGTATCACAGCACCAACTCCACCGAACATCGTGGTGTGTTTGAACGTGATTACGACAGGCTGATATTTTCGTCTCCTTTCAGGCGCTTGCAGAATAAGACGCAGGTGTTTCCGCTTCCGGGCAGTGTGTTTGTCCACAACCGTTTGACCCACAGCCTTGAGGTGGCGTGCGTTGGCAGGTCAATAGCCAACAATGTGTTGCGTCAGCTCAAAGTGAAATATCCTGACGAGTGTTCTGCTGCTCAGCTGATAGACGAGATAGGCTCAATAGTTTCAGCCGCATGTCTGGCTCACGACATGGGCAATCCTCCATTTGGACATAGCGGTGAGCGTGCGATAGGTTCTTTTTTTATTGAAGGTCCAGGCAAAGATTTGGAGCGTCAACTGTCTGCTGAGCAGTGGTGTGATTTGATATATTTTGAGGGCAATGCCAATGCTTTTCGTTTGCTGACTCATCAGTTCAATGGCAGGCGTAGAGGCGGTTTCGCGCAGACATATCCTATGTTGGCTTCCATAGTCAAGTATCCCTACGACTCATCGCACGCTTCGCGCAAAAAGCAGAAGTTCGGTTATTTCCGTGCTGATGAGGCTACATACCGGCTCATAGCCGACGAGTTGGGCATAAGCCGTGTTTCTGCCTCGGCAGGCAGGGCGGTGCGTCACCCGCTGGTGTATCTGGTGGAAGCGGCAGACGATATATGCTATCAGCTCATGGACTTGGAGGATGCGCATAAACTGCGCATACTGTCCACTGCCGAAACACTGTCGCTGCTGATGTCTTTTTTGCCTGAAGAAAAGTGTGGACACGTGTCGCAAATACTGGAGATGGTTGATGACGCAAACGAGCAGGTGGCATATCTGCGGAGTACGGCTGTGGGCATTCTCGTGGATGCCTGCACGAAGGCTTTTATGGATAATTATGAGGCGATTATGACGGGTGGTGATGTTCCGGCTCTTATTAAACTTGTTGATGCCGGTACGCGCGAGGCTTATAAGCGGTGTTCGTCGCTTGCTGTGGAAAAAATATATCACGCTCCTTCGGTGCTTGACATAGAGTTAAGCGGCTACCGCATTATCTCTACTTTGATGGAAGTGTATGTGGGCGCAGTGTTAGAGCCTGACGCTAACTATTCGGCGCAGTTATTGGCGAGGGTTCCCTCACAATATGAGGTTCACGCTGATGACCTATACACTCGTTTGCTTGCCGTTACCGACTACATATCAGGCATGACAGACGTTTACGCCCTCGAACTGTATAGGAAAATAATGGGAATATCTGTTGCCAATTCATAGAATTGTGGGTGTTGACGCTGTTGACCTTCCGTTCAACGGTGACGAATTTCTCGTTACAGTCAACGGGTGTTCGGCTGTTTTTGACGGAGACGGCCATAGGCTGACCGATTACGTTAGTGGTGCGTGGAAATGGAAATGGAATGAGGACGATATACGTCACTTTCGCTTTAGACGTGTGATTTTTAATGAGACAGCTGGCATCAATTTCGTGGTCTAAATTCGGGCAGCCGGTTTAATGACTTTGACTGCTTTGACCTTGTAGCCTGCTGCGCGAAGTGCTTGCAAAAAACCTTTGTCGGAGCCGAGGTATCTTGCGTCAAGCACGACGAAGGTGCTGCGTTGCCCCAAAATTTCTCCCAATGTTTTCACCCAGCGCGTCCAGCGGCTGCTCCAAGCCTGATAGTCGGAAAAGCTCATGCTGCTTTTGTTTTCCGGACCACGGATGATATATGACATGTAAGCCAATTCGCCCTTACGGTATGCGCTTATCAAACTTTTTACAGTTTCAACTTCACGTTCATTGTAAACCACCATGTTATAGAGTTCTTTGACTTGGTAGTACAAAGGCTCCCGGTGAAAAAGTTGTTGAATGGTTTGCTGTGTGTCGTCCAGACTTATGATGTCGTGTCCTTGCTCAATGGCGATGAAAGTGAAGAAGTTCTCCATGCTCCTCTGCTCGTCATAGCCCAATTCTTCTTTGTACAACGCGCTCAGAAACAGGTCGCTTATTGCGGCAGGGTTCATTCTACCCAATTGCTCAAGTCCAAGGTGCAGCCTGTTGAGGAGGGCTTGGTTTACAATCTGATACTCGTCGTGCGATAACATGTCTTCGTATTTTGCGCTGTCGGGCAGCAGTGCGGCACGCCGCAAGTCGTCAGCTACGTCAACATTGTTCATAAAGCATTCTACGGCAATTTGTTCGCAATGTCCGTATGCCTTGATCAGTTCGGGCACGCTGTCCAGAAAGCTGGTCGGCACCCATTTGCATTCGCCAAAGATGTATGATTTGTTTTTGAGCCCGTTACCGGAAATTTCATATAACACCTGCCCCCATGCTACGGTAAGCATGGTGAATGAGAATAATATGGTCAGGCATGTTTTTTTCATTTAAATCGGCTGATTAAGTTGTATGCTTGGTAAATTCCGAGTTCTCCGGCCCGGCTCAGGCTGGCCGCTCCATCTTTGTTTTTCTGAATGAAGATTTCTGTCAATCCTCTGTTAAAATAGGCTTCTGCCATCTCGTTGTCGATGGCAATCGCCTCGTTGTAGCATCTTATGGCAGCCTCATAGTCTTTTTGCAGACAAAGCATATTAGCCTTGTTGTAGTATGCGAACGAAAAGTCGGGACAGATGCGGATTACGTAGTCCAAATCTCTCATAATCAGTTCGTATTCGAGCCTGAACGTGTTGGCGTCGCGTTCCACTTCCAGCCTTCTGTATCGCCATACTGCGCGGCAGAAGTATGGCAGAAAGCTTTTGACACCAGCTGCCACAGCATTGTTTACGTCCTCTATAGCGCTGCTGTAGTCTTGCACCGTGGCAAATTCTATCGCTCGCTCAAAATGCCATTCGGCGAGGCTTGGGTCATTGGGTTTGTTGTTGATGTCTCGTGTCAAGGCCTCTATGCGCCCGAAGTGGAGGCTAATCATTTCGGCGTTGAGCGGCATCTCCTCGCAAGTGATTTTTAGTGCGCTGTTGTGTGCATGGCTGCGGTTATACTGTTCGAGGGCAGGGTGGTAAGTGCTGGTGCGGCGCAGGTTGTCGGGCTTTTTGTAGTAACTGATGGTGAACATGGGCTGGTTGACCACGCTTGCACGTCTGTTTTGAACAGAGCCACGCAATGAATTATCGTGTTTGCCGTTTTCGTCGGTTAAGTTTTCTGCTGCCTGCGATGAGAATTCCTTCCTCCAGTCTTTGTCATCGTCCTGAGCTTCTGCTATTTTAGCGTCTGTCTGCAGTTGTGACTGCTCTCGGCGTATGTTGTTTTCGTTTTTCTCAATTTCGTATGCTTTTTTCTGATATGCGCGACTTTGCGTTTTCAATCCTGTTTTTTCGCAGGCCTGTGCTGCGAGGTAGTATGCCGGTACAAAATAGGGATGCCCGGCAATGATTGTGTCAAAGTCCGCCCTTGCGTCTTCCCATTGCCTGAGCTGCAGGTTTACCATTCCGCGCTGGTAGTACGCTTCTGGTGTGGGGTGCAGGGCTATTGATTTGGTGTAGTCTTCCACGGCTCTGTTGTAGTCACCGACTTCATGTCTAAGCAATCCTCTGTTGTAGTAGCAGGCATAGTTGTCTTGCCCGTATTCAACAGCTTTGTCATAGTCGGCGAGCGCGCCACGGTAGTTATGGTTTTTGTAATGCAGCAATCCGCGGTTAATGTAGTCGCCCGGCCACTTGCTGCCCAATTCTATAGCCTTGCTGAGATCGTTAATGGCAAGTTCTGTTTCGTTGGCATGGGCATATACCATGCCTCGTGCGCTCCAACCCATGGCATTGTGAGGGTCTTCGTCAATGGCGTTGCCAAATGCCTGCACCGCTTTTGCAGTGTCATTCTGTTCCCAAAAAATTCTGCCCTGCTCAAGGTGCAGCCGCGCGTCATGGCTGTCGCGTTTCAGCATTTGGCTTATGTCGTCAAGAGCTCCGTCATAGTCTTTTAACGCAATGCGGATGTCAGCGCGTATGAGCGTATATGTCTTGTTTTCAGGCGAGAACTCAAGAGCCTGCGTAATGTCTTTTTCAGCTTCTTTATATCGTTCAAGCCGTCCTCTTATGTATCCGCGTGTATAGTAAGCGCCAGGGGTGAAGGGATTGAGTTCGATGGCTTTGTCGCAGTCCATCTCTGCGCTGCGATAGTCACCAAGCTGCGTTTTCGCTATCGCACGGAGCAGATATGGTTCAGACAAGTATGGCTTGATTTTGATTACCTGGTTGAAATACTGTATGCTGAGCACATAGTCATCGAAATACAAAGCACTGCGACCGATAGATGTGATTCTGTCGGTGTTGAGTTGCGCCAAAGCCGATACGGCACACAAAACGAAAGCGCAACATAATGATATTGAACGTCTTCCGCTGATTTTATTCTATTTTTCAGTCTTCTTCTGTGTCGTATTCCTCGTCATCATCGTTGTCATAGATGCCGATGCTGACGCCGTAATTGTATTCGCCATCAATGATTTGGCTGAGCAGGTCGTCGTCAATATGCTTGAGATTGTCGTCTGCCGCAATTTTGTCTTTGATGAAGTTGAACATTTCTTCCTCGTCAATCTCTGCCTCGCTCACCACTTCGGTGTCTTCGTCGTTATCGTCGTCTTCGATGTAGCCTTTTGAGTCATAATAATCAACGATGTAGTCAAGAACGTCCTGAATGTTTTGTCTGCTAACGCGTTTGCGGTCCGACTTGTCAAGAAAGTTTACGATATAGTCCACTACTTCTTTGTCTTCCCACTCTTCGTCTAAAATGTCTGCCATAATATTTAAGAATTTAAGAATTTAAGAATTATGATATTAACTTGAGAATATAAGTTTTATCAATCAACAACACTTTATCACAGGTAATGCCCTTAGGCATGACTTAGCCAGCGAATGCAGCCAACGTTTTGCCGTCTGTCAGCGCAGTGTTCTGTCCATTAGGTTAACGAGCGATATGGTATGGCATGCGGCGACAGCGGCAGTTTCGGTTCGTAGCCTTTCGTTGCCGAGTGCCACGGGTTGGAAGCCTTTTGATAAGGCGAGTTGAACTTCTGGTTCAGAAAAATCGCCTTCAGGTCCTATCATCACAATAGTATCTTTCAAGGGTTGTGCCAAATTGACGAGTTGCTGTTTGTCGCTCTCGTAGCAATGCGCAATAAATTTTTGTTGCTCATGGCTTTGCGCAATTATGTCCTCGATGGGTGTCATAGGCTTCAAAACAGGGAAAGCGGCTTTGAGCGATTGCTTGCAAGCCGCCACGATGATGTTCTGTAGTCTTTCGGTCTTCAGCTCTTTTCTTTCGCTATAGCGGCATAGCGCAAGTGTGATTGTGTCAACTCCTATTTCGGTGCATTTTTCTATCGCCCATTCGGTGCGGTCGCTGTTTTTTGTTGGCGCAATAACGAGGTGTACTTTATACGGTCTTTGTTGTTGCTCTATTTTTTTTATAACCTCGAACTGGCAAGCCTTTGGGTGGGGCAGCGTTATTCGGCCTTGGAATGTGTTCCCTTTCCCGTCGGTGAGCATAATATCGTCTCCCGCGTTGAGACGTAGTACACGGACAGCGTGCGCTGACTCTGTTGCGCTCAAAGTCTGGTCAATAGCTATGTCAGGGGTGTAAAACAGATACATGGTTACATCTCCTGTGCCTTAAGTCGTTCTGCGTTTTCAGCCACAATCAGGTGATCAATGACGTCCTGTATGTTTCCGTCCATGAAGCTTTGCAGGTTGTAGACTGTGTATCCGATTCGATGGTCTGTTATGCGTCCTTGCGGGTAGTTGTAGGTGCGTATTTTAGCAGAGCGGTCGCCTGTCGATACCATAGTTTTACGCCTTTGCGCAATATCATCGATATACTTCTGGTGTTCACGGTCGTAAATCATAGTTCTCAAGCGGCTTAATGCCCGCTCTTTGTTTTTCGGCTGGTCGCGTGTTTCAGTACATTCGATAAGAATTTCCTCGGTGTTACCGTTTATGGGGTTTTTCCACATATAGCGCAACCTCACTCCCGACTCCACTTTGTTGACGTTTTGTCCTCCAGCTCCGCCACTCCTGAAAGTTTCCCACTTGATTTCACCTTCGTTTATGTTGACGTCAAATTCGTCTGCTTCAGGCAGTACCGCCACAGTCGCAGCCGAGGTGTGGACACGCCCTTGTGTTTCTGTAACCGGCACCCGCTGAACACGGTGGACGCCTGACTCGTACTTCAGCGTGCCGTAAACTTGTTCGCCGCTGACGGTGAAAATTATTTCTTTGTATCCGCCTGCAGTGCCCTCGCTGCAGCTTGACACTGCGATTTGCCAGCCTTTGATTTCGCAGTATTTGCTGTACATCCGGAACAGGTCGCCGGCAAACAGTGCCGCCTCGTCGCCTCCTGTACCGCCACGGATTTCCATAACCACGTTTTTGCTGTCCTCGGGGTCGGCTGGAATTAGCAACAGGCGTATTCCGTCTTCCATTGGCTGGAGCTGTGGCTCCAAAGAAGCGAGTTCTTCTTTTGCCATTTCCCTCATTTCTTCGTCGTCGGTGTTGAGCAATTCTCGTGCGCCAGCTATGTCGTCAAGCAGGTGCTTGTATCGTCGGCTGGCGTTGACGATGCGCTCCAGCTCACGGTATTCGCGGTTAAGGCGAACGTAGCGTTGCATATCTGAAATTACGGCTGGGTCGCTGATTTGGGTCTGAAGTTCCTCGTACTTATGCTCGATGCCGTTTAATTGGTCAAGTATTGACATTGTTTTGGTCGTTTATTGTCTTTATTGCAGTATTTTATGCTTGATGTTTAGTGCTTGATAGAACCGCTAAATGTGTTTTATTGTATGGCAAATGGTTAGCGTCGCATCTGAAGTTGATCGTGGCTAACATAAAACTCAGGCCGTGCGGAGTAGAACCGAAGGTTATCAACGAATTTGCCCAACCTAAATTCGGCAAGAGCCTTGTACTTCTTTTGAGTAATGAAAAGATTGAAAAACCATCCGAATTTAATGTCAACATCCATTGTTATAAGGCTTTGTGCGGTGTTTATCTCTTTTATGGTCAGCACTCCGTGCGCATGCTTTAGCACGAGACTCGTGTGCATGTCCACGATTATAGTTCTGCTGTATTTGTCTGTCTTTTCGTTAGTAACCACCGATTCTATGACAACGTCTTTTATGGTGCGAAAACCAGGCACTACGACGTCAAATGTCAGTATGCTGCGATGGGCTTTAGGGTTATAGTTATTGTTTTTCAGTACCAATATGATGTCGTCTTTTTCACTCCCGTCATGCTGTTGCCCTGTTCCCTTGAGCGCCCAGTCGTAAAGCAGTTCAGGGTCACGCAAAAACTGCTCGACGAGGCTGTCTGCCATTTGTGCAGTACGCCACGACGATGTGGCAGTCACCATGCGTGTAACGTGGGTGTGAAATACTCCCTTGTGATATGTTGAGCTGATGCTATCTTCAGGGTGAGTGGGGGAGGCTTTGCTCATCAGCCATGGTATTGCTGCCAGCATGATTAGAAGTAAAGTCTTGCGCATTGTAATTGAGTTTGTATTAATTTATTATCTGCATTTTTACTTGGTTTATAAGCGTTGCTGCCGAAGCGGGGTGTTATGATTTGCGCTTTAGCGCATGCGTCAGTTTCGCCTCTATACGCTTTTGTTTTCCGGCTTCCGAATAATGACTTTCGGTTTTCGGCTATTCTTGCTTTTTAGCGTCTTGCCAGTATTTTTCCATTTCATCAAGAGTCATGTCCTTGAGTTTTTTTCCGTCTGCCTTCGACTGTTCCTCAAGATATGTGAATCTGTTGATGAATTTTCGGTTCGTTCTTTCGAGTGCGTTATCTGGATTGACGTCGTAAAGCCTTGCCGCATTGATAACGGCAAATAGCAGGTCTCCGAACTCAGCCTCAATGCGGTCTTGGTCGCCATTGCGTATTTCAGTTTCAACTTCCCTCATTTCTTCTCTGACTTTGTCCCACACTTGCTCTTTCACTTCCCAGTCGAACCCTGCGTGTGCGGCTTTATCCTGAATGCGCTGCGCCTTGATGAGTGCTGGTAATGCTTCTGGTACGCCCGCAAGCACACTTTTGTTGCCGCCTTTTTCTTTAAGCTTTACTTGCTCCCAGAGTTTGCTGACATCTTCAGCCGTTGCCGCCTCTACGTTACCGAATATATGCGGATGTCTGAATATTAGTTTGTCGCTCAGCCTGTCGCATACGTCTTTTAGGTCAAACACTTCCTGCTCACTGCCCATTCGCGCGTAAAGCAAGATGTGCAACAGCACGTCGCCTAACTCTTTGCATGTCTCAGCCATGTCGTGTTTGCTTATTGCGCTTGCCAGCTCATAAACTTCTTCGATGGTCAGTGTCCTGACGCTGTCAAAGGTCTGTTTGCTGTCCCAGGGGCATTCGCGGCGCAGTCGCCATACAATGTCCAAAAGGCTGGAAAATGCCTCTATCTGTTCTTCCTTGCTATGCATTTTTGTTGTAAGTAATACGTTGTTTTTGTGATAAAACCGCTTTGCAGATGGTGTGCAGTTAGTTGCCTCGCAAAGCAGCTATATTTGTTTTCTTCTTTTGCGTTGTCCCACGGGACCTGGCACTTTAGCCGTGTCGCGTTCCAGCCTCTCAATCAAGTGAATAACCTCGTATGGTGTTTCATATGGTGTGTATCCGTATTTTGTTAAAGGATTGCTCCATTCCATGCTCACGTATGGATATTTCTCGGCAGGCTCTTTTAGCCTGTCCTTTTCCTTATCAAGCCTTTCTGTCACATGCCCGTAAATTCTTATGAAAGTTTCGGGATGAGCTGTGTACCAAATCAGTGCCGAGTCGAAATCTTGTGGTGTGATGCCGTGTTTAGCGAGTGTGTTGGCATAGTATGCCTTGCCGGCAGTGGTGTTCGTTAAGCCGCCTCGCGCTTGAATGATACCCTCTGTGCGGTGCATGTCAACAAGGATGTCCTCCATCTGCTCTTGTCCTATGCGGTAGCTGTTAGAGCTTTCGCAGCAGCACAACAGCAAAGCCGTCAGCACTATGATTGTGGTTCTTTTCACCATGAATAGGGGGATAGTGGGGTAGGGGCTGTTATTCTGATTTTTCCGCAGACTCGGAATTAGTTGCGCTGTCAGGTTCGGCAGTAGTATCGGGATAGTCCGCCTCATCCGCCTCACCGGCAGTTTTGTTCTTTAACAACTTTATCTTTTCAAAACTTTCGTTGAAGTCTTTCCTGAAAAACAGCAGTACTGCAAATATGGCAGAAGTTATGGCAGTGTCCGCAATGTTGAACACTGGTTGAAAAAACAGCACTTCACCTTCTGCCGACCGGATGATTGGGAAGTAGAGCATATCAATGACTTTGCCGTACATGAATGGCGCGTAATCCCAGATAATGCCGTAAAACATGCAGTCAATGATGTTTCCGACCGCTCCCGCCGCGATAAGTGCCAACATTAAAAGGTAACTTGTCCTCCATTCAAGTAGCAGTAGTTTTGCGATATACCATATTATGGCAATCACCGCCACGATGCGGAACAGCGTCAGCGCCAATTTGCTGAACCATTCAACGCCAAAGGCCATTCCGTTGTTCTCCACATAGCACAACTGAAACCAGGGCGTTATTTCAATGCTCTGGTACAACTGGAAATGATTATGTACGTAAATCTTAAGTCCTTGGTCCAAGATGACGACAAGCAATGCGATGATGGTCATCATCAGGATTTTCCCCTTTTTAGATGTCATTTATTTCTCATTTTTCTTTGCGTCAACGGTAGTCGTGGCGTGAGGAACAGCCATTAGCCTTGCTTTAGGAATAAGTTTGCCTGTAATTCTGCAAATGCCATAGGTTTTATTCTCAATTCTGACCAGTGCAGCCTTAAGGTGCTGTATGAATTTTAGCTGGTGTGCGGCTAATGTGGCTTTTTCTTCTTTTTGCAGCGTCATAGCACCCTCTTCCAGCACCTTGAATGTTGGCGCGGTGTCAGAACCGTCGCTTTGGTTGTTCATCATTGACTCGCGAAGACGGTCATAATCTTTTTGAGCCCTTTCCAATTTCTCCAAAATGAGAGCCTTGAACTCCGCAAGCTCCTCATCGGTGTAACGTGTCTTTTCTGCCATGGTAAATTAGCTATTGGTTAAATTCATTGTTCTGCTCCACAAATCTGTAGAGTTTTGGTTATTGTCAAGCACTTGTGTGCTAAAAGCGTCTCAAGTGCGTTTAATTCAAAAAAAGGGTAAGCTGACTACATCGCACCGCTACGACCTCCTACCCTTGCTGCGGTCAAGCTCTGGGGGAGTTCAGAGGGAGCTGGTCGTGTAGGACTTACCCGACCACAAAGGTACGATTTTTTTCTTAAATACAAAAGAAATCACATGCTTTTTATCAATAAATAACAAAAAATACACATCTGTGTCAATTGTTTTTGATAATTTTGCATCGTGATAATTTGGCTTGTGCCATCGGCCTTGTCAAATCTTGTTTCAGAAATAGTACGAAAGCAGGTTTTGATTTGGCTAAAGTTAATTAAAAAAAAGTATAGTTAAAGATAAGTATCATGCGTAAAATTACTCTTTTTTTGTTGCTAATGTTATCCGTCTGTGTATATGCGGTGAGCAATTCAGCTGTTGGTTTTGGTGCGTCTGTTACTGGTGGTAAAGGCGGATTGGTTGTGGCTGTCAAAACGGCTTCAGAGCTCAAGAATGCCCTCAAGTCTTCAGGCAGCAAGATTATAGTGATAACGCAGGATATTACCATAGACACGTATATTTCAGTTACTGTTAGCAACAAGACTTTGCTTGCTTTGCCTGGCAAGAAGTTGGTTTCCGATAGTCAGGAAAAGTCTGCAGCTGGAATTTTATACTTGAAAGGCAGCAATTTTATAATGCGCAACATAACGCTTGTGGGCCCAGGTGCATACGATTGCGACGCTACGTGTGGCGATTTGCTCACCCTTGATGGCATGTATGGAGTTTGGGTTGACCACTGCGATTTTCAGGATGGGTGTGACGGCAATTTTGACATCAAGAACAACACAGATAACATGACTGTCAGTTACTGCCGTTTCCGTTACCTCAAGGCTCCTCGTTCCGGAGGCTCAGGCGGCAGCGACGACCATAGGTTCTCTAACCTTGTGGGGTCAGGGTCTTCTAATGCGCCTAATGACGGCCGTTTTTCAATCACCTATGACCACTGTTGGTGGGACAATGGATGCGTTGAACGCATGACGAGGTGCAGGAATGCTGACATCCACTATCTTAACTGCTATTGGAATTCTTCGGTGGCAAAGTATTACATAGGTCCCGAAAATGCGAGCTCATATTGTGAGGGTTGCACGTTCAAGCGCCTCAAGGCATCAAAAATAGTGTCTGAGCAGTCGGGCTCCACAAATCAGATAAAGATGCTCAACTGTGTGTCTGACAATGGCTTGCCATCAGATAAGGGTTCCGCCAATGTTCCATCTTATTCATATAGCATCCAGTCGCCTGCAGATGCCGTGGCGGCCATCACTGATGCCACATGCGGCGCAGGCGCTACACTTAATGTGACTGCCGCCGGTGCGGTGTCGAGCCCTTGTGACACCTCCACAGATCCTTCAGACGATCCGTCTGATGACCCGTCAACAGATCCATCTGACGACCCATCCACCGACCCCTCTGAAGAACCAAATCCTGAAATCCCTGATTTCGTGCCGAACGAATTGGTTAATATCTCCACTTTCTGGAACATTTCCGACTCTGATTTTCCGCTTGGCGAAATCAACGGCAAAACAACGGTTCGCAAACTGTTGATGGTGGGTTCGTCATCGAAGACTATGAATATAGCGACTACTTCACAAAATGTTGACGGCATGGCATTCACCAAGACTCTAAAGCTTGGCGGAGCGGGCAATAAGAGTGCCAGGTATGTCGCTTTCCGTGTAGCAAGCTCATGCGTGATTGAGGTTTATGCAAAGTCGAGCGGTTCTGACGACCGAACGTTGAATTTGGCTGTTGACGGCTTCAATGTTATAAAGTCCACTCTTCCGGCGAATGCTAATGGCTCGCATTCAACGTACACGTATAGTGGAGAGGCTGCCAACATCTATATATACAGTGCGGGCAGCGGTATCAATGTCTTTGCAATCAGAGTCACGTATAATAATGAAGGCACAGCGTTAAATAATGCTGAAGAAGATTTAATATATGATGGCTCTGTAATCCGCAATGACTCAGGTAAGTCTGTACAAGTTTTCAATGCTTTAGGACAACAGATTATGCGAACCAGCGCAAGTGTGATACCGTTGCATAATCTGAGCAGTGGACTTTATATAATCCGCTCATCGGGCAAGTCGCTTAAAATCTTGAGGTAAGCTATTCTTTTAGCAATATCTCATTAGTTACACAAGTTGGCGAGCTATTTTCCCGCAACAGCAGTCAGTATTGAAATAATAAACGCCGTGATTTATTTCACGGCGTTTATTATTAGCGAACCAATTTTGTATCGGACAGGTTTATTTACGTGTATATATCTGCCCAGTTCGAGCAGCTCTCCTCCAAATTTCATTTTGAAGTCCCTTACTCCATATTTTACACCGGGCTCTCCTGCTCCCATAAAGTCAAAGTTTTGGTGTCCGAGTCTTTGTGAGAGCAGCAATGCCTCGATGGTAGCCACTGTGGACGGATACAAGTGAGATTTTTTTTCATTGCCGCAGATATACCATTCAAACAAGTTTCTCATTCCTACGCACAGCATTCCGCCAATAACTTCTCCCTCTTTAGTCTTAACACATAGCAGAATGCCATGTTTTTGCAATACAACCTTACGGAAGAAGTCGAATCCCATCAGCGGACGTCGTACACGTCGGCGATAATGCCGGCGCAGCAGTTGATAAAAGTCGTGTAAATCTTGTTCGTTGTCGCTTTGTCGGCATGTGACGCCAAGGCTCAATGCTTTTCGATATTGCCTCCGCTTGCTTTCACTCAATGCCGACATTATGTCTTTGTCGGCGGCAGTGTTGACGTGTATGTCATAGTGTGGCATGTAGTTGAAGCCTGATGCCTCAAACGCAGAGCGGTATGAGCTGTAGTCGTTGAAGTTGCGCAACTCTATGTAGATTGTGTCGGACAATGCTGTCGTCACATGCTTTAGAAGCGCTTGCACCGCCCCGGTAGGGCAATCGTTGGCTATCAGCATTCCTCCTTGTATGATTGCGCGGCGAGAAAAGTGCCGCAAGAGTCCTGTTGACGGAGTGGCGTATCCGACAATCACGGCGATGAGTTGGTCTTCTTCAGTTATGCCAAATGCAAAAGCGTCAAGCTGTGGCGTGGCATCATACAAATCGAAACATTCTGGCGACTGAAACCACGTGCTTAACCGCGCGGATTGCGACAGTTGGGTCCATTCCGCGCGGTTAATTTGTTCAGAACTTAGTATTTTCAGCCGTTTGCTGTCCATTTTCGGTTTTGTACTCGTTTAGGCGTTATTTTGCGACTTTTTCAAGTCGTCCCATCATAGTGAACATGAATGCGGCAGCCAAGATGCAGACGCCGAAGAACACGCTCCATACTATAGTGAGTGGCAGGCTTCCCCACAAGTATCCGCCTACGCTGACGAGTTTGTTGCCTATAGCCGTTGCAACAAACCATCCGCCCATCATAAGCCCTTTGTATTTGGGTGGCGCCACCTTGCTCACAAAGCTTATTCCCATCGGGCTAAGCAGTAATTCTCCGAATGTTAGAATCAGGTATGTTCCTATTAGCCAATTAGGTGACACGAAAACAGCGTCAGCCCCAGCTACCTTTTGTGCTTCAGGAGTGAGCAGTCCTGCAGAGGCGCATATCATCACGAGGTATGCGGCTCCGGCAACCACCATGCCGTATGCGATTTTGCGCGGAGCGGATGGCTCTTTTCCGCGGCTTGCCAAATAACCGAACAAAGCCATTGACACAGGGGTGAGTGCTACAACATAAAAGGGGTTAAACTGTTGGAAAATAGGGGCGCTGATGTCTGTTGATGCGGGCAGGTTATCGAATTTCCACCACAGGAAGGCAGCCACAAGTATTAGCAGCCCGATGCTGATGGCTTTACTTTTCGTTTCTTTGCTTTGGGCAAGTGCGAAACCTGCATATACAGCTACGACAATAGCCACAAGATTCCAGATGTCGAATGCCATGCTTTGCACGCCGCTGCTGGTTTTGGCGGTGAACTGGTCGGCAAAATACGTCAGGGTAAGTCCGTTTTGGTGGAATGCCATCCAGAAGAAGATAACGACAGCAAACACAAGCCCTAAGGCAATCATGCGCTGTTTGGTTTCTGCAGGTGTTAGTTCAACCGCTTTATCGTCCGAACTGGTTTTGTCAGCCTTTTTCTTGCCGCCTTCTGTGTGCCGGAACGTGCTGCGGAAAGCGTAGTAAATGGCGATTGACAGGATGAGCGACGCGCATGCCACGGCAAATGCGAAGTGGTAGCTGTCGTTAACGCTATAGCCGAGGCTTTTTTGCGCATATTCCATTATTTTGATTGCGGCAGTAGGCGCAAACATGGCGCCGATATTGATAGCCATATAGAAAATTGAGAATCCGGCGTCGCGTTTGTCGGCATATTTGGGGTCGTCATACAGATTGCCTACCATGACCTGCAGGTTGCCTTTGAAAAGTCCTGTGCCAAGGCTTATGAGCACGAGCGCTATGAGCATAACGACGAGTGCAAGCGTTTCTCCGCCAAGCGGAACGGAGAGAAGCAGATAGCCGGCAAACATGATTAGGATGCCGATTGTCACCATACGACCAAATCCAAATTTGTCCGCTAACCATCCTCCCACAACGGGAAGGAAATAGACGAGCATTAGAAAATCTCCGTAGATTTCGCCTGACACTGTTTCGGTAAGTCCAAAATTAGCTCCTAAGAAAAGAGCAAATACGGCTAACATGGTGTAGTAGCCGAAGCGTTCGCCGGTATTAGCGAGTGCAAGGGCATAAAGCCCGCGCGGTTGTCCTTCAAACATAGTTAAATTTATTATTTAATTTATAATACAATTTTAGTTGTAACTCCATTGATGCGCACCATATATACCCCTTGGGGCAACGTGGCGGACTGCCATGCGCCGTTCACTATCCTTTGAGCCAAAAGTTTACCAGTAGAGTCGTATATCCTGACATCAGCATTTCCACGTATGCCCTCAATAACGATTTGTCCGTTTCGCTGGCTAACCGAGCCAATGCCCTCGCTGCTTGTGTCAAGCGAGGTGTTGACATTGTCTTTCTTAAAGAGAACGGTGATTTTTAACCGTTGGTTGTACGTTCCTGCCGCAGTGGTGAATTTTGCGTCTTGCTTTAGCAAGTCAGTAGTTGCGCCGGTTTCGCTGTCGGTGAGCAGTACAGCCTCTAATCCGCTGGTATAGCCGTTGAGTTCTGTGAAACGCAGATTATATTCTCCTGCTATGGCGGCATGGTAGCCAAGTTGTGTGCCACGGCTGGCATCATTGGCGTTCATGGCATCGAAAGCTAAACGCTGGTCTTGCTCTATAGTGTAGAGCTGGATGTAGTTGCCCGAGCCGAATTTGGTCTGGTCTTCCATCGTGAACTCGTCGGCTTTGAAGTCTTCGTTCACGATTATAGTCGCATGGTCGCTGTCGTTGTCTGGTGCGGTAAGCACAAGCCGCAGCATATATGTGTCGTTGTCTTCTGTTTGTGTCCTGCGTTTAGGCGCACTTGGTCGTGCTGCATTGCCTGGTAGTGATAGTGTCCCGTTTTCACTCCCGCGGACTTGCACGAAGAACACGTCAAATGGCTCTATGTTGTTGATTTCTGCCGCAAGGTATTGTTGGAAACGTTGGTCAGTGCCCTTGTAAGGCAATACCAAATACAGGAGTTTGTTGCTGGGCAGTGTAGCACCTTTGGTGCTGATAGTGTGTAGATATGGGTTGGCAAGCATGTTCCATCCTTCGTCAAGTTGTGTGCGAGGCGCACTGACAGGATGGGCAACCACCTCCAGCGTTTTTCCGCTGTTCTCTTGGTCGGTGTGCGGGTCGAATGGGAATACGTAACTACGCTGCGCATTTGCTTTGCCGACAATGTCAATCCCTATCGCATGGCCTTCGGCTGCTCCGAGTGCCAGCACTGGCTCTCCGTTATCATGTATGCCGGTCCAGTTGTTCTCGTCGCTTCCGACTGACGCTCTGCGGGCGCCATTGTAGTATTGCAAAATCCACCAGTTAGCGCTTGCGTCGGAAGTGTCATAGTTTGGATCGTCGCCGTTGAGGTAGCCTGATTGCTTGAGGTCAAATGTGTGTGGCAGTCCGAAGAAGTAGTATCGTGTGGGGTCTATGGTGAGTACCAGATGTGCTGCTCCTGTCAGCGATAGAGAACCGCCGTTCATGTCCAGTTGACCACTATGGTCGTTTTGACGATAAATGTACAGGTTGCGGGCAGCTTTGTGTTTGCTTCCGTCAAGAGTGAGTTTTGCCCCGGGCAAAATCACTATGTCCTCAGAACCCCATGTCTCTTCGGTGTCGTCTGCGATGCCGCTGACGATGGCAGGCACCTTGGCAGTGAACGTGTTGCCGTCGGCGGTGAAGCGCAGTGTGTTGCGGAATGTAAGCGGTGTGTTAAAGCTTAATATGTCTTTGTCGTCATTTCTCTCTCCATCAATGTGCACGGTAGAGTTTCCATTGTGGAGGAGAGTGCCTGATGATGCTCCTTCGATGACGAAACCGTCAACTTTCCACAGGACATTGGAACTCATATCGCTCTGAATGGGCAAGAACCATAATTCTGTGATTCCACTTGGGTATGTGCCCCATTTGCCTCCGCTTGAGTAGCAGAGGTAGCGCTCGTTGTCGCCACACTTTTTGTGGAGTTCGTATTTGAATGTGCCGTCAACTTCGGTGGTTTCGATGGTCCATTCGTAGTTAGCTTCTGCTGCTGTTGACTCCGCACTGCTAATAACGGCAAAGTTTTGTATGGTATTTACACTGTTGCTGTTGTTACCCCACAAGCCTTTGTTGCCATTGTTGATAGCGGAGAAACGCACCGCAGCGCCATTGGCAAGAAAGCGCTCAGCATTATGTCCCCGCACAGGCCAAATGGTGTATGCGTGGATTTTGTCGGCTGTTACCTCACCGTTCTCTACCGTTGCTTCGGGAGCGTCAGGATTGCCCGGAGTATTTATGTCACCAGGCATGATGTGGTATTCTGTGCCTGATTTTGCTGCAATGGCAAATCGTTCTGGCATATTGCGGACGCGTAGCAACGAGCCGTCGCTGTTGAATGTCTCGCTATATCCGTCGCAAGAGATTGTAAATTCTGGACTTATCACTCTGCCGTCGCCTGCTTCGGATGGGGAGTATGCCACATAGACGCGTTGCGCGAAGTCGCCTTCGCTGTCAATCCGCAGCGGATTGCTGGCATTGATAGGGTGATAGCCTGAACCGTCACGGGTGTAGAAAAGCAGGTCGGGGCCGCTAATATCAACCTTGTGGTAGGCAATACCGTGTTCAACAATAACGTATATGTAATTTTTCGCGAGAATGGCATTGCCGGCCTTTGTGGTAATAAGGGCTTTGCCGTTAGGTGCGCTGACGAGGTAGTCAACGCAGGTGAAGATGTAGTCTTTGTAGGTGACAGCCTCCCATTGAGCATACAGGGTATAGTTCTGGTTGATGGAAGCCGAAATCTGCGCACCAGGCTCAATGGCAGTGCCAGAACCGTCTTGGGCAGTATTCCACCCGGTAAACTCAAAGCCATTGCGGATGAACGTGTTAGGTAAGGCGGTAACAGCATTTCCTGCGGAATAGGGTGAACTGGTGTCAGTGAGTGTGCCGTCACCTCCATTGCCGTCATATACAATGGTATAGATAGGACTCCACTGCGCATAGAGCTCAATGTTGCCGCTGATGTTAGTGGTGATGGAGTTTCCGGGCGCGATGAGTGTGCCGTCATTTTCTATTTTCCATCCAGTGAACTCATAGCCGCTGCGGACGAATGTGTTAGGCAATGCCATGACAACCTCACCAGCCGAATATGGCGAGTTTGCGTCAGTGAGTGTGCCGTCACCTCCGTTGGCGTTATAAGTTACAGCATAGACTGGGCTCCACTGGGCAAAGAGTTCTATGTCGCTGTTGATGCTTTCGGTCACTATGCCTTCTGGGGCAATTAGAGTTCCGGAGTTGTCAATCTTCCATCCCACGAATTCGTATCCCTCGCGCTCGAAATTGTTATTGATGGCAGCTACGCTGCTGCCCTCGGGGTATGGCGAGTTGATGTCAGTGGTAGTGCCCGTGCCTCCGTTGGCGTTATATGTGACATTGTAGAAAGTGGGCGGATTTGTGACGTTGATAGTAACGTTAACATATACTGTGGATGCGTAGTCTGTGGTGTAAAACATCAGTTGCGCATGATATTCGGGTTTTGAAGCGGACAAGACATAATAGAGTTTGAATGTCGCCTTGACAGAAGCGCAACCGTTGGAGTTGTCGTGTGTGTATGAGAAGTCTGATGTGTTGTCGCCTGAACTGAATGCGCTGCCATTGCCTTTACGCCATTGAAGTGTCAGGTCTGCGTCAGAATTGATAATATTGCCGTTCCACGTTTTCCCGCAAGAGTTGAAAGTAAGGTTGAGGCTATACTCGTCAGATGTTGCGGAAATTGTGTTTCCTGCGAACTCTCCTGCGTCAATGGTTATGTCGTTCATTTGGGCATAGACAGGCGCGTCTTCGCTTGGCGTGTCAACCTTGTAAACAAAAACAGCATTGCCGGTATTTGTGCTGTAAAACCTGATTAATGTTCCGTTGCTTCGCAACAAGCGTCCGTTGGTGCTGTTTTTCAGCCAGCCGCCACTGTTGGAGCCGTCTGCTTGAATGGTATAGTCGGAGCCTGTCGCGTCATACTTAAATTCGTTTTTATCGGCGTTTGAAATATATGCCCCCTGTGCCGCATCGTAGAGTTTGAATGTGGTTCCGCTGGCAGGTTTGACAACGACAAATTCTTTTGCGTATTTTTTCCAGTCGCTTTCGTGGTCTGCGTATGCGATGTAGGTTGCGCTGCTATTGCCGTCAAATCCGGTAATGGCATATCCGCCTTCCCTGCCAAAAATTATTACGTGGTCATTGTCGTTGAGTTGATTGACGTTTGCCACGTCAGTATATCCCGTGCCTGGTGCGTAAGCCACTCCGTATGCCGGAACTGATATGACAGCCATCACGAACGTCAAAATTACAGCCAGTATGTTGCCCTTTATTTTCATGCCTTATAGTGTGTTACGGTGTTGAAAATGATAGTTATTCCTTAACTCCCCAGATTGCGTAGTACGTTTTGCCCGAAGGACTTATTTTTTGTCCGGGTTGTATGATGTTCGCATTATTAGGGTCTAAAAATCCAGTGTTGTTGGCAACAGCGTTGTTTCCTGACGCCACTTGCAGTTTGCTTTCCTCAATCCATCCGATGAGGTATCGTTTAGTTGCGTGGCAAGCGTTGTCGGCTCCGCTGCCAGCGTTGAGTTCCCATTGCGCAGGTGCGGAATATTGGCTTCCGAACACTCCGCCGTCACCTTTGTAGTATGTCTCATACCCATTGACGAGGTCAACAAATTGGTCAAGGCTTTCTACAGTTACGGTGCATTGTAATTCTTTAGGGCAGAGCGGGCCATTTGCCGCCTGAATGAGCGTAACAGTATAGACGCCCGAAGCCGAAACAACAAATGTGTTTTTGGTGAGGTCAATGCTGAATGTAGCATCTGCCACAGCAGAGCCGTTGCGTGTTACGTGTTTTTTTGTGATGTTTCCTTCGCTGTTGTTATTCTCTATGGCAAATGGGATTTCGACAGAAGCCGTGGTGCGCGTGCCGGAATATGTTGCGTTGGCAAATTGTGTGGTAGGCATGTTGCATTTCACGTCGCACGACACTGGCATTGTTTTGATGTCAGTTGCGGATGTGAACGTCAGAACCTCATTGCGGCTTCCCGACTCGGCAGTCGAACTCAATCGCACGTAGAGGCGGCGGGTAGCCACCCTGCCGTCGGTTGCGGCGAGTGTGAGTGTGGGACTGTATGGCCCTTCTTCGTTTTCGCTGAACTCATATCCGGCAGGACCGCTGACATTGATGTCTGCACTCAAGTAACGTCCTTTGACGAAAAAGCACTGGGCTGCCGAAACTGTGCCATAGTCCGATTTAAATATGCTGAACCCTGCGCCACTGTGTGAACCGGCGTAAGTGCGGCAATATATTTTGTCGTCGGTGCGCTTAACATAAAAAGCGAAGTTCTGGTTTTTTGATGTGTTGTGGGTTGAAGGGTTTGGGTAGAATCCCCAGTCGGTGTTGTCGGTGTAGATGCCGAGTCCCTTGTTGATGGTTGTCCCGTTAACGTTGGTGCTGCAGTACATGTAGTTGTTGAGGAAATAGAGTTGTGCCCATGAACTGTTGTTCATTTGGCAAGCCGAATTTCCAGAATACGCTTGCAGTGCCTTTGTTTGATTATTGTAGTCCTTGAAGAAGAAGCGGGTGGCGTCTTCGCGGTAGTCATAAAGCGGGGTGAAATAGATGTCAGAAGCACTGGTGACGATGCGGTTTCCGAAAATCTCGTCAGTGATGTCATAAGTCTTTAGGTAAACGTTGCTGCCGGCACTTTTGGTGGTGGTCATCAGCGCATAGTGGGTGATGTTGTCTTTTGTGCCTACATAAATGACTTTGTCGCCTTCAAATATATCTGTGTAGTTGGCGAGTGTTACTTTCTCAAACGTTTCACCTGTCTTGAGTGTGAACGTTCTTGTTTCCACGTCCGACTCGGCGCATCCTGACTTGAATGCGATTGCTTTGACTGTGGTGTTTGCCGTGATGGTGAAAGGCGCTGAATATAAAGTGCTTGCCTCGTTAGGCGTGGTGCCGTCAGTGGTGTAGCGCAATGTGGCTCCGCCTTCGCAATAGAGTGTTATTTCCTGGCTGTCGATGAATGCGCTTGCTTCAGGTTCTATTTGCGGAGTGGCCACTTTCCGCACATATTCGGACGTGGCTACATCAGAATTGTCAGTTCCGGCTTTAACAGCAATTGCTTTGATGGTCATGTTGCGGCTGACGCTAATTGGAGCACTGTATTCCGCATCTGCCGCTGTAGGTTCGGCGCCATCGGTGGTGTAATGTATTTCAGCTCCGTTGGTAGCGCAAGTGATGGTAACCATCTGGTCGCTGGTGTATGTGCCGGCTGCGGGGGTGAACACTGGGGTGGCGCACTGTGAGGGGAGGGTGCAGTCGGGGGTGGAAGAGTAGAGATATGGCTGGATACTAACTTTTTTGTAAAGATATACAGGCTGTTGGCCGCAATTTTTGTAGTAGCGGAAATAGCCATTGGTGTTATATCTGAACGCAGCTCCAGTGGCGTTGCCGCCAAGTTTGAGTTTTATGTCGTCCTCACTCGTGAATTCCACTGTTATCGGATATGCTGCAGCGGTGCCCTTGATAGTGCTGATAGCGATGCCATTGTTGTTGCTGGTGTGGTAGTTGTAGTTCCCGTCTTGTGTCTTTAGCACGTAGGTGTTGCTTCCGGAGCTCACTTCTTCAAGTGTTATCTTGTAGTTGTCGCCCCAATCAGCGTTGATGCTTTTTTCGTCGTCCGACAAATTGTCGCTTGGGTCAACGTTGTTGTTGAGCGCACCTATTCCGCCGGTACTTGAGCCGCCTACTTTGCCGTTGGCTATTATCGAACTTGAATATGCAATCAGATACTCGCCGGCCCAGTCAGCGTTGAGGTCTGTTTCCACGCGCCTATAGACACTGATTTCTTCGCCGTTGTTCTTTTTGAACACAGCGTGTAGGGCTGTAATGTTGTTGTTGTCGCAAGGTTTGTAGGTGCTGCCGGCGGTGAACAGCTTGGGCGCATCATTGGTTTGAGAAGTGATGGCTGACGTTGCCCAACCTGAGAAAGTCCAGTTGCTACAGTCGATGTTTAAGTCTGGGAGCACCACGCCAGCCTGATATGCAGTTTCGGTGACAGGCGCAGGGTTTGCCGTGATACCGTGCGCGTTAAAAGTTACGGTTACTGGCTTTTCTATTGTAAATGTTGCTGATGCAACGTCAGAGTTGTCGTAGTCGGAATGCGTGGCAATTGCTTTAAGTGTGCAGCTGGCAGTGATGCTCAATGTGGTGGAGTAGGTTGGGCTTGAGGCGTCAGGAGTGCTGCCGTCTATAGTGTAGTGAATGGTGGCACCTGCCGTGCCGCAGTGTATGTTAACGTTTTGGTCGGAGGAGTATGTTCCGCCATTCGGCGTAAATGTTGGAACTGCAGCCTTTGCACGTGTGAAAGTTGCTGTGGAAACGGAACTGCTGTTTCCGTCTTTTATGGCGATAGCCGATACTGTGGTGGTGGCTGAGATGCTGAAAGGAGCATTGTATAGGACGCTTGATGCACTTGGGGTGCTGCCGTCAGTGGTGTAATATATGGCGGCACCTGTAGTCTCGCAGCTTATGCTTATGTCTTGCGAACCTGTGAATGGGTTTGTGCCACTAATGGTTGGTGATGCAAGGTCTGAAGAAATTTCCTCGTATGTGATTGTGATTTTGTCACAGTAAAGTGAGTTGGCCGTGGCGGCTATCGTTAGGGCAAATGTCGCTTTGTCAACCTCTATATTAACGTTTTTTGTTACGTCAACGTATGTCGTTGACCAAGAGCCGTGCCAGTTGACATTGTTGAAATTTATTCCTGTGCTGTTTGAACCTATGATGTACTGGTTGTTGCCATTGCCAATTTTGTAGAATAACCTGCCAGCGCCTCCGCTTTTGTTTGACCTCATGTGCAGGACAATTTTTGAAATCCCATATTTGACGGCACCTGTGCCGGCGGAGACGGTAAATGTCATGGAATTGTTGCTTGTCAGCTGGAAATTAGTGTTGTATGTGCTACTGTATGCGGCAGAGTATCCTGTTGGCAAGTCTCCGTCGGTAGTGCATGTTGAACTGCTTGTCGGTGTGATAGAGAAGGTCTTTGTTTGTGCTACTGCGTCAGTGTTAAACGCCAGCATCAAAAAAAATACCAGCCAACGAAACGCTTTCATTGGCTGACAGGGTAATACATCACACACGGCACCAATGGCGGTATCCGCAAACAAGCCGGCAATGCGGCGGGTATATTGTCCAATCATGGTTGCTTGTAGTATTTCTGATACGAGGTTTTGCCTATGGGGAGAAAGCATCTTAGCTGTTATTTAACGCATTGTTAATCAAACGAGCATGCCTACACTCCTTATTATGCAAATTTACGATTTTTTTTCTTAATACCAAAATCTTGGCAAGACAAAATTGAATTCATTATGTTCAATAAAATCCCAAGTTGGCGTAAATAAAATTATCAAAGAAAATGCTAAAAAAGGACAGAGGCTGCCTTACTTTGCGTTTGGCAGCCTCGTTTCGTGTAGGTCGTTGGTGTTGTATGGTGGGGCAAAAGTGCCCTATGTTGATATTGGCTATTTTTTTGTCGCAGTGTTTGTCTTTTGGGCTTTCCCTTTTTGGCTGAGGACATTTCCGTTGATGTCAATCAGTACGTTGTTCTGTCCCCACCATCCGCTGCTTGGCAGGCTCGCCTTGAACACTGTAGGTGTGATGCCTTCGATAGTGGCATAAATGGGGCTGGTGATGAATGTGCCGTTTGTGTCCATGAGTCCGTAGAGGTTGTTGACCTCATATTTTTTTATTTTTTCATTTATTACTTCTGAGTCCTCGTATGCGCCTGTTTGAGTGTTGATGTAACTTTTTTTGTAGTAGAGGTTATATATGTCATCTACGATGTTTTCTTGCAGAACATTTCCGTGGTAGTCCACCATTTTTTTGAATTCTTTCCATTTATACACTATCGCATAGTCTTTTGCGAGGTCAATGTCGTCGTATTCAGGTTTGATTACCCAATGTCCGAGCGTGTCAATTACGCCCAGTTTCTGCTTTTCTTCGTTTTTCTTTTGGTATGAAACGAGGCAGTGCCCGTTGTGGAACACGAATTCGGTGAGTTTATTGCCTTTGAAGGGAAACTTGAAGCCGATGACCACTTTACCTTCGGTGTTGATGAATCCTATTTTCCCGTATAGCTCGACTCCGGCAAGTCCGTTGCTGTATGACCATGCTCTCCTGTATGTTGGCGGAACGATGATTTTGCCGTTTTTGATGTTGACGATGCCTCTTTTGTTGCCTTTGGCGTAAATAGCGAGTGAGTCATCGTTCTTGTGGAGCCAGTCTGCCTCCAGTCCGTCGAGTATCGTCTTTCCTGTTTCGGTATCAACGAGTTTGATTTTCCCTTCTTTGCGGATTTGCGTCACGCTGCCGCTGAGTTCTTCTTCGTTTTTCGCCTCCAAGTTTTCCTCTTCAGTTTGCGCATCGCGCCAGATGGTGTAGCCATAGCCCAAGAGTCCGCAGACAATCAGGGCTGCAATGATGATTAAGATTTTTTTCATGATGGTAATAATTTTGAATGTTTGACTTATATTTCACATGCAAAATTACTACTTGGGACTCAATATTTGCCTGATTTTCCGTTTGCTCTAACCAAATGGCGATCCTGCCCAACGAAATGCTTTCTTGCTTTAGATTTCGTGGAAATGTGTTTCGGCAGCTTGCCTACTGCCAGCGTATGAAGTTTATGTTTTTGAATTTTTGTGAGCTCTTAGCCCCGTTGTCGCGCTGCTTGAAGTTTGTGTCGCGCCATGCCACCCGGCTTTCTCCTCCGATGAGGTAAATGGCTTCTTCTACACCGATGCCAACGAGTATTTCGCTGAAGTCGTGCATGCTTGACTCGGTGGTGGTTTCAGCCACGAAAACGTGTCCGAACGCGCTGCACAGTCCTCGTCTTATTGAGCGTGTCTTGAGGGCTTGTTCAACAATTTTGTTGTTGTGAACGAGCGCATATTGCCTGAAAAAATAGCCTCCGGTTTCTGTCGCCTTCTCAAACAGCGGGCTGTTGTCTGCCATGCCCACGGTAATAGTGTCGTTGATGATTGCGCAGTATCCTTTTTTGCTTAATCCCCATGCGAGCGGTTTCCCTTTAACGACGAACGCCCCGACTATTTTTTTGTTGTCGGCTCTGATGTCAGCGGCTTGTAGCATGAGTACGCTGTTGTTGTTTCTGACGTGTTGCGTGCCCACGCAGAGTTCGGCTTTGCTGTTCATCGGCAGGTATAGTTTGATGCCGATGCCGTAGATAGTCGTATCCATTACAGCGCATGAGCGTGTGATGTTGGTGTCGCAGTCTTGGAACCACGTGTGCAGCAGGTTTGCGTATTCAGATGTGTTTTTCTCTTGTTCCCATATCCCGCGCGTACTGTCATTTTCTTGATATAGGGTATTGCTGTCGTTGCTCTGATTGGGTGTCGCGGCATTATGCATGGCGGCATACCATATGGCAAGGGCGGCGATGACAAGGACTATGATGAACGCAACAGCGTATGCGGCAAATCTCCATTTAGGTCTGCCGGACTGGTGTGCGGAAGGCTTTCCTAAAACTTGTATTTGCCCTTCCTGAAAGTCGTCAAAGTTGTTATGTTGCGGCTCGTCCATTTATAGTTTTGTTTTGTCTTCGATGTATTTTTTGAGTGCCAGCAGCCCTTCGCGGCTGTCCTGCACGCTGTACAGATTCCAGTTGTGGTCAGCCAGCACAAGTAGCTGCTGGCTGATTTGTATCCTGTAAACTCGGCTGAGGTTGACAATCAGGCTTTTGCTCGGTCTAACGAGTTGTTGCTCCTCGCTGAGCTGATTGTTGATGAGTTCCATTATTCTCCCGAGGTTAAGTGCCACTTGCCTTACTTCTCCTCCTGTCATGTGTATGTTGGAGCAATACCCGTCGCCTTTGATGTAAAGGATGTGCTTGACGGGTATGCGCAGCAATTCAGTCTGGTTGGTAATGACAAGATGTTGGTTAAGTTGTGGCATTGTTATCGGTGAACCTTGTGTGGGAGTTATGCTATGCTATGCAGTCGTCAAGAGCCTGTTTTATTGCTTTTTTGTTGAGGTTTTGCCCTATGAAGACGAGTTTTTGCATTCTGTCTCCATATGTGTCGTCCCATTCTGCTCTTATTTTGGGTTCTCTATTGAGCAGCTCTTGAAGCTCTTCTTGAGGCATGGTAGCAAACCACTGACCGGCCTGACGGAGCGAAACCTGTTTGCCGGCTTGCTCGAATACGTAGCACATATTGCGTTCGTCGTCAAAATAGACCATTCCTTTGGCGCGTATGATTCCAGACGGCCATCTACGTGCAACGAAGTCATCAAACAACTCGAGGCTGAATGGTTTTCTGTTTTGGTAAACGTATGTCCCGATGCCGTATTCTTCAGCTTCGCCCTCATCGTGATGATGGTGATGGTGGTGCTCATGCTCGTGCTCATGTTCATGCTCATGCTCGTGTTCATGTTCATGCTCGTGTTCGTGCTCATGCTCATGTTCATGTTCATGCTCATCGTCATCATTGTCATCGTCATCATCGTCATCGTGATGATTTTCAACTTCTTGAATCCATGCTGCGGATCCAGCAACATCATCAAAGTTGAAGAGTCCGGTGTTGAGCAGCTTCTCGAGTTCCACATCGCAGTAGTCGCATTCGATGATTTGAGCTTTAGGCTGTATTGCCTTGATGATTTCTTTGATTCGTCCGAGTTCAGATGCCTTGATGTCGTGCGCTTTGTTGAGCAGTATGATATTGCAGAACTCGATTTGCTGAATGACGAGGTTTTCGATGTCGTCTTCGTCGAGGTTTGGATTGGTGAGCGACAGTCCCGACTGGAATTCATCTTTGAGTCGCAGTGCGTCGACGACAGATACGATGCAGTCGAGACGTGGCATGCCTGTCTGCTGGTATTGTGGTATCATTTCAGGCATTGAGCAAATGGTTTGCGCAATGGGGGCAGGTTCGCAAATTCCGCTGGCTTCGATGACGATGTAGTCGAACTGCTTTTGCTCGATGAGCCCTTGCAGTTGTTTGACGAGGTCCATCTTGAGTGTGCAGCAGATGCACCCGTTTTGAAGCGCGACGAGATTTTCATCGCTTTCTTTAACGATGCCTCCTTTGGCAATGAGGTCCGCGTCGATGTTGACTTCTCCGATGTCGTTGACGATTACTGCGAATCGTATTCCACGTCTATTGGTGAGTATGCGGTTGAGAAGTGTTGTTTTGCCGCTGCCGAGGTATCCGGTTAGCAAAAGAACCGGAATGTCATTATTATTCATTTTGCAGTTGGTTAATGTATTCTGATATAAGTTGTTGATATTGCGTTGTTTCTCTGAGTCCTTTCAAGTCCATGTCCACGTTCATATACTCGAAATTTTTATATCCGCCATCTATAGCTTTGCGCAAGTATTCTATTGCGCTGTCGTAGTTTTGCTGTAGCGCCATGAGGCATGCCGCATTGTAGTATCTGATGTGGTTCTCTCCGTTGTTGAGCATACTGTTCATGACGGCTATGGCTTCTGCGTCGCGGTGGAGGAAATGGAGGGCGAACATTTTGTATGACATGTCTTCGTCTATCGTGTCTTGTGCTATGACGTCCAGCAGTTCATAGACGGCGCGGTTCGGCTCAAGCCCGAGTTCGATGAGGGTGCGTGCGTAGAAGTACTTTTTGGCTATGCTTTGAGGGTCTAATATCAGTGCTATTTCGTAGTCGTTCAGCGCACTTTCCATGTTGCCTTGCATGTGACTGACCTTGCCGCGTCCAAAACATGCGGCGCTAATATATTCTTTGTCGGTCTGCATTGCGAGGTTGAAATCTTGTTTTGCGAGTTGCAGTTTTCCTTCCTGTATGGCACATTCTCCCATTGTTGCAAGGCAAAACGCTTTCCCGGCGGAAGTATTGTTGACGTCGTGCAGTATTTCGAGTTGTTCTCTTGCTTGCTGATAATCTCCTGTCGCACTGTAGCACAGGAACCTGTGGTATGCGATAGCAGGGTCTGGAGTGTTTTGTGCGAGAGTAGAAAGCATGTCCAAATCCTTTAAGGTGTTATCGTATTGCAGGCTGTCTTCGTACATGAGGCTCCTGATGCTAAGCCAGAAATACTTTTCTTCTGGTCTTTTGCTGGTATTGATGACTGCCGACACGCTCTTGAGACCGTATTCATAGTCTTTTTCCATAGCTTGTCTGACGCCGTCTTCATCTACGTCGCCATAGTCGGCGTGTTGGGCAAAACTGATGTAGTGGTCGATGTATTTTCTTATGTTGGGTTTGCTTTGGTTGAGGTATGTTATAGCCCTGAATAAGTGCGCTTCGGGGTTGAGGGGCGCTGCAACCAAAATTTCGTCAAGCAAAGTCGCTGCTGCGTCATAGTTCCCTTGGCTGATTCGGCATCGGGCAATTCCTAACTGCCAACTGATGCGATTTTCGAGGTCATTTTCGGCGGCGAGTTGGAAGTATTTTTCTGCTTCTTGATATTTTTGTGTTTCGTAGAGATATTGTGCCAAATACCCATATTCGGCACCTTTGTCGTCACTGTGTTTTATTGCGGCATTGAAGTATTTCAGTGCGTTTTTGTCATCATCTTCTAAAGCGTAGATTTGAGCGCAGAATTTGTAGATGTCTGTTAATGAGTACGTGTTGTGTTTTTTCCAGAATTTGCTTGCCAGTTTAGCGTTTTCGAGTGCGCTTGCCATGAGGTGGTGGTGGTAGAGGCAAATGGCCTTGATGGCGTAAGCGTCAGAATGTTTTTGGTTGTGAGCCAAATGTTGGTTGATGAAGTCAAGCGCTTCGTCGTAGTCTTCGTTGAATAGCGCTTGCTCTGCCTTGTTGAAAGCTTCATCTTCATTTTCAGCGTTTTTGGCAGCGCGGCAGTTATAGGGTAGCATGGCGCAGACAAGCAGTGCGATTAGTGCGATTTTTTTCATCTCTGTTGTTTTTTGTGGTGGTGATAGTTGACGTACTTTGTTTTTTGTTGAATTACTGCAATATATGTGCCACATTTGGCATTGAGAATGTGAAAAAAGACACGCGGACAGTAGTGCTGCCCGCGTGTGTGCCATGTGTTTGTTTTTTAGCCTTTGATAGCGGCAACGCCGGGTAGTATTTTCCCTTCGATGGCTTCGAGCAATGCTCCGCCACCTGTCGAGATGTATGACACTTTGTCAGCCATGCCGAATTTGTTGATGCAGGCCACAGAGTCTCCACCTCCAATGAGTGAGAACGCTCCTTTGGCTGTCGCTTTAGCTATAGCTTCTGCGATGGCGCGTGAGCCTCCGGTGAAGTTGTCGAACTCAAATACGCCGGCAGGTCCGTTCCAGAGTATTGTTTTGGCGTCTTCGATAGCGGCAGCGAAGAGCTTGCGTGTCTCAGGACCTGCGTCAAGGCCTTCCCATCCGTCAGGTATGGCGTTCGCAGGAACGACTTGTGTGTTGGCTTCGTTGTCGAATTTGTCGGCAGCAACGCAATCGGTTCCGAGCACAAGGTTAACTCCTTTTTCTTTGGCTTTCTTGATGATGTCAAGCGCAAGGTCGAGTTTGTCGTCTTCGCAAATTGAGTTTCCGATGTGACCTCCCTGTGCCTTTGCGAATGTGTATGTCATTCCTCCGCAGAGAATCAGGTTGTCAACTTTGTCCATGAGGTTTTCGATGATGCCGATTTTGGTTGACACTTTCGAGCCACCCATGATAGCGGTGAAGGGTCGGCGTATGTTGCTCAGCACGTTGTCCACAGCATTGACTTCTTTCTCCATGAGGAGGCCGAGCATTTTGTGGTCGGCATCAAAGAAGTCGGCGATGACAGCTGTTGATGCGTGTTTGCGGTGCGCTGTTCCGAATGCGTCCATGACGTAGCAGTCAGCGTATGAAGCGAGAGTCTTGGCGAACTCTTTCTGACTGGCTTTCATTGCTTTTTTAGCTTCGTCGTATGCGGGGTCGTCTTTTTCGATTCCAACGGGTTTTCCTTCTTCTTCGGGATAGAAGCGGAGGTTTTCGAGCAGCAGGGCTTCTCCAGCCTTAAGTTGTGCTGCGGCCTCGTGAGCCTTGGCGCAGTCAGGGGCGAACTTAACGTCCACTCCGAGGGCTTTGCTGACTGCCGGGACGATTTGCCCGAGCGACATTTTTTGGTTAACTTTCCCTTTGGGTTTACCCATGTGGCTCATGATGATGAGCGCGCCTCCGTCGTTGAGGATTTTTTTGAGGGTGGGCAGGGCTCCGCGTATGCGGGTGTCGTCGGTGATGATGCCGTTTTCGTCAAGCGGAACGTTGAAGTCAACGCGTACGATGGCTTTCTTGCCCGCAAAATTGAAGT
The DNA here is from genome assembly GCA_017454915.1 of Paludibacteraceae bacterium. GTDB lineage: Bacteria > Bacteroidota > Bacteroidia > Bacteroidales > Paludibacteraceae > UBA3747. The sequence goes on from JAFTCC010000056.1 coordinate 116,643, forward strand.
CGTTGATTGTCATAATTATATGAATTTTAGATTATAATTTTTTTCTTTTGCAAAATTACAGATTTTTTTCCATATAATTGCGATGTTTTGTGTATTTCGTTTAGGAGAATTTGCATTTCGTCATATTTTTTATGCTTTTTAATATGTGTTCATGTGTGTAGTGACGCGTCCGCTACGAACCACTCGTTTAATTCGCGAAAGATATCTATGGACTTAAATGAGTTTAAGGAAAAAATATTCGTTCAATTCGTAAACCAGAACCATGCGTACCAATCAACCTATTTCTGGTTTAGTCAAACCTAAAATAGACCATTAGCAGCATGCTCCAGTATCACTTGCAAATAACTATCAAAGCACTCCTTACACACACACAGATTAGCCTCAACATGACAAAACTGGACACGCACCGCAATAGTTCTGTTGCATTTTCAATACGCAAAAAAAACTCTCGACAGTTCCTTTTGAAGCGGGATGTCGTGCCCTCTCAATTCAGACACGCATTGATATTTGATGATGCCATTTTTCTGCCAATGCGCCACTTCTTTATATGCTCCTGCACTCCGTAGAGTTTCGCGGCTGCTGTGAGATTGGCAGATGGTTAACACGGATATTTTTTTGTTGTTTGTGTCAAAAAATTTGAGTATTTGCGGAAAAAGCCGTAAATTTGCAAGTAATATGCGTAGATTGTTTTTGATATTGTTGACGTCGCTTGTTCTTCTTGGCTGCAAGAAGAGCGTTGATGTGGCATTCACTTATACTCCCGAGAATCCGAAGGCGGGGCAGACGGTTACTTTCGTTAATGTGTCGTCTGGCGGCGAGAAATGGCTGTGGTTGTTTGGTGACAAGAGCACTTCCACTTATCGCAATCCATCACACGTGTTCACTCGTCCCGGTGAGTATCTTGTTACACTTCAGGCAGACGGTGAAGCTCGTTTTGCAATTGCACGCACGGTTGTGGTTGGCGATACGTTACCTTCTATTGTGGTGCCTGATACTATTAATTATTATAGTCGCCACACTTTTGAGGCTTCGGTATATAACCCAAATGGCTTGAATGTTGAGTATGAGTGGGAGTTTTCGGAGAATGCGGCAGGTGAAGACTTGACTGATGGCAAATCGTCTAAGGCAACTCCGGAGGTTTATTTTACCGTGGCAGGTGTGACCGAAACGATACGGCTCACGGTGAGGGTGGGCGAGTCCAGTCCAATGAGCGTGGAAGCTACTGTTCCGATAACAGGAGTGGACAGCAAGGTTCTGTATTTTGTTGATGAGGAGCGTAGGCTTTATCGTCAGCCTCAGTTCAGCGGCATAGAGGTAGAGCCGAGTTATACAGGTCTCACCTTCTCGGCTGATGTGAGCGCTTTGCTTTGTTCCGACAGGCTGTTTGCCCTGCTTGGCGATGGCACTCTTGTGTCGGCAGAATATGGCAGCCCGATTACCGCTCCATTGGCGTCCGATGTGTCTTACATAGCCTTGTCGGGTGACGGCGGTTTATTGTGGGCGTCTGGAAGCGACATTAAAAACGCTGGCGGCATCGTCTATTCCGCAACAAGCACGATAATCGGCCTCTCGGCATACTACAACGGCTATCTGTTATCCACGTCAGAAGGTCTGTTTGACAGCAACGGCACCCAACTGTCAACAATAGCGGCTGCCAATGTCAGCGTTGACGCTATGCGCCAGATTATGGTTTATTCTGACGGCGGCAAAACGCAGGTGTCAACACTCGGTGGTTCGCCCCTGCTATCATTTGATGCCGTGTCGCCGTATTTGGACACAACTGACGGATTGATGTACTACGCAGAGGGCAACAATGTCGTCACGCGCACCCTTGGCATCAATTCAAGGCCGTCGGTAGGCGAACCAGTGGTGATTTGCCAACATACGGCTGACATAACCGCAGTGGCGGCAACTACTAAATAGTTGGCACATAATTACAAAACCCAATAAAAGGGGGGCGGCATAGATAGTTCCTATTATGAGCAAAGAGACCGCAAGGTTTCTTATTTGTTTACTATCCGCCTCCCCCTTTTTTCTTTTACAACGATTTTACAACGATGAACATCCTTTTGATTTCCATGTTTGGCCGCGCCTTGCGCGAAACACCACTGCTTGATTGTTCAAGCCTTAATGCCGAGGCGATGAAGCGCGGTTATTTTGTACACCCTGAGGCTTGTACTGACAGTGTGCGCCAATTTATTGAGGACCAGCCGCTTAATATAAACAGCACGTTTTATAAGCGCTGGCAGGACGTTGTGGAAAAGTCGCGCCTTGACCTTCTGTTGGACCAGTTGACACATTACGCCACTACTTACGGCACGGATTTCAGTATGGGCAACGGTTATGTCCCTAACGACGGCGCTGAGGTGGTGCCTTACAAGGAATACAAGATTATTTTCCCAATAACAGAGCAGGAACTGGTAGAGAAATGCCTTTCAGTGCTCACCGCAGGTATTGCCCTCAAACGCGACACCATGCTGGCGTGTGTGGATTATGTGGCGCAATATATGCCCGCCGGCATTAACGTTGACGACATATCAAACCGTGAGGCGCAGGTGGCGTTATGCGACAAATTAAATCTGCTGCCTAACAACAAGTTTTCATTGCTGCGGTACATTATATTCAAGACGACAGGGTCAACATTGCTGATAAAAAACAAGGCTCTGATACAAGAAATTCTCCGTTCCAAGACGCAGTTCGACTTCAGACGCCTGAATGACGGACAGTTGTCGGGCCTGGCGAGCATTTTCCTGCGTTTTAAGCCCTTGTTTCTCGCTTTTAAGCACCAGTTGACGGAGAGCAGCCTGGTGGATGCCCCAGTATTAAAAAACAAGCGTGGTAACGCTAAGATAATAAACCGCTTGCGCAGGCTTGCTAAAAAGTTGCACAAGCCTATGCCAAAGCAATTGTGGGCTGAAGTGGTCAGCAATATCCAGGACCTCGGCGCGGTGCGTGACAGGCTTTCTGAAATAACGTTGTTCAAAGTAGTGGCACTCATGCAACTGTGCAAAGAGAGGCTCGAAGAGATGCAAAGCGAATGTTATGACAGGCTCTATGTCATACGAAATCAAAAAATTTATTTGAGGCAGTTTGAAGATGCTAATAATATGCGCGTTCCTGACGGATATGCGGATTATCTGCGGAATCTTTATGCCTTGCTCGAGGACTGGCTTGTAAGCCGCTTGCGCCAGAAGGCTTGCCCCGTCAAGTTTCCGGTGGATTATCAACTGGCATTGCCTTCGACCGAAAAATCATTTGTGGGCAACATGCCTTTTGGAACAAAGTATAAGTTGCAGAAAAATAATTACATAGGCATATATTGGCGTAACGAGTGGGGCACACATGACTTCGATTTGTCGGTGGTTGACGAGCGCAACCAGAAATTTGGCTGGGACGCACAATACTATAATTTGGAAACTGTTGATGAGGGCGTGCCGGTAGTGGTGTTCTCGGGTGACATGACCAACGCCGACCCCGAGGCAACAGAGATATTCTATTTGCGTCAGGGAGTGATAGACGGCATGGTATATGTAAACCGCTATAGCGGCGAAGAGGGCAGCAAGTTCAAACTGTTTTTTGGTCAGCAGGAGATAGCGCGCCTAACTGAAAATTATATGGTTGACCCCCATGGCATAAAGTTGTCGGTGGATATGGAGTCAAATAGCGGCCGTGAGCAGGTGGTGGGACTGATAGCCGACAACACCGTGACGCTGATGGAGTTCACGATAGGAAATGCACGTTCAACAGACGGCACTCTGCGCGTGATTGACGCCATGCGCCGCAAAGCTAAATGCTTCATACCTGTTGAGACGATATTGCGCAAGGCAGGTTTTGTCGGCATAAACGATGAGCCTTTGGTGGACTCGCCTGTGACGCCTGAACTGGACTTGACGCAGCTTGACAAATCAACTTTGATTAAGCTGATGTCTTAGATTTCAGAGTTTGTGGGCTGAAACCAGTAATTCGTTTCTTATTATGAAGGGGCGCTTGGACAGCGTTCCTTTTTTTGTGTTCCAATGTGAGGGCAAGAGTGATTTTGGAGCAAAAACTATCGTTAAAGTTGCTTTTTCGTACCGTTGGGTGTGATAAAATTGCAATTTGGTATAAAAATCGTCAAAAAATCTGCTAAATAACATGATTTTTGTTTGATGAATTATAAATTATTCGTACCTTTGTATTCGTAAAAGTAGTACCCGCTCATCAGCTACTTTTGATTCTTAATAAATAGGCAATAAAAAAGTTGTAAAGTTGTTTTCAACGTTCAGTATGGATTTTTAAGGTTTTGCCCATACTTGTGAAAACAAAATGAACGAACCCTAAGCAGATAGTTATTATTAAAAAACGTAGAAGATTCTAACTCCATTTTAACAGGCAGGAATTATGAAGATGAAAGTAGTAAGATTATTATTAGGTGTATTATTTTTGTTTGCCGCCAGCGCCAGTGTGTTAGCGGACGACACCTATGTGTATACGTTTACGAGTAACTATTGGTATGCAAATGCCACTAAGAATGGGACTGCTACTACACCTACTGATTGGAAATACAGCATAAAGGGGTATAGTTTTTCCTCTGGGTATGGAGTGCGCTTGAACAAAAATAACCCCTCTTCTGTTATAATATGTTCTCCGATAAGTTATGAGAATATAAGTGAAATTTCAGTTGCTTACGGAACAGGAGGCTCTGGTGCGACAATAAAAATAGAGACCTCTGCAACTCAAAGCACAACAGGCACCGTAACAGCCTTAAATTCCCCAACAACGTTTAGTAGCGATGGAACGGCCAAGGTGACATTTACTTCCGCTAATTACAAAACAGGTTATGTGCGAGTTTATGCGAGCCGTTCTACTGGTTATATGTATGTAAAATCTGTCACAATTAAGACAAAATCTTCAGCAGCTCCGTCCACCGTAAGTTTTAATGCTCATGGCAAGGCTGCAAATCCTGCTTCGCTTACAGAATCGGTAGCTGGCGCCGGTGTTATTTTGCCAGATCTTGATGTGAGCCCTCTTTGCGGTCGCTGGCAGTTTGCCGGATGGGCTACTGCCTCCATTTCTACAGCCACCACAACCACACCGACTTTATTGGCGCCTGGCATTAACTATAAACCAAGTGAAAACATAACTCTCCATGCGGTTTATAAGAAAGACGGAGGTCTGGTCACAACCACTAAGACTTACCGCTTCAGCACCACGAGCGCAACACTCGTAACTGACAACGGCACGTGGACAGGCACCACTCCAACGGCTTACGCTGCGTCGTCAGCTTATAGCTCGACGTATGGCGTCGGATGGGATGCGTCTGGATCGTCCATAACGTCGCCAGAATCGCTCACCAACATCTCGAAGATAGAAATGCAGATATTCTCGAGCTATTGGACAGAATTTTATGGCACCTACGCGGTAAGCATAGGCGGCACGTCCGTCGGTTCCGCGAGTGAAGGCAATGCCATTCGCACCATTAATGTGTCTCCTGCTAAAAATGGACAGGTGACAATCACGATGACCAAAAATTCTGTTTTGGGTACAGACCATACACTCTACATTGGTTATGTAACTGTTTATTATACAGACTATGTAGGTTTCACATATCATTCAAACCCGTCGTGCCCAACCGATATTTCGGACAAGGTCTTATGGGCGTCAGATGGTTTCTCAATTGAAGGCAAGGCGTCAGGTGAGGTTACATTGCCTCGCGCAAAATTGACGTCAGGCGTTCTTAATTCAACGACCGATGTTCTCAATTTTGCTACTCCGCTGTCGCGCGGTGAAGTGTTGGAATTAACGGTGGATGGCACGCCAAGTTGCGTTAAGGTGCCGGCCATAGTTTCGGGAACTTCAACGTCTGTCGTTTCTGACGCAGAGTCTGATATAGTGATTTTGCCGAATGCTAAACTGACTCTTAACAGCGGCGCGTCGCTGAATGCCCGCAATCTTTACATTTACCGCACTAATGACCACAGTGGTCAGCTTGATATGAAAGGCGGAACGCTCAACTTGAGCGGTAAGGCAAACCTTGTTCTCACCATTGACCCCAAACGTTACTATTTCTTTGGTACTCCTGCGGCGTTGACCTTAAGTAGTGCTCGCTATCTGAACGGCAATGCGTCGAACTACAACACGAGTAGTGCGACCACCGACTGGTGGATAGTTCAAAACTATGATGGCGCACGCCGGGCATCGGTAGGCATGGATGAAAAAAACTGGCAGGGCATCCAGTCTGCGTCTACGCAGTTGAAGGCTGCAGAAGGTCATGCCATAGGCATTGACATCGTCGGTAAGGCAGACGCGCAGCGCAGTTATGTATTCCCGTTCACGGCTAATTTGTCGACCGAGAATGCGGCTAAAACAATATCTCTCAAAGCTCACCCTACATCGCTGACACAACTTGACGAAGGCTGGAATCTTGTGTGCAACCCGTATCTTCATACGATGTCGGGGCGTGGGGCAAGTCTGCCGACTAACCGCATACTCTACTTTGTGCGTCCATATAAAGGCACTGACCAGCGTTTCCAGCAGTATCTTGCATCGGAAATCAACGACATAGAGCCCTTTGAGGTGTTCTTTGTTCAAGTCCGCGGCAGCAGCAATAGCACGTTGACGCTCGGCGGCAACGGCGCACGGCCGTCAGCACCTCGTCGCGCTGGTGATCTGAATGAAGAAGAAGTGTTCTTCCTGCGCCTTAACCTGTTCACGCCTGACTCTGACAACGATAATGCGACAATGGTTGTCGGCTCCGAATTTTCGGCTTCAGAACTCGTGGCAGGCGAAGATATGGAGAAATTCGGTGGTGGCAATTTTGTGTCGCTTTACTTGATTGAGCAAGGCAGCAAATTGGCTTTCGACGCTATTAATTTTAATGACGCGGCCTCTGGCACACGGCTTGGATTCAAAACTGTGGCGGCAGGTGAGCACCGCATATCGTTCTCGGAAATCAATGGCAATGAGCAAGGCATAGAGCATGTGTGGCTTAAAGACGAAGTTGAAAATAAGAATGTTGATTTGCTTTCTGATGATTATGTGTTTACTACTGGTAAGGGCACCTTTGAAGACCGATTTGTTGTTCGTGCCGAGTTTAAGAATCATCAGGGTGAGATTACCGCTATTGACGCAACTTCGCCAGATGTGACAATTTACGTCGTTGATGGTGTGATACACGCTGATGGCATTGCAAACCAAGATATTATGCTCTTCGGCGCTGATGGTAAAATGCTGTATAGCGGTTCCACACGCGGCTCATGGAGTTCGGCTTCACTACAGCAAGGCATGTACGTGCTCAAAGTCGGAGCAAAAACTTATAAGGTGGTGCTTTAACTGCACTGCAACATCATAAAATGTATGCGCGTTTTTTATTAGTTCTTTATGCGCATATTCAGATATTAGTTCTTGTTAGGTATAAAAAGGTAAAATTTTGAGAAGAATCTTTATCACATTGTCGCTTTTATTGGTCATCATGTGTGCGTTTGCAGCCACAGAAACTCATATCCGCCATAATGATGATGTTTACAGCCGAGGCTTGTTCAGCAATCGCAAGAGTGTCTCGTACGGCTCGGGTTTCAAGCCCCTGTCGATGAATTCGGTTGCTCCTATGCAATCGGCTCCAGTCGTGGCATTAGCATCTGTTCCGCACGGGACATTTCACGTGAGTGAGATTAGCGCAGTGGGTCAACGCACTTTGCCGGTTATTGGTTCAAACGGCGGCGACGGTCTGGCAAGCGCGCCATTTGCGCGCGTTCCAAGACCAGATGACGGTAATGGTGGTCACCCTGACGTTGACCAACCGCTTGGAGGCTCGCTCTGGGTACTGCTAATCATGGCTGCGGCATACGTACTTACTAACGCCGCGGGCAAAATCCAGAAAACGAAAGACGCATAATAAGGCAGGAAAAAAGGCACGCATTACCGTGCCTTTTTTATTTGGCATAGCTATGACGTATCGGAAAAAAATGTTATATTTGCATTGTTAAATACTTTATATAAAATTTGTGAATTATGCTTACATCATTTTCAGAAATGCGTTCTCGCGCGCGTAAGTCGCTTAGCGGACATTGGAGTGAGGCAGTGGTAATTACACTTGTCTATGTTGTTGTAACTTGTGCGATTTCGGGCATAACATCATTTTTGCCTTTTTTGAGTTTTTTAAGTCTGGCAACCGTCATTTTCCAGGGTTCTTATAATGTTGCTCTTTATCGTGTGCACCGCGGCTCTGATGCCCATGACAAATTATTGGACCTGCTGTTTGACCTTCGTGATGGCAAGTGGTGGAAATATCTATGCTACCAGCTATTATGGCTGATGCCCTGCATCGTAATAATAGTGCTGGTTATCGCAATATATGTTGTGGCATTAATTTCTGCTGATGCACTCAATGACTTTTCGGCAATCGCAAATGCAGACTTTAGGGGACTGTTATGGCTGCTGCCACTGCTTCTTGTGATGTGTGTGGCGCTTTACTATGTCACGTTAGGTATGTTTCTGGTTCCTTATTTGGTGTTCGACCATCCTGAATTGGGTGCGATGGATACTCTGCGGCGCAGCTGGTTCATGATGAAGGGACATAAGTGGGATTTGTTCTTGCTTAACTTGTCGTTCATCGGATGGGATTTACTATCGGTATTAACATTATTCATCCTTCAGTTATGGATAACTCCTTATAAAATCACGGCAAACGCAGAGTTTTATCTTCAGGTTAAGGCGGAGCACGGCGAACTGGGTGACAAGGTGGTTTATGAGGAAGATATTGTGGCCGTTGAGGCAGAAGAGATAGGGTGATGGGTTACGGCAAGCTGACGATAGCAGAAATGCATCGCATGAGCGTAGATGAATTCCGCAATGCGTCTAAATTACCTTTTGATGTGGTGTTGGACAACGTGCGCTCGCGCCATAATATAGGAGCAGTGTTTCGTACGAGTGATGCGTTCCGTCTTTCGCGTGTGCATTTGTGTGGTATTTGCGGCACTCCGCCAGATGCCGAGATACACAAGACGGCATTGGGTGCCGAGGACAGTATGCGGTGGCTGTATCACAAGGACACGCTGGATTGCATTGGGCAATTAAAATCAGAAGGTTTTAAGGTCTATGCCGTTGAGCAGGCTCATGGAAGCATACCGCTGTCGGACTTTAAGGTCCCTGTTGACGTTCCTTTCGCGGTTGTACTTGGGCATGAGGTGTATGGCGTGCAGCAGCAAGTGGTTGACATCTGCGATGGATGTATAGAAATACCACAGTATGGGACCAAGCATTCGCTCAATGTGTCCGTAACCGCAGGTATTGTGCTTTATGAACTTTCTAACCAGATATTAAGCCGAATGGGCTGAACTTCAACGGAATTTTTGAAAATGACGATAAAAGAGCGCCGCAGCGTGCGGCAATATACAAGTGAAGCTGTGTCAGACGCATTGCTTCTATCTATAATAGATGAGGCGCAACGCGCTTCCAACACTGGCAATATGCAGACCTATAGCGTGGTAGTAACCCGCGACAAAGCTGTGAAACATGCACTTGCTCCAGCGCATTTCAACCAGCCGATGGTTGAACAAGCTCCTGTCGTTTTAACTATTTGCGCTGATTTTCACCGATTTAGTGTGTGGTGTGAGCAGCGTGATGCTGTGCCTGGGTTTGATAATGTTCAATCGTTTGTGGGGGCTGCCATTGACGCTATGCTGCTGGCGCAGAACATAGCCACTATTGCCGAGCGCGAGGGACTTGGAATATGCTTTTTGGGAACGACTACTTATAACCCGCATATTATAGCTGATGTGCTCCACCTTCCCCGGCTGGTGATGCCGGTTACGACTATCACCATGGGCTATCCGGCTACGCTGCCCGCACAGCCGGACCGCTTACCGGTAAACGCTATTGTGCATACAGAAACTTATCACGACTATAGTGCCGCAGACATTGATGCGATATACACGCATAAGGAATCCCTGCCCGAAAGCGCAAAGTTTATAGCAGAAAATGGTAAAAGCACTCTAGCGCAAGTGTTTACTGATGTACGCTATCCGAAGCGTAATAGCGACTATTTTTCTAAGGTGTTTTTAGACGTTTTGCGCACGCAAGGCTTTCTGCCAGAGCAGTAGGAGTTATTCAATTTTCAGTGCTGTGATAGTGTTGGTTGACTTATTGCGGACGAGTGATATTCGTGCAGGAATGCGTTCTTTTAGCGACTCAACGTGGCTGATTATTCCAACACGCCTATGGCAGATGTCATGTAGTGTGCTCAACGACTCTATGACAGTTTCAAGAGTTTGCGCGTCAAGGCTGCCGAAACCTTCGTCGATGAATAGTGTGTCCACGTTAATGGCGTTTCCGCCGAGGCTCATAAGCCCGAGCGCCAGTGCCAGCGATACGACGAAACTCTCGCCGCCCGATGCTGTCGCAAAATTACGCAGCTGCCCGTCGCAGTAGCGGTCGCGGACTTGAACGACGAGATTGTTGTCGCGGCATTCCAGTTGATAGCGTGGCATGAAAGCCTCCATATATTTGTTGGCATGGTTCAACAGTTCTCGCATTACAAACGATTGTGCTATTGCCCTAAACTTTGGATTTTCGGCGCTGCCTCCAAAGATATTGGACAATTCTTTCCACTCCTCGTACACAAGCCTTTGTTTTTCGGTTCTGTGTTTTGTTTCTGACACAATCCCTGCAGTATTGCGATGTGCAGTTAATGTTTGCCGTAACTGCCCGATAGACACGTTGTTTGCTTGTTTTGTGCGTTCTATTTCCCTAAGCCTCTGTTCAATGCGTTCTGCTGTGTCGCCTTCTGCCATGATGGGTCTTATGCGCCGATGCTGTTCCAATTGCTTGTTAATATTAGCCAATTCGCCTTCATAACGCGTTATGTCATCATTTATTTTCTTTTGTTCAGTCTCAATGCGGTTGACATATTCTGGCGTGAGCGATGCAATTATGCGGATTTGCTCATGGTCGAAGCGGCTTGAACTTAAGATGTGGTTTTGATAGTCCAGCCTTGTGCGCAAATTGGCTTCTGTGCTGGTGTAAGTGGCATAGTCGGTGCCAAGCTGCTGCCATTGTAGCTCAAATTGACTTTTTTCAATAGCACTTTGTTTAGGTTCAATATATTGCCAATCTTTCGGCAATTGTTTAAGAACACTTTCTGCTGTGCTGATATGGTGCAGCAGGTTTGTCATGCTGTTGCGCAGGTTTGAGAGTTCAGTACCTATGCTTGTGAGCATTTTGTTGGTGGCTTCCCATTGCCGGACAAGTTGCTGATAGTTGTCAATTTGTGGTTGTATTTCAGCAAGTTGTTTTGCAGCCTCGTTGATAATGTCCTCTACATCCTCGTTGGCGTCAGCATGTAGCCTCGTGAGCAAATCTTGCTGTTGCTCGGTCAATGTGCCGATAAACTTATTTATTGTTTCAAGATTATTTGTGTTGACGCTAATTGTGGCGTTGTGCTTTGCTATGTCTCTTGATGTTATTTCTATGCTTTTTTTCTCTTGTTCGAGCCTCGTTTTCAGTTTCTCAACTGTTACCAGATATGGTTTGATGGCATTTTCTAAAGCTTCGTCGTGTTGCAGTTTCCCGACTATTTGCCCGCATACAGGGCACACGTCGCCTTCTGTGAGTCTTGAGCGCAGTGCTTTTGCGTAGTCACCTATTGCAAGTGAAATTTTGTCGCACTCGTCTTGTGCCCTCTTGAGTTCTTTTTCTGTTACTTCGCTGTTAGCCTGTTGCTCGTTTAGTGTTGCTGTTAGTTTTTCCACGAGTTCCTTGCATGTCTTTAGGGCGCGCTGCGTTTGTTCAGCATCATGTTTTTTCCCGTTAAGTTCATTTCTGCGTTGTAGCAGTGTTTGTGCGTCTGCTTTGCGGGAGTTGAGCCGTGCCTGACTTTGCGTTAGACTGTCCAGATTGATTTTAATGATAGCGTTGTTTAGTTCGTCAAGTTTTGTCCTGTGGTTGCGCTCTTCAGTCTCCTTTTTCGTTATTTCTGTTTGCGTCAGCTCCTTTTCGTGTCGCATAAGTTGGGTGGAGTAGAGCAGTTGTGCGGCTTTAGAGGTCATTCCGGTCAGTGCGGTTTCGTTTGCGGTTATTTGACGTTTGATGTTAACAGTTTCGATGAACGCATGCCTTTCACTCTCTGCTTGGTGCCACTGTTGAATAAGCGTTTCGCACTTTTGAAATTCAGGGTTGTTCCTCCGTTGCTTTTGTCTTTCGTATTCTTCATTTTTTGATGCGAACTGCGATTGCAGCGTGGCAAGGCTTTGCAACCATTTACTTTGTTCACTCCATATTTGCGCAAGCCCATCAAGCGTGTGGTTTTGCGCTATTAATTTGCCTGTTAGTTTCTCGTTCTCAATGATTTGTTCGTCAGTCATCAGCCCTTCAGAGCGCGTTTCAACTTCTTTTTGTAGTGCGTCTAAAGTTTGTTTTTCGGCATTTGCTCTCTCTGTTATTCGCTTGCCAATGGTTGTGTAGATGTCTGTCTGAGTTATTTTTTCGAGTATGGCTGCCTTGTCCTTGTTTTCCGCTTTTAGGAATTTCGTGAATTCCCCTTGGGCGAGTAGGGTGGTTCGGCAGAATTGTTGGAAGTCGAGCCCGACCTGTGCTGTAATTATGGGTTTGATGTCGGCGTCTCTTGACATGATTTCGCCGTTTGGCATCCTCAATGTCCATTGTGTTTCTGACAAAGACATCTGGCGGCCTATGCCGAATTCGATTCGTGCTGTGTAAGGGTTGCCGTCATTGCCCTCAAAGAGAAGCTCGACATACGACGGGTCGCTTTGCTTTATGCCTCGCCGCATGTACTGACGAGGATCCTGTGTGGTTAATTCTGCAGGTTTAGCCTCGCTGCCACGAGCGTTCTTACGGTATGTTTCATCGTTGAGTTTGATTTTTTGCACTCCCTCTAAGCGCGGCGTGGTCTTGTACAGAGCAAGGCAGATTGAGTCAAGAATAGTGCTCTTGCCACTGCCGGTTTCGCCGTGAATAAGGAATATGGGCTCGTTTTTCAGTAGGTCGTCTTCAAAGTTGAGGTAGGCTGACTCTATTGAATTGATGTTGCGTATTTCCAAACGTAAGAATTTCATGTCTACTTCTTTAATCTGTTATCTTTCATCGTCCATTTTTTCGATTTCCTCAACCATGCTAATCATCCTCTCTGGCATTTCCTCGCCTGTGGTTTCGCGGTAATATGTTTTTGCCACTTCAATTGGAGTCATCTGTTGCAGTTGTGATGTCGTCAGCACAGTGGTCATTTGCTTGCCTTGCTCTGCTTCAAACTCAACGGCGAAGTCTGCGAATTTTAAGTTTGTTTTTTCGCCCATCAGTTCTTCCACTCTGGCTTGTGCGTCGGTGGGGAGGTAGTTGCGTGTTTTCACGTGCAGCATAACATAACCTTGTTCTTCTGGATTGAAATTCCGTAGGGCTTCTATTGCCTCGTCAAATGGCAAGGCACCGTTGTCCGGCACATGATAGAGGTGCATCAGTTGGTTTATTCTTCTTTCGGTGATTTGCGGTGCGCTGCCGTGCTTGTCAATGTTGACGATAGTTACGCTATGTGGATAACGTTCGGCAAAACTCACGTGGAGCGGACTGCCCGAATATCTTGTGTTGGTGCTGATGTTCTGCGGGCGATGTATGTGACCGAGTGCAAGGTAGTCAAAGCCGGTGCCAAGTGTGGTAATGTCAGCCGCTTGCATTCCGCCCACGTTACCGGTGTCATGTCCGGTGATGTCAGCGCCATTGATATACATGTGCGCCATCATGACAACTGGCAGATTGTTGGTGTTGCGCTCTTCGACAATGCTTTGTGTTGTGCTGAAAATATGTGGCACACCATCGACCGCGCGCAGATAGTGGTGTGGAATGGCAATGACATAGCCGATATTTGGTAGCTCCACGATATGCCGTTCTGGCAGGTCTGGCGTTACGGCGCCTATAACGCTTACGTTTGCCAAGCGGAAAATGCTTGCATTGGCGTCGAGGCGGCTCGGGCTGTCGTGATTGCCGGCAATGATGACGATGCGCATATCGGGTTTTGAGTTGTGAAGTCCAACCAACGCCTCAGTGTAAAGGCGGATAGCCTCGCTGTCGGGCGTGGAGGTGTGAAACACGTCGCCGCTCACAAGCAGCGCATCTGGCATTTCCTCTTTGACTATCTCCGTCAGCTGTCTGAAGAAGTGCTTGTGCTCTTCAGTCCGTGAATAGTGTTTCAAGTTCTGTCCTATGTGCCAATCAGCGGTGTGAATGAATTTCATGATGATGCTTTTGTGTCTTTTGACCTTTTCTGCAAATATACGATTTTTCCGTGACATAACGGAGGGCTTTTGAGTGCTTATGAAAAATAATTAGCGCAGTTTCAATTGAAACTGCGCTAATCCCAAAATTGCACTAATTTTAGGTCTTAGTGCACATAATTATGTGTTGTAAAAATCGGTTATGACCACCAAGGCACCCTGATAAAACTTGCGTTGTTTTTTTAGAATGAAATGTCGATGAGGGTGCCGTCGTGGAAAAATTGTATTGTGACGTTGTTGTCAAGCTGGAGTTCGTACGAGTTGTCGCGTACGTTGTACTCCAATGATACCTTTTTTGCTTCAGGCCATTTGTCGTTGATGAGTTTGCGGACTTTTCCCGGAATCAACGAGTCGGGAATGCCTTTGTCTGCCATCTTGGAGTTGATTTCGATGAGTTCCCCTTTGCGAGTGAACTCAATTTTGGTGAAGTTGTTCAGCACGACATCATAGTCGCGTTTGTGCTGTATTGTGAGGATTTCGTTGTCGGGGAAGTGCTTGCCCAGAAAGTCTTTTGCCTGTTGCGGCAGTTCGTATGCCTGTGCGCTAAGAGCCGCACAGATGCACAGCATAATGAGTGTAATGGATAGATGTTTCATTTTTAAGTGATAATAATATTGTGGCGGAAACGGCATATGGTGTTTTGCCCTACATTTCTTCGTCATCGGCTTCGCTGGCAGTTCCTTTTGTTTGATGGCGTTTCTCCCTTAATGCTTGTCGTTCTTCCCTGTGTTCCTCTCTTTGCTGAAGTCGTTCGGTGCGTTTGTCCACGACTTGCATGCTGTCTTGCGCTTGCTTCTTTTCAGCTATTTTTTTGTTTACGACTTTTACGACGAAGCCAGGCAGAACCGTTTGCATGATGCCGTTCATCATTGTCATCACGATATACACGGCAAATTCTTTTCTGGGGTTGCGTTCGCTTGACACGTGTAAACGCTCTGCAGGCTGCTTCCCTTTTGGGTTGCTTTGTTGCAAAACCGCTCCGCCAAGTGCATTGACAAGCCCTACATGTTTAGCGAGTGCTTCGTATGGCGACTCGCCCTTATAGGCTTTGACTTTCATGTCATTGTAGAGCATTATGAAGTCGCCTTCTGCATTCATCTTGTTGCCTGTGTATTTTGTGTCAAGGTGTGAGATGTTGCATGTCGCGGTTACGCCGAATAGCGGACGGAGGAAGTTATCGAAATTGCTTGCCGAAAGATTATTAACTTCCGCAGCGACAGAGAAAGAGCATTCTTGGTCAAGCGTCATAGTGAATTTGACATTTCCCGTGCCTTTACCCATCTTGAGCGACATGTCTGCCTCCATGGTTTGTCCCCTCTGGTTTGTGATATTTTTCACGTTTGCCTTTATGTCGGTCATTTCCATTCCGCCGACGCGTCCTGTCGGCATAGCCACTTCAACGATGAATTTGTTTGCTGTGATATCAACTCGTTTGATGTTGAGTGGCATTGTCATCTTGCGCAATCCGTCTTGCGGCATTTCGTAGTCTTCTTTAGCGTCAAACCTCACGTCGCGGTAAATGGCAATAGCATCGCCCTTGCCCGTTATACGGTCGATATTTATGGCTTTGGCTTTTATTAACTGCGGAATGTTTATAGGCGAAGTGCGAAGTTCGGAAAATGTGAGGGCACTCCATGTGGCAGGTATTTTGCCAAGTTTTTCGGCGAGTTGATGCTTTTCGAGCGGACATCTCATGTCCAGGTTGTTCACAACGATTTCTCCGGCATTGGCTGTGGTGAGTTTGTCAAGTGACAGCCTTAAGTTACCATCAGGCATCATAGCGTAGAGGTTATTGAGCGCAATGTTGTATTTTGACTCGTTGAAGTGAAGTGTGGAGGTGGCAGAGTTGAATGTGAACTCGTTCAGCGAGGCGTTAATTTTACCCATTTTGAGGTCGAGCTGGTTTGCAAGGTTGCGCAGCCCAACTTCCGCATCTTCAATTTTAACCACGTCCACTGAGATGTCCACAGGACTCGACTTTGCGTTTGCTTTATTTTTCTTTAATGCCAATGTCTTCTTTTCACCTATGTTAGCCGATATTTTTGGTTTTTTTATTGCAAATTCTCCCACAGTGATTTGTTTCTGCGGAGTAGCAAACTTAGCGTCAATTTGTTTGACAGCGAGCTCTTCAATGTCAACTTGCGCGCCGTTGTGCTGTGAATTGAGTTGAATGGAGTCGGTGTTGAGGTGTATATTTGTTACGCTCAAGTCTCCTGTCAGGTGATTGATATCGCCTTTGAGCGTGGTGGCGATGCTTCCGATGCTGTAAGTTGGCTTGATTTCTAATGTGGTTTGGAGAATTCCGCGCAGCAGGTGCGAGTCAAGGTCGCTAACTGTTGCATTGAGCATGTATTCAAGATTGTGGTCAAGCTTGACTGACATATCTGTATTCACAATACCTTGCCCTTGTGCCTTAAAGTTTATGTTAGCGTTTACGACTTGTCCTCGTTTGTTATGCAGGTTATTCAAGTTGGCATTGACTTCGTTGAGCGTAATGGTCATTGTTTTCCCGCTTTTTAATTTTATTTCTGTAAGCAGTTGACCAAGTTTGAGTTCGGTATTTTGTATGTTGACGCTGAACCGTTTA
This sequence comes from Paludibacteraceae bacterium, assembly GCA_017454915.1. Lineage (GTDB taxonomy): Bacteria > Bacteroidota > Bacteroidia > Bacteroidales > Paludibacteraceae > UBA3747. The sequence continues at coordinate 133,488 of JAFTCC010000056.1, forward strand.
GAGAGTAGGCTGTCGAGAGTGAATTTTGACGGTTTTCCGCCATTGTTCTTGCTGTTGACGTATATGTGCGCTTTGTCTCCATTGACTGTTAGTTTTTTTAGATTCAGATTTTTACTTTTTGCGAGTTGAATAATGTTGACAGGCGATGTGCGTATGTCATGTAGTCTTATGTCGGTCCATAGCGCTGTTTTTCCGTTCTCTTTTTCAGCGATTTTGTTTTTATCGGCAGTACACCACATTTTCAGTCCCTGCAGCGAGATGTTGCCGCTGTTTTCTGTGCTGAATGAATTGAGCTGGATTTTGTTTATGCCATCTGGCAGTGTGACGCTGAAGTCTTTTGATGAAATGCTATAAAGCGAGTCGTTGTAGCTCATCACAGAGTCGAGCAGGTCGTATCTGAAGTCATAGACGGCGAGTGACGTTTTGCCCGATATCGCCTCAAAGTTATTTGTGATGTTTTTTATTCTGAAATTACCGTCTTCAATAATTATACTATTGGTGCTGACAGCTTCAAGAACTTTTTTTATGTCGATTTTTTTCTGACGTAGCGTATCTGCTTTGATGTCATTTAGTTTGCGAACCACGTTGAGCGTGTCATTTCCTCCGAAATAGACGGTGATTGCCGGCTGCTCAAATTTGATTTTGTCAAGTTCAAGGCTTTTGCTTTCTGCGGCTTTGAGAAGTTCTATGCCAGAAAATACGATTTCGGGAATTTGGGCTATAACACCATTTTTCTTACCATCAAGCTGTACGGTATCAGTTTTGAAATAAATGTCTTTTATGTGTATGTCTTTGCTGAACCACCCCACAGTTATTTCTCCGTAGGAGAGTTGCACAGTTTCGAATTGCGCTAATCTTTCCTTAATTAGTGCATCAACTTTTTTAGAAACGGTTTTGTTGGCGTATGTGTGCAATGCGCCCCAAATCATCAATAATGCCAAAATCACCGAACTTAAAATGGTGAGTGCGATGCGGTGTCTCCTTTTCATGTGTTAATTGTATTTTTTGTCTTGCAGTGCCCGAATTTCTTCTGAAGTAACATAGTCGTCAAAGTCCATTCGTTTGTCGATTATGCCGTTAGGAGTGAGTTCTATAATTCTGTTGCAGACGGTTTGGATGAACTCGCGGTCGTGTGAGGCCATGAGCACGTTGCCCTTGAAAGCGGCTAGTGTGTTGTTAAATGCCTGAATAGATTCGAGGTCAAGATGGTTTGCAGGTGAGTCAAGCATCATGACGTTGGCGTTTCGCAGCATCATGCGAGAAATCATGCAGCGCATTTTTTCGCCGCCAGAAAGCACTGATGCCTTTTTGTAGATTTCATCGCCCGAGAAGAGCATTTTGCCCAGATAGCCTCTGATGAAGCTTTCTGTGGTGTCTGGGCTCCATTGGCCGAGCCAATCCACGAGATTGAGGTCGGTGTTGAAAAATGTGGAGTTATCAAGTGGCAGGTATGCAGTAGTGATGGTGATGCCCCAGTTGTAAGTGCCATGATGGTCCTTGTCATGACCGGCAAGGATTTCGAATAGCGCGGTCATGGCACGCGGATCACGGCTAACAAACGCAATTTTGTCGTCGCGCTCCACATTGAAATTAACATCGTTGAACAATACCGTCCCATCAGCGTCAGTCTTACCCAGTCCGCTGACTTCGAGCACCATGTTCCCCGGCTCTCGTTCAGGAGTAAAGATAATGGCGGGATAGCGGCGTGTGGATGGGCGTATTTCCTCAACGTTGAGTTTATCAAGCATTTTGCGGCGTGAAGTGGCCTGCTTTGACTTTGCCACATTGGCTGAAAAGCGGCGAATGAACTCTTCAAGTTCTTTACGCTTCTCTTCGGCTTTCTTGTTCTGCATCTGCATTTGCTTGAGAGCAAGCTGTGAACTTTCGTACCAGAAAGTGTAGTTGCCGGCAAACAAGGTAATCTTTTGATAGTCAATGTCAATAGTATGTGTTGACACGGCATCGAGGAAGTGGCGGTCGTGGCTAACGACAAGCACTGTGTTATCGTAGTTGGCGAGATAGTTTTCGAGCCACATCACGGTGTCGAGGTCAAGGTCGTTGGTCGGCTCGTCGAGCAGCAGGTTGTCGGGCTTCCCGAATAATGCTCTTGCCAATAGCACACGCACTTTTTGTTTACCGCTGAGTTCTGACATGAGTTTATAGTGCAAATCTTCCTGAATGCCGAGATTGCTGAGCATTGAGGCGGCATTTGCTTCGGCGTTCCAACCGTCCATCTCTGCAAATTTTTCTTCCAATTCGGATGCCCTGATGCCGTCTTCGTCGCTGAAGTCCTCTTTGAGGTAAATGGCGTCTTTTTCAGCCTTGATGTCCCAAAGTTGCTGATGTCCCATCATGACAGTGTCGAGCACGGTGTATTGGTCGAAGGCGAAGTGGTCTTGCTGAAGGACTGAAAGACGTTCGCCATGTCCGAAAGTTATGGTGCCGCGCGTGGGGTCAAGTTCGCCAGAGAGCATCTTGAGGAATGTGGATTTGCCTGCGCCGTTGGCTCCTATAACTCCGTAGCAGTTGCCGGGAGTGAATTTAAGGTTTACATCTTGGAAAAGAATGCGTTTGCCAAATTGCATGGCAAGGTTGGATACGAGAATCATGAATTATTGTTCTATTTTTTTAAGATTTACAATTATAATTAGTTAAACAGTCTTTAGTCTAAAGCCGAGTTGTTTATTTTGACACTTTTACTGTTTTCTATTATCTATTTATTTGTGGGATACTATTTCGAGAATTTGCGATGGGTCGTCAACGATGTGCTTCGGATTATAGAACTCCAATTCTTGGCGTTTTCTGAATCCCCATGTTACTGCGCATGCATCCACGTTGGCGTTTATGGCAGTTTGCATATCCACGTCCGAATCTCCTATATAGAGCGTTTCGGCTGGCGAAACGGCAGCTATACTCATAATCTCATTCACCGAAGCGGGGTTGGGTTTGATGGGTCTCTTGTCTGTTTGTCCCATTATTGCTGTGAAGTGAATTGCAGGAAAATAATGCAGCATAAGCCCTTCCACTGCCGTTTGCGCCTTGTTGGTTGCCACTGCTATGCCTATTCCCTGCGTTTGAATGTTTTGGAGTAATTCGCTAATGCCGCTGTATGGCTGTGTTTTGTCAGCCTTATGCAGTTCGTAGTAGGGCATGAAAATTGCCATCGCGTCATCAATTTCTTGTGTAGTACGGTGTTGCTCAGGCAAAGCGCGTTCTACAAGTTTGCGTATTCCATTGCCAACCTTGTATTTGTATTCTTCAACGCTGAATAAAGGATAGCCATAGTTGGAAAGCGTAAAGTTGGCAGCGGAAGCAAGGTCGTCTATCGTGTTGAGCAATGTACCGTCAAGGTCAAAGATAACAAGGCTTTTCATCTATGCTGGCTATGTGGTGATGTAACTTTTATGCGGTGAATAACTATTAAAATGCAAAGTTACGATTTTTTTTGCGTAATTTTGCAGAACATAATTGATTATGGCTCACAGCGAGCGAGTTTTTTTTGAATAAAGCAATAATAAGTTAGATAATGCAATTACCCGAAGGTTTTGAGGAATTAGTTAAGCGTGGAGTTCTTGGCGCCGAATGGGATGCCTTTTGTGCGTCATTAGACGTTCCATCGCCTGTTAGTGTGCATGTCAATGACCGTAAGTCTGTGTCTGATATGTTTGGCGATGCAGAGCCTGTAGGCGAAAATGTCAATGGTTTTTATTTGTCTTCGCGCCCTAAGTTCACTTTAGACCCGTTTCTTCATGCGGGTTGCTATTATGTTCAGGAGGCGAGTTCGATGGCTCTGGGTACAATGTTGTCGCGGTATGTGCCGTCTGATGCCTTGGTGCTGGACCTTTGTGCGGCTCCTGGCGGAAAAAGCATTATAATCAGCCAGTATTTGAAAGAAAAAGGTTTTCTTGTGGCTAATGAGCCTATTCCTAACCGCACAAACATATTGGCTGAAAATCTTACGAAATGGGGTAATGACAACTTTATGGTAACTCGCGCTTATCCTCATCAGTTTGACAAACTGGGTGTTCAATTTGATGCCATAGTAGTAGATGCGCCATGCTCGGGTGAAGGCATGTTCCGTAAGGAGCCAGAATCTGTTAGGCAGTGGTCGCAGACGCTGGTTGAGCAGTGTGCCGAACGTCAACGCGAAATACTCGCTCATGCATGGGAAAGACTGAAAGAACATGGAACTTTGATATACAGCACTTGCACCTACAATAGTGTAGAGGATGAGGATATGGCACAATGGATATGTGATGAGTTGGGGGGCACATTTATAGAACAGAAGCATTATTACCCTCACCAGCATAATGGTGAAGGTTTTTATATAGCTGTTTTGAGCAAGATGGGAGGAAAGGAGCAAATTTCAAATAAGTGCTGTGATTTATATGCCGCAGAAGATGTTGTCCCACGAGTATATTCATATCGTACAATAGGAGAGCGTGTCGTGGCTGTACAAAAGCGGTTCGCAGGGATTGTTGACAATGCCGCTCGCTGCTTGCCGATAGTATTGAGCGGAACGGAGGTGGCACTTGCTAAAGGCAAGAAGCAGGTTCCGTGTCACGCTTTAGGCTTAAGTAAGTACAGGGATGAAATAATCAGCGGAAATAGTGATTTAAGGTTTGAATATCGAGTGCTTGATGTTGATTTGACGTCGGCATTGAAATATCTGCGTGGTGAGGCATTGCCAGATGATGGTGCAAAAGGTTTTGTATTGATTAGGTATCGCGGCGAAGCAATCGGGTGGGGCAATAATGTAGGAAACCGCATCAACAATCTCTATCCTCAACAGTGGCGAATTAAGAACATCTGACATTAGTTTTTCATGAACCTCATGTCGGATTAGTACTTGCAATTTAAGTCATATAAAACCCAAAAAAGATGCGCTCCTGTGCGGGAGCGCATCCTTTTTTATTTTATGTGTGTGATTTTATTTCACGAGTTTGAGGGCGCGGTTGTTGAAGCGAACAACGTAAACGCCGCTCTGCAGGTGGTTCATGTCAAAGTTGTTGTAAGTGTCAGCAACGATTTGACCTGCGGCAGAGATGATTTGCATGCGTTGGTTGTTGTCGTTGTAAACAACACCTCCGATGTAGCGTATGCCTTCGGCTTGAGCTTGCTCAATAGAAGCCGGATAAGGTTGTTCGCCGTTAAAGATTACTGCAAGTCCGTAGAAGTTGATGGATGCCTGCGGATTGATGAAGAATCTGGCTTGACCTTCGCCGGTGTATTCGTATGTTAGAGTTTCGAGGTCGGCGTTGCCGAGCACTGTGAGTGTGGCTACGTCACCGTCATACTTCTCGGTTGCAACTTTAATGTCACGTGGAGAGCCGTTGGAACCTGACATTGCAAAGAGTTCGATTTTGCAAGGGCCTGCAACGTTGAAACGAATGTAGCGTCCGGCTTCGCTTGATGCGCCGCCTGATTTGATGCGTTTGGTGAACTTAACATCGCTGTTGAGATATTTCTCATTGGGTTCTACTGTCCACTTTTTGCTGCTTGAACCAACAAGAGCAACTTCGTTGACATAAACAACTTCTTCAATTGTGCCGTCAGGAAGATCTGAGAAGCTGAAGAATGAAGATTTGGAAATAACTTGGTCAGCGGGATCTTCGCCAATGAGTACCTTCACACCGTAGAAGTTGATACCGTTTTCTACAGAAATTGCATATTGAACTTCTGCTTCGTCAGTTTTGGCATATGTATATGCAGCGGCAGTGCCACCTACAGCCCATGTGGTAACGTCTACGCCGTCAGCCAGCAGGTGTGCATTACGAGTCTCGCTGCTGCTTGAGCTTATAGCATAGACGGTTATTTTTGCTTTGCCAGCAACTTGGAATTTAATCAGGCGAGCGTCCTCGGCGCTTGAGCCGTTAGTTTTGAGTCGTTTTGTGAACGTAATGCCATCGATAGTTTTGCTATTAGCTTCGAGGGTGAAGTGTTTGTTATCGGCTTTAGCACCAGCTTTTAGCAACAGTGTCTGTTCTGCGCTGAAATATGTATCCTCAACGATGTCGCCGTCGGTAAGGTCGGAGAAGTTGAACAATGTTGTTTCGGTGATGGTGTTGAGCACATCGGGAGCGACAGGCTCTTTTTCAACTGTGAATTTGATTTTATATTCACGTGATGTTCCATTTTCAGCTACGACCTTAATGGTGACTGTGCCAGGGAATGAAGCAGGATATGTGATAACGGGGTCAGCTGCCTTTTCGTCGTTTTTAACGGCGGTAACTTCTGGATAGGTTTCGGTTCCGAGCGGAAGTTGCGGATATTCGTACTCGAGCACGTCAGCAGAGAAACCTTCGATTGTCACACCGGCAACCTTAAGGTCAGCAAGTGTGGCGTCAGACGAGCCGGAAACTTTGAGCAGTTCGATGCTGCGCAGTCCGAAATCACCATTAGTGTTGTCCGAACGGATTTCAATTACATGGTTGGCAGCTGCAGCGTCAAGTTCGAGAACGAGTTGACCGCCCTCACCGCCTGTGGTTGTGCCTTCAAATACGCTCACATTGTTGTCGAAAGCTTTGATTTTGCGGTTTACAGTACCGATTTCAAAAGTTGCTTTTGCAGCGTCTCCTACGTAGAAGTAGATGCGGTTTCTACCTTCTGAAACGCGTCTGTTCTCTGATTCCTCTTGTGATTTGTTGATGCACCATCCGCGAAGAGTTCCAGCAGCGGCGCGGTCAGCGTCGTCGTCAAATTTGCCGCCTGTTTTGAGGAATGTTTCAGTTCCGTCGAAATAGCGGAATGCGTCGGTAAATGGCTCTACTGCCTCAACGCTTACGAAATATTCACGAACACTGCCATTAGTGGCTTTTACGGCTATTATGTTGTCGATAATTTCGATGCTTTCACCATTGTGCTCAAGTGAAGACTCTACCAGTGTGGGTGCCTCTTCCCCCGCCATGTAGTAAGCCTTTACGGTGTTGGTCTCACCAGCAACGATAAATGCATCAAATCCATTTGAGAACACGGCTTTGAGCAGGTTGTTGTCGGCTGATGCTGCTTCAACACCGATGTAAACTGAGTAGTTGGCTACTACTTCACCATTGGGTGATGTTATGCTGAATGTAGCGATACCAGGAAGTGATTCAGGATATGAAACCGCGCTTACTACAGCGCCATCTGAATTGGGCACGATATTTAATTCGTAACCGCTGATGCTTGTAGTGCCAAACGGGAGTTCTACAAAGTGGGTGTATTCTTGTCCGCTTACAGCCTCAACTTCCCATTCGCCTGCGCTGATAGACTTGATTGTAGCGTCGTTGGCATAGTCATCTTCGCCAGGAGTCAAAATAGTGATAGTTTTGATTACGCTTTTTTGCCCCGAGCCTTGACGGCCTAACATTACAAGTGCATCTGTGCCTCCACCTGTCATTTCATATTCGATGGTGATTAACGCGTCGGTGTTGTCACTTGCTGCGGTTGATTTCATAGAAACGCCAGTTGGGCTAATTTCGTTTGTTTCGCGGAATAGGTAGTTAACACGTTGGCTGCTGACTGCTGTTCCGAGTTTAACAATGACTTTACCATTCACATTCTGTACGGGAATGGCCATGAAATAGTTGTTACCTGAGTTGTTGTCGCAGAAGGTTAACACTCCATTGTCAATTGAGTACTGTTTTCCAGAGTTGTTGCAACGGAAATAGATTCCGTTGATTGTCTCTTCGGCTGTCGAGCCTTCGCAAATGGTTTCGTGTCCAACCCAATCTTCACTGCCAAAGTCAGTTTGGAAGAGAATTGTTTCAGCCTTTGCTGTCATTCCCAGTAGCATCAGCACTGAGAACAGAAAAGAAGTAATTTTTCTCATGATAAAAAATTTATTTGGTTAATGGTTTGTATTTTTCCTGGTTTTACAAATACAAAATTATGGAAAATAATTGATGCGCATGTGTAAATTTTGACGGATTTTATGTTTGCTCCCCACACAGCGATGTCGTAAGCAGATGTTTTACCGTTTCCGTGTCTTCGCCATATTCTCCGAGCAGGTACATGAGTTTAGTCACTGCTGCCTCTGTGGTTATGTCGCTTCCGGCTATTACGCCGGCGTCAAGCAGGTTGAGCGATGTCTGGTAGCGTCCCATCTCAACTCTCCCTACGGGACATTGTGTCTTGTTTAGCAGAATAATGCCCTTTTCGTTAGCCTGCTTTAAGGTTTTGTGGAGCCATGCATGCTGCGGAGCATTGCCGCTACCGAATGTTTCTATCACTACGGCGCGTAGTCCTTCTATGTTGAGGATAGCATTTACTATCCGCTCCGAAATGCCGGGGAATAGCCTAAGCACCGCCACATTGCTGTCTGTTTTTGTGTATAGACTGAGTTTTGACTCTGAATTGGGTTTTAGTGATAGTTCTGGGTGATAAACTATATGGACGCCTGCGGTGGCGAGGGCAGGGTAGTTGTATGACCTGAATGCGGCAAATTCTTCCGAATTTTTCTTTGTGGTTCTGTTGGCGCGCAGCAGGCTGTCTTCAAAGAAAATTGTCACCTCGGGTATCATGGCATTCCCATTGCTGTCTTTTGCGGCTGCTATTTCTATTGCGGTGAGCAAGTTCTCACGTGCGTCTGAGCGGAGCATTGTGATGGGTATTTGACTGCCCGTGAAGACAACAGGTTTTCTTAACCCACGCAGCATAAAACTCAGTGCTGAAGCCGAGTATGCCATTGTATCGGTTCCATGCAGCACAACAAATCCGTCATAGTGGTCGTATTTTTCGTAAATCAGTGTAGCAAGCCTTGTCCAAAATGAGGGCTCCACGTCTGATGAATCTATGAACGGACTGAAAGGATATGTGTCAATGCTAACCCCCAATCGCTTAATCTCTGGCACGAGCCTCAACATGCGTTCATAGGTCAGTGGTGTGAGCGCGTGTGTAACGGGGTCTTCTGCCATCGAGATTGTGCCGCCAGTAAATATCAGTAGAACGTTTGACATAGATTAAAGTAGGAAAGCCGAATACCTTTACAATTTGACTATTTACAATTTACGCGAAAGCGGGTTTTGGGTTATCTGAATAATCTATATTCTATAATTTCTTATTTGAGCTTTATCTTGCCGTTGTCGTCAATGTTGATTTTGCTGTCTTTGATGTCTGTCGCAATCAATTGCCTTATTTCCTTTACGACCATCTTGTTCTCATCGGGTTGTGGCCCTTTGCCTCTTATTTGTATGAAAGAGTGGATGTCCCCATCAAGAAACTTGCCAGTATCGTTAATCCGAATGGTAACAACAGGCGCGTATCCGTTTACTCCGGCGAGGTTCATTCCGTACGGAGTACAGAAATTGCCTAAACTATATGCGATAAACCTGCCATTGTAAACTTCCATTGCTCTAACCACGTGCGGTCCGTGTCCATAAACCACATCTGCCCCGTTGTCAATGCAAAAATGCGCAAATGTGCGTAAATCCCCCCTGTCTTCACCAAGATAGAACTCGTGGCCTTCAGGCAAGTGGGTATGCTTGCTGCCTTCCGCGCCTCCGTGGAAGGAGACAATGATTATATCTGAAATTTCTTTTAACTCGTCAAGTATTATTTTAACGCTGTCTAAACAGTTGTGTGACAAAGTGTAGCTATTGTGCCCAAATGCGCAGATGCCAAATCTCACTCCTTTGCGCTCTACTACAGCAAGCCTTGCTCGTCCTTTAATGCCGCTGTATTTAATACCGAGGCTGTCAAGCGTTTTCTCTGTCTGCTCAATACCTGTTGTCCCAAAGTCGTTTGCGTGATTATTAGCCATGCTAAGAAAGTCATATCCGGCTTCGGAAAGCCGTGAACCGAAGCGCGTTGGTGTTCTAAATGCGTAGCAGTTGGCAGACGGTTTCTTTTTTGTAGTGCCACCGTCGCATAGTGTTCCTTCAAGGTTTGAAACTGCTAAGTCTGCCTCGCAGGTTATGGCGGCAGTATGGGCAAAAAGTTCTTTCCCGTCGTTAGGCGGCAGGCTTATTTCAGGAAATGTGGTGCCCATCATGATGTCGCCAGTCATAGCTATGGAGAATGTGTCGGCGGCTATTGTATTATCGGCAACTTTAGATGCTCCGCTGATGGCGTCTTGTGCAATGGCATTCAGTACCATGCAGAAGAATATGGTGATTGAGAGTGTGCGTTTTGGCATTGATAGATTTTTTCGCAAAGTTAGTTATTTTTCTGCTTATATACAATAAATGCGACCCATCTGAGCCGCATTTATTGTGATAAGATTTATGGAATTTATTCGATAGTGTCTTCTTGCTCGTCGTCAAAGGACTCAAACTGTTCAGCTGCAAGTTTGCGCTGATACTCGTCTTGACCGTAAACGATGAGTTTCTTGAACTCTCTTAAGCCTGTTCCGGCAGGGATGAGGTGACCGCAGATTACATTTTCCTTCATACCTTCAAGAGTGTCCACACGTCCGTTGATAGCGGCGTCGTTGAGAACCTTGGTTGTCTCTTGGAATGATGCTGCAGACATGAACGAACTTGTTTGAAGAGCTGCTCTTGTAATGCCTTGCAGAACCTGTGCTGATGTTGCGGGTATGGTGTCTCTTGCAATTGCGGGGTGCAAATCTCTGCGTTTGAGGCTTGAGTTCTCGTCGCGAAGTTTGCGTGCTGTTACAATCTGACCGGCATGGAAGATTTGGCTGTCGCCAGGGTTGGTGATGTATTTTTTACCCCAAATGCGGTCGTTTTCGTCCATGAATTCGTTTTTGTCAACGAGTTGTTTTTCGAGGAAGCGTGTGTCGCCCGGTTCGATGATCTCCACTTTGCGCATCATCTGACGAACGATGATTTCAAAGTGTTTGTCGTTGATTTTAACGTTTTGCAGTCTGTAAACGTCTTGCACTTCGTTGACGATATAATCTTGCACAGCCGTCGGGCCTTTGATGGCAAGAATATCGGACGGTGTAACGGCACCATCAGACAATGGTGTTCCGGCTCTTACGAAGTCACCTTCCTGAACAAGAATTTGTTTTGCAAGTGGAATGAGATATTTCTTCTCATCTCCGGTTTTGCTTACTATTGTCAGTTCTCGGTTGCCACGTTTGATTTTTCCGAATACCACTTCACCGTCAATTTCACTCACGATTGCGGGGTTGGACGGGTTGCGTGCCTCAAATAGTTCGGTAACACGAGGCAGACCGCCTGTGATGTCGCCGACCTTCGCTGCTACACGTGGTATTTTGACAAGGATTTGACCGGTCTTTACTTTATCTCCGTCATTAACTGCCAGATAAGCTCCCACCGGGAGGTTAATCATTCGTATTTCCTCACCTGTCTTTTTGTCCACGATGTGGGCTGCGGGCGCATGGTTGTGTGACTTTGACTCGATGATTACTTTTTCTTGCAGTCCTGTTCCTTCGTCAATTTCTGTTTTGTAGGTAACGTTTTCTATTACGTCCTCGAATTTTACAACACCGTCGTTTTCTACGATGATCACAGCGTTAAACGGATCCCATTCGCAGACTTTTGTGCCTTTGGCGCATTTTTGTCCGTCATTTACATATAGTCTTGAACCGTATGGTACGAGTTGCGAAGTGAGTGTGAGTCCTGTGTTGGCATCTATTAGCCTCATTTCGGTTTGACGGCTAACAACGAGCGGATATTTGTCTCCGAGTTCGTCAGTAACCATGATGGTTCTCAGTTCTTCAAATTTGACGATACCGTCTTGGTTAAGGTCGATGCTGTTGTCAACGGCGACGTTACCTGCCACACCACCAGCGTGGAAGGTACGAAGAGTAAGCTGCGTGCCAGGTTCGCCGATAGACTGTGCGGCGATGACTCCCACGGCTTCACCCTTGTTGACCATCTTGCGGGTAGCGAGGTTTCGTCCGTAGCATTTTGCGCACACGCCTTTTCGCGCTTCGCAAGTGAGCACTGAACGAATTTCGACGCTTTCGATGCCTGCATTTTGTATCTCTTCAGCTTTTTCTTCACGTATTTCCTCGCCAGCCTTAACGATGATTTCACCGGTGTGAGGGTTGATTACGTCGTGAACAGATACGCGTCCGAGTATGCGTTCGTAAAGTGTTGCTTTTACTTGGTCGTTTTTCTTGATTTCGGTAGCAACAAGTCCACGCAGTGTTCCGCAGTCCTCTTCTGTTACGATTACGTCGTGCGAAACGTCAACGAGCCTACGTGTGAGGTAACCAGCGTCAGCTGTTTTCAATGCCGTGTCTGCCAGACCTTTACGTGCACCGTGTGTGGAGATGAAGTACTCAAGTACTGACAATCCTTCCTTAAAGTTGGACAAAATCGGGTTTTCGATGATTTGTCCGCCTTCAGCTCCTGCTTTTTGAGGTTTAGCCATCAGTCCGCGCATGCCGGCAAGCTGGCTAATCTGAGCCTTACTACCACGGGCGCCTGAGTCAAGCATCATGAATACTGAATTGAAGCCTTGGTCGGCATTTTTCATGTGCTCATACAGGACATCAGAGAGCTCGTTGTTGATATGCTGCCAAATGTCAACGATTTTGTTATAACGTTCGCTATTGGTGATGTTAGCGTTGTTATATTCGTTCATGATGTCTTCAACAGCGGCATTTCCTTCATCAACGAGTTTCTGTTTTTCTTCGGGTATGATGACGTCATTTAGGTTGAACGAAAGTCCGCCCTTAAATGCCATGTGGTATCCGAGGTTTTTGATGTCGTCGAGGAATGTGGCAGTGCGTGCCACACCGCATATTTTGATGACTTTTGTGATGATGTCTTTCAGCTGCGATTTGCCGAGCACAGTGTTGACATATCCCACTTCTTCAGGCACGAATCTGTTAACGAGGATACGTCCGACAGTTGTTTCGATGATGTGTTGGATTTTATTGCCTTTTTCATCTATGTCGTTGATGCGCACTTTGATAATTGCGTGCAGATCAATACGTTTCTCGTTGTATGCGATTTCGGCTTCATCGGGAGAATAGAATATGTGTCCTTCGCCTTTGCATCCTTTGCGCTGTTTTGTGATGTAGTACAATCCAAGCACCATATCCTGCGATGGCACTGTGATAGGTGAACCGTTGGCAGGGTTAAGGATGTTGTGTGATGCGAGCATGAGCATTTGCGCTTCAAGAATTGCTGCCGAGCCCAGCGGGAGGTGTACTGCCATTTGGTCACCGTCGAAGTCAGCGTTGAATGCTGTACATGCGAGTGGGTGAAGTTGTATGGCTTTACCTTCAATCATTTTGGGCTGGAATGCTTGAATGCCAAGACGGTGCAGTGTAGGAGCACGGTTGAGGAGCACTGGATGTCCTTTCATGACGTACTCAAGAATATCCCAAACTACAGGGTCTTTTCTGTCTATGACCTTTTTGGCGCTCTTGACTGTTTTTACAACACCGCGTTCTATAAGTTTACGTATGATGAAGGGCTTGTAGAGTTCCCTTGCCATATCTTTAGGAATGCCGCACTCGTGCATTTTGAGTTCAGGACCAACCACGATAACCGAACGTGCGGAATAGTCGACACGTTTACCGAGCAAGTTTTGACGGAACCGGCCTTGTTTGCCTTTGAGGCTATCCGACAGTGATTTGAGAGGTCTGTTAGCTTCGGAGCGCACAGCCGATGTCTTCCTTGAGTTGTCGAACAGGCTGTCCACTGCTTCTTGCAGCATACGTTTTTCGTTACGCAAGATCACGTCCGGAGCCTTGATTTCTAACAGTCGTTTCAACCTGTTGTTACGTATGATGACTCTGCGGTAGAGGTCGTTGAGGTCCGAAGTGGCGAATCGTCCGCCGTCAAGCGGCACGAGTGGCCTAAGGTCGGGTGGGGTAACGGGCACAGTTTTGACGACCATCCATTCTGGTCTGTTGCGCTGCTTTGAAGCACGGAAACTTTCCACAACCTGAAGGCGTTTTAGCGCGTCGTTCTTGCGTTGTTGTGACGAGTCGCTGTTTGCTTTTTCCCGCAGTTCGTACGAGAGTGTGTCAAGGTCAATGCGTACGAGCATGTCGTAGATAGCCTCTGCACCCATCTTGGCGATGAACTTGTTGGGGTCTTTGTCGTCAAGTTTTTGGTTGTCTTCGGGCAGCCTTTCGAGAATGTCGAAGTATTCGTCCTCAGTGAGCAGTTCGCCGGCTTCAATATAGCCGTCAGCTCCCTCGTCTTTTTGGTTTTTGTTGATGGGTTCACCTTGCAGCACGCCCGGCTGGATGATGACGAATTTTTCGTAGTAGATGATAGCGTCAAGTTTTTTAGATGGCATTCCGAGCAGGTATCCCATTTTGTTTGGAAGTGAGCGGAAATACCAGATGTGTGCTACAGGTACGACAAGTTGAATGTGTCCCATTCTTTCTCTGCGCACTTTTTTCTCTGTAACTTCAACGCCGCATCGGTCGCATGTTACGCCTTTATACCTGATGCGTTTGTACTTTCCGCATCCGCATTCGTAATCCCTTGTTGGACCAAAGATGCGTTCGCAGAACAGACCGTCGCGCTCTGGTTTGTATGTGCGGTAATTAATGGTTTCGGGTTTGAGAACCTCACCGTATGACATACGAAGAATTTCTTCTGGCGATGCCAGGCCTATAGTAATTTTCGTGAAATTGCTATTATTGCCTTTTTTGTTTTTATCGTTGTTAAAAGCCATTGTTTAGAATTTTTGATATGAGTGATGAGGTTATTTTATTCAAGGTTGACGCTTAAGCATAGTCCGCGCAGTTCGTGGAGCAGAACGTTGAGCGATTCTGGGATTCCGGGTTCTGGCATGTTGTCGCCCTTTACGATAGCTTCGTATGTTTTTGCCCTGCCCATTACATCGTCGGACTTCACGGTCAGTATTTCTTGGAGAACGTGAGCTGCGCCAAATGCCTCGAGTGCCCAAACCTCCATCTCACCGAACCTCTGTCCGCCGAATTGTGCTTTACCGCCAAGAGGTTGTTGTGTGATGAGTGAGTATGGACCGATAGAGCGTGCGTGCATTTTGTCGTCCACCATGTGCCCCAGTTTGAGGAAGTAAGTGACTCCCACTGTCGCCGGTTGGTCAAATTGTTCTCCGGTTCCGCCATCGTAGAGGTATGTCTTACCATATTGCGGAACTCCAGCTTTGTCAGTCCACTTGTTAAGGTCCTCAAGTGTGCATCCGTCAAAGATAGGTGTTGCGAACTTAACGCCCAGTTCTTTTCCTGCCCATCCAAGAACAGCTTCGAAAATCTGTCCGAGGTTCATTCGCGAAGGAACGCCCAGCGGGTTAAGGCAGATGTCAACTGGTGTGCCGTCAGCCAAGAATGGCATATCCTCTTGGCGCACAATCTTTGAAACGATACCTTTGTTACCATGGCGTCCTGCCATTTTGTCGCCCACGCGTATTTTGCGTTTCTTTGCGATATAGACTTTCGCCATTTGCAGGATGCCGTTTGGCAGCTCGTCACCAATTGTGATGTTAAATTTCTCACGCTTGATTTTTGCGTCAAGGTTCTTCACCAGTTTTATGTAGTTGAGAATCACAGTGCGAATTAGTTCGTTCTTGTGCTCATCGTTAGTCCATTTGGTAAGTTGAACTGACATGTAGTCAACTTGGCGCAGACGTTCTTCATTGAATTTTAAGCCCTTGGCAATCACGTCAGTGCCCATGAAATCTTTAACGCCAGCTGACGGTTTGGTATCAGCGATGGTGATAATTTTTTCGATAAGGATTTTTTTGAGTTCGTTGACTTGCTCTTCAAAGCTATGGTCAAGTTTTTCAAGTTTTTCCTTGTCAGCAAGTTTCTCTCTGCGGTCTTTGACTGCTTTTTTGTAGAGTTTCTTGTCGATTACCACGCCAGAAAGCGAAGGTGTTGCCTTGAGTGATGCGTCTTTGACGTCTCCGGCCTTGTCGCCGAAGATAGCCCTAAGCAATTTCTCTTCAGGTGACGGATCTGATTCGCCTTTAGGAGTGATTTTACCTATCATGATGTCGCCTGGCTCGATGTGCGCTCCGATGCGTACAATACCTTGTTCATCAAGGTTCTTTGTGGCGTCTTCGCTGACGTTAGGAATGTCTGAAGTGAATTCTTCTTGTCCGCGTTTTGTTTCGCGTACTTCGAGGAGTTGCTCAATAACGTGAACCGAAGTGAATATGTCTTCACGCACCATTCTCTCGTTGAGCACGATAGCATCCTCATAGTTGTAGCCTTTCCAAGGGATGTAAGCCACTTTCAGGTTTTTACCGATAGCGAGTTCGCCTCCGGCTGTTGAGTATCCTTCTGTGAGGATTTGTCCAGCAACCACGTGGTCACCTTTTCTGACGATCGGGTGAAGGTCAATAGTGGTGTTTTGGTTAGTACGTTTGAATTTAGGCAACACGTATTCTTTTTCAGCCGATTCAAAGCTTACGAACTCTTCTTCTTCGGTTCGGTCATATTTAATGCGTATTGTGTCTGCATCAACGTAAATGACTTCACCGTTGCCTTCTGCTGTAATTTGAGTTCTTGAGTCTTGTGCGAGTTGCCTTTCAATGCCAGTTCCGACAATAGGTGCTTCAGTCCTCATCAACGGCACGGCTTGTCTCATCATGTTCGAGCCCATGAGTGCGCGGTTGGCGTCGTCGTGCTCAAGGAACGGGATGAGTGCTGCGGCGATTGACGCGATTTGCGACGGAGAAACGTCCATCAGGTTAACTTCTTGCGGTTCAACAACTGGGAAGTCAGCCTCGAGGCGTGCTTTAACTTTGGGGCGTATGAAGTGTCCTTCATCGTCAAGCGGAGCGTTGCCTTGCGCTACGATTTTCTTTTCTTCGTCTTCTGCTGTATAGTAAACTATTCCGTTGTCGCTGAGGTCAACAGTTGCATTTTCGACTTTGCGGTATGGAGTCTCGATGAATCCGAGATTGTTGATTTTCGCATAGATGCAAAGTGAAGAAATAAGTCCGATGTTAGGTCCTTCAGGAGTTTCGATAGGGCAGAGGCGTCCGTAGTGTGTATAGTGGACGTCGCGCACCTCAAATCCTGCTCTGTCGCGGCTCAAACCTCCGGGGCCGAGTGCTGACATACGGCGTTTGTGGGTTATTTCAGCCAGCGGGTTCTGCTGGTCCATGAACTGTGACAGCGCGTTGGTGCCAAAATATGAGTTGATGACAGATGAAATGCTCTTTGCGTTGATTAGGTCTGCAGGTGTGAAGACCTCGTTGTCGCGCACGTTCATTCTTTCTCTAACGGTGCGGGCCATTCGCGCCAGTCCTATGCCGAACTGGTTGTAAAGTTGTTCGCCTACGGTGCGTACACGGCGGTTAGAGAGGTGGTCGATGTCGTCAACTTCGGCTTTTGAGTTGATGAGCTGTATCAGATATTTAATGATTTGGATGATGTCATCCTTGGTGAGCACTCGTACATTTGGGTCAGTGTCAAGATTAAGTTTCCTGTTGATGCGGTAGCGTCCCACATCGCCCAAGTCGTAGCGTTTTTCCGAGAAGAAGAGATTGGTGATTACTTCACGAGCCGATGCGTCATCAGCCGGTTCTGCGTTTCGCAGCTGACGGTAGATATACTGAACGGCTTCTTTTTCTGAAATCGTCGGGTCTTTCTTCAGCGTGTTGTATATGATGGAGTAGTCGGTAGCGTTGCTGTCTTCGGTGTGCAGCATAATCGTGTCCACTCCTGGAGTTTCAAGAATTCTGTTGAGGTCTTCCTTTGTCAGGACTGTTTCGCGCTCAATGATGAGTTCTGTTCTTTCAAGGCTTGAAACTTCTCCGGTATCTTCATCCACTTGGTCTTCAACCCATACTCTCATCACACGTCCGGCGAGTCTTCTTCCTTCATATTTTTTGATGCCTGTTTTAGTAACTTTTACTTCTTCAGCAAGTTCGAAGCAAGAGAGTATGTCTCGGTCGGTTTCAAATCCTATAGCCCTGAGCAGAGTTGTAACAGGCAGTTTCTTTTTCCGGTCGATGTATGCGTACATGACGTTGTTGATGTCCGTGGCGAACTCAATCCATGATCCTCTGAACGGGATGATTCGTGCGGAATAAAGTTTGGTGCCGTTAGCGTGCAGGCTTGATCCGAAGAACACGCCCGGCGAGCGGTGGAGCTGTGATACTACCACACGTTCCGCACCATTAATGACGAATGTCCCTTTTGGTGTCATGTATGGGATGGTGCCAAGGTACACGTCCTGTATAACAGTTGCAAAGTCCTCGTGGTCGGCGTCTGTGCAAGAAAGCTTGAGTTTTGCTTTAAGCAGGACGCAATATGTGTATCCGCGCTCTATGCATTCCTCAATGGTGTAGCGCGGAGGCTCAATAAAATAGTCGAGAAATTCGAGGACGAAGTTATGCCTTGCGTCATCAATAGGAAAATTCTCGGAGAACACTTTGTGCAGACCTTCGTTTTTCCTCTGTTCGGGTGCCGTATCCAGTTGAAAAAAGTCGTGGAATGATTTGAGTTGGATTTCCAAGAAGTCGGGATATGGCATCTGACTTTTGATGGACGAGAAATTAACTCGATCGGTATTTAGAATCATTTGTAAAATATTTATGATATTATTTTAATACCTTAAAAAAGGGCTTTTTTTCAAGCCATTAGCTGCTCCGTTAAGGTGCGGTGTCAGCTTTTGTTCATTGTAATAGACAAAAAGGCATAGAATCCCCATAGAGGATTCTACACCTGTTTTCGTGTTGTCTGGGATTATTTGAGTTCAACCTCAGCTCCGCCTTCTTCAAGTGATTTCTTGAGTGCTTCGGCTTCTGCTTTCGGGAGACCTTCTTTAATTACTGACGGTGCTCCGTCAACGAGTTCTTTAGCTTCTTTAAGTCCGAGGCCTGTGAGCTCTTTGACGAGTTTTACGACTGCGAGTTTTTGTGCGCCAGCGTTTTTGAGCACAACGTCGAAGTTAGTTTTCTCTTCGGCTGCTGCAGCTGCTCCGCCTGCTGCCGGACCTGCTACTGCTACTGCAGCGGCTGCGGGTTCGATACCATATTCTTCTTTAAGAATGGTTGCCAACTCGTTAACTTCTTTAACGGTGAGATTTACCAGTTGTTCAGCAAATGCTTTCAAATCTGCCATAATTATAAAAATTTAATTTGTTATTTTCTTTTGTTATTTTTTCTATGTTTTCCCTTTTATTATTCGGGTCTTTCACTGAGCGTTTGTAGAACTCCGTGTAGTTTTGTGCCTCCAGACTGAAGAGCAGAAACGACGTTCTTGGCCGGTGATTGCAAGAGTGCAACGATGTCGGCGATGAGTTCGTTTTTGGATTTGAGGCTCGCCAGAGTGTCGAGCTGCTGTGCTCCAACAAACATTGTCTCTTCCACATACGCTGCTTTGAGCAGTGGCTTAGCTTCAGGGTTCTTGTTGCCCTTAAGGAACTCTTTGACGAGTTTTGCAGGCGCATTTCCAGTCTCTGTAAGCATGAGAGCCGTGTTGCTCTTCAGCGTTTCGTATAATGGTGAGAAGTCTGTTTCTGATGCTTCAAAAGCCTTGTGCAAGAGTTTGTTTTTAACTACTACCAATTTCACTTTATTCTCAAAGCATTTGCGGCGCAGTGCTGATGTTGTTTCAGCATCAAGTCCGCCTATGTCCATCAAATAGAAGTGAGGATATTGTTGCAGCAGTTCCTTTATTTGCTCAATGATGGTGCTTTTATCTTCCTTCTTCATAATTGTAAATTTTGTTTATTCAACTGATTTCGGATCGACTTTGACACCCCTGCTCATTGTGCTTGAGAGGTATATGCTCTTGACATAAGTGCCTTTGGCAGTCTGAGGTTTAAGTTTGATGATAGTCTGCATGAACGCTTTAGCGTTTTCGGCGATTTTTTCGCTGCTGAATGACACTTTGCCGATTGAAGTGTGTACGATGCCGGTTTTGTCGACTTTAAAGTCGATTTTACCTTGTTTCACTTCTTTTACAGCTTTAGCCACGTCCATGGTAACAGTTCCGCTTTTGGGGTTAGGCATCAGTCCGCGCGGTCCGAGTATGCGTCCCAGCGCACCGATTTTACCCATTATAGCCGGCATTGTTATGATAACGTCCACATCGGTCCAACCACCTTTGATTTTTTCGATGTATTCGTCAAGTCCAACATAATCAGCGCCAGCTTCTTTTGCGGCTGCTTCTTGGTCAGGAGTGCATAATGCGAGAACACGGATGACTTTGCCGGTGCCGTTGGGCAGTGATACCACGCCGCGAACCATTTGGTTTGCTTTACGCGGGTCAACGCCAAGGCGAACGTCAATGTCAACTGAAGCGTCGAACTTGGTTGTTGTTATTTCTTTAACCAGCGCTGATGCTTCGTCAATTGTATAGGCTTTACCTGCTTCAATTTTAGAGGCAGCCAACTGTTGGTTCTTTGTTAGTTTACTCATAATTGAAGTTTTTTTAATCGTTAACGGTAATTCCCATACTGCGTGCGGTGCCTGCCACGAGCCTCATTGCAGCTTCTAATTCGAAGCAGTTGAGGTCAACCATTTTTTCTTTTGCTATTTCTTCCACTTGTGCTTTAGTTATAGAAGCGACTTTCTTACGGTTAGGTTCTGCTGAGCCTGACTGTATTTTGGCAGCTTCTAGCAGCTGAATAGCCACAGGAGGTGTTTTAACAACAAAGTCAAATGATTTGTCAGTGTAGTAGGTTATAACTACTGGCAGCACTTTGCCTGCTTTGTCTTGGGTTCTGGCATTAAATTGTTTGCAAAACTCCATAATGTTGATGCCCTTTGAGCCCAGAGCGGGTCCTACTGGGGGAGAGGGGTTTGCTTTTCCTCCCTGAATCTGCAACTTAATAAGTCCAGCAATCTCTTTAGCCATTTTTTTGTTTTTTTTACTAATTTGTTGTTAATTGTCGAACGCGATTACGAGCCGTAACACAGGAATCATGCGTTCTGTTTTTCCACTTGTGCATAGTCAAGTTCGAGCGGTGTTTTCCGTCCGAAGATGACCACCATAACCTTGATGCGTTTTTTGTCGGGCATAACTTCGTCCACAGTCCCGTCGAATCCTTTGAAAGGTCCTTCGATGACTTTGACGACATCAGCGACTTCATAAGGCACGAAGTTGGTGTCAACTGTGTCTTGTCCTTCGTCGATGGTGCCGAGGAACCTGTTTATGTCCGATGGACGTATCGGTGTGGGTTTGGCGTTTGCTCGTTCGCCCAAGAAGCCGAGAACGTTTGGCACGTTCCTGAGTCTTGGATAGCAATCGTCAACGAGGTTGCATTCTACGAGTACATAGCCCGGCAGCGTGTTACGGTCTTTTGTAACGCGTTTGCCGCTTCTCATTACAACCGCCTTCTCCGTGGGAATCAGCACTTGTGAAACATATTGTCCCAATTTGTCAGCAGGGTTGTTGATAAGAGCGTCAATGTATTCTTTGACTCTGTTTTCCTTGCCGCCGATAGCACGGAGGACGTACCATTGGAATTTAGTTTCTGACATGGTTTACTGGTTTGGTGAAAGTGGTGTTTTAGAAAAGTCCGTAGATAAATTTCATGAGAGCCTCGAAAGAGAGGTCCATGAGCCATACAATCAGAGCGATGATGAGGGAAGCAATCAGCACCGCTACCGAGCTATTGATTAGCTCGTTGAACGTTGGCCATGTTACTTTGTGAACCAGTTCGTTGTACGATTCTTTGATGCTTTGAACTATTTTCATTTTTCAAGTGGTTTTTGCACGGAAGGAGAGGCTCGAACTCCCGACACCTGGTTTTGGAGACCAGTGCTCTACCAACTGAGCTACTTCCGTATAAAAAGCGGTTCTGCGTTTTTTTTGCCGCGGAACACGCTTTTTATTGATTGTTTAACCGTTTAGGAGATTGTCCTGTTCGATTAGTCGATAAGTTGCGTGATCTGACCTGAACCTACTGTGCGGCCGCCTTCACGGATAGCGAAGCGAAGACCTTGTGAGCAAGCTACGCGGCAGATGAGTTTAACTGTGATTTCGAGGTTGTCGCCAGGCATAACCATTTCGGTTCCTTCTGGGAGAGTGATCTCACCTGTAACGTCCATTGTGCGGATATAGAACTGTGGACGATATTTGTTGTGGAACGGGGTGTGACGGCCACCTTCTTCTTTCTTCAGGATATAAACAGAAGCTTTGAACTCGTCGTAAGTTTTTGTTACGCCCGGGTGTGTGATAACCATACCACGGCGAACTTCGTTCTTGTCAATACCACGGAGGAGCAGACCTACGTTATCGCCGGCTTCACCTTGGTCAAGCAGTTTGCGGAACATTTCAACGCCGGTTACGACTGATTTCTTGTCTTCGCCGAGACCGAGGATTTGAACTTCGTCACCTACTTTAACGACACCGGTTTCGATACGTCCGGTAGCAACAGTTCCACGACCAGTGATTGAGAACACGTCCTCAACAGGCATCAGGAACGGTTTGTCTATAGCGCGCTGAGGCAGTTGAATCCAGTTGTCAACAGCGTCCATGAGTTCCATTATTTTGTCTTCCCATTCAGGTACTCCGTTGAGTGCGCCAAGAGCTGAACCGCGGATGATAGGAGTGTTGTCGCCATCGAAGTCATAGAATGACAGGAGTTCGCGCATTTCCATTTCCACGAGGTCAAGCATTTCGGGGTCGTCAACTGCGTCGCATTTGTTCATGAACACCACGAGGCGCGGAACGTTCACTTGGCGAGCGAGAAGGATGTGTTCGCGTGTTTGGGGCATCGGGCCGTCAGTTGCTGCTACAACAATGATAGCTCCGTCCATCTGAGCGGCACCTGTTACCATGTTCTTAACGTAGTCTGCGTGTCCCGGGCAGTCAACGTGTGCATAGTGGCGTTTTTCAGTTTCGTACTCTACGTGAGCAGTGTTAATTGTTATACCACGTTCTTTTTCTTCTGGAGCATTGTCAATCTGGTCGAATGACTTGATTTTACCTTCGTTACCTGCTACTCGCTTTGAAAGTACGAGTGTGATAGCGGCGGTCAGTGTTGTTTTACCGTGGTCTACGTGACCGATAGTACCGATGTTTACGTGCGGTTTCGAGCGGTCAAATTTCTCTTTTGCCATAGTTGATAAAAGTTTTTGCTGTGAATATTATTCTAAATTGGATTAATGATTGAGAGCTGCTGATGGGAATTGAACCCGCGACCTCTTCCTTACCAAGGAAGTGCTCTACCACTGAGCTACAGCAGCATGGTGGGCAGTGATGGATTCGAACCACCGAAGGCGAAAGCCAGTTGAGTTACAGTCAACCCCATTTGGCCACTCTGGTAACTGCCCGGTCCATTTTTTTAGAGCCTCTTGTCGGATTCGAACCAACGACCCCGAGATTACAAATCACGTGCTCTGGCCAACTGAGCTAAAGAGGCGTTAAGTGCTTTAAGACGTTGAAAAACAAAGTTAAGCACGCTGTAAAGCGACCATGTGGGGCTAAACAGCGTGCAAAATTACGACTTTTTTTTTAATTGACAATGCTTTTGGGCAAATTATTTGTTTTTTTCTTTGAATTTGTCGATTTGGTGTTCGAGCGCTTCGATTGCCTGAAGCAGTGCGTCCTCAAATGTGTCTGCCACTTTTGATGCGAATAGCTCGCCGTCTTTGGTGTTGAGTCTCAGTTGAGCCTCTTTGTTCATGTTAGTTTCCGGCTTGATGAGTTTGTAGGTTATGTTGAGTGTTTCGGCACTTGGCAGAAGTTTACTGATTTTTGCAGCTTTCTTGTGGGTGTACTCCTCAAGTTTTTGCGCTAATTGGAAATCAATGTCTTTAATGTTGATTGTCATGGTTTTGTCCTCCTATTTTCTTTGGTTTTGTTTTGTATAGTGCAAATTTACTGTATTTTTTTGATATTTCCAATTTTTTGTTTTCTTTTTTTATTGTATGCTTTTTTATTCGTTGCTTCCGGCTCTCGGGTGTGCTTTGCGGTAGGCCTTTAGCTTTTCTTCAAAAGTTACGTGCGTATAAACTTGTGTGGCGTTGAGGTTGGCGTGTCCAAGTAGTGTTTTAACGGCGTTGATGTCTGCTCCGTTGTTGAGCATAGTGGTTGCGAATGTGTGCCTTAGCACGTGCGGGCTAAGTTTGTGTTGTGTGCTTGTGAGGGCCATATTGTCGTGCACGGCTCTGTATATGTAATATTTGGTGATGGGTTTGCCGTTTTCTTGTAAAAGAAAAGTCTGTTCTCCTGACGGACAAATTTGTTCACGCATTATTATATATTGTCTGATTCTTTCGGCAAGTTCTTCTCCGAATGGTATGATGCGCTCTTTGTTCCTTTTCCCGAGTGCCTTGATTTCTCCGCCGTGTTGTTTGAGCGTAATCCTTGCCATTGTCAGGTTAAGCAGTTCCGCCTGCCTCATGCCTGTTTGATATAGTATGTCAATAATCAGGGCATTGCTTACTTGTTCAAAGTCGTTGGTGTCATCGTTGAACTTGATTGCGTCGTCCACTTCTTGTTGCCTGAATGTGCTTGGCAGCTTGGCTTTGAATTTTGGAGTGATGATTTTTGCTGTCGGGTTGTTTGTCAGCAGTTTCATTTTGAGCGCATAACGCCAAAAAGAGCGCAGCGCTGATATTTTTCGGGCAATGTTTCGAGCCCCGTATTTGTTTTGCATAAGGTGTAGAATCCAAGCCCTGATGTCGTCGGCTTGTACCAGTTGAGGCTCAAACTTTCCGTCAGTGCGGCTTTCGATAAATTGCTGAAACAGCCTCAAATCGTTGCGGTATGTGATTACCGTAAGTTCCGACAGATGTCTTTCGTACTCAATGTATGTCAGAAACTTTTCTATCATGTTTATGCGTTTTGTGGCCCATTTGGGGCATGACTCGTTGCTGTCATTCGTACCTCAATGCATCTATAGGGTCAAGATTGGCAGCTTTTTTTGCAGGGTAATATCCGAAGAATATGCCAGTAATGGTGCACACGGCAAAGCTGAGAAGTACAGTCCATGCTTCGATGGCGATGGGCCATTGGACTATTGTTTTAACTGCGTAGCTAAATCCTATTCCGAACGCCACACCGATGATGCCGCCTGTTACAGAAATAAGTACAGACTCAATCAGGAACTGCGACAGGATGTCTATTCCCCGCGCTCCGACCGACATTCTTAGGCCTATTTCGCGCGTGCGTTCTGTTACTGACACATACATGATGTTCATGATGCCAATACCTCCGACGACGAGTGATATACCTGCTATGCACGCCAGCAAAACTGTGAGTAGGTCTGTCGTTGTGGTCATCATTGTGGACAACTCTTGCTGCGAGAACACATGGAAATCATCGTCATCACCTTCTGCTATCTTGTGGTTTTTTCTCAATATTGAGCTAACTTCATCTATTGCCTGCTGCGTGTAGTCTTCTGTCAGTGCGGAGCAGAAAATGCCTTGTAGATATGTTACCGCCTGTATCCTCTTCATGACAGTCGTGTATGGCGCGAGGACAATGGCGTCTTGGTCTTGTCCCATAGAGTTGTAGCCTTTTGACTTTAGGGTGCCTATTATGCGGAAAGGTATCTTGTTGAATCTGATGACCTTGCCAATAGGGTTTTCTCCGCTTGTGAATAGATTGTCGGCTATTGTTTTCCCAATCACGCACACTTTAGCGCTGCTGTTGATTTCCGTATCGCCGAATATGTCGCCGTCTTCCACCGTGAGTTGTCTGATGGTGAGGTATTCTTGGCTCACGCCGCTTATTGAGCCGGGGTAATTGTTGTTGCCATAAATGAATTGTCCGCCGCTGCTCGTGTTGGGGCTTGCTGCGGCGATGTAGGTTGAATTTGCTTTAATGTCTTCATAGTCAGCGATTTTGAGTGTCTGCATAGAAGACGGGTCCTGTCTTACGCCTCCTCTTCGGTCTGCGCCGGGGCTGATCATAATCATGTTGGACCCCATTTCAGCAATTTGGCTCTGTATGCTTTGTTTTGAGCCTTGGCCTATCGCCAGCATAGTAATCACGGATGCAACGCCTATAATTATGCCAAGCATGGTCAAGAATGCGCGCATCTTGTTGTTGGACAACGCGCGCAACGCTATTTTAAGTAAGTTAATCAGCGACATTCGGCTTTCTGTTTTTTGAGGTAGCAAAAATAGCGTTTTTTTGCCATTTATGCAAATGGCGTGTTAGGTTAGGCATGACAAAAGTGAGTGTTTTTTAGCTTTATTGTGTTTATGTGGATAAAAAAACTTATATTTGCATTTTGAAAACACACTAAATAAGTTTAGACATGAAAAAAACGCATTCCATTATGATTCGCTGCATGCTGTCTGTTGTGGCGGTCGTTGTGTTGTCATTATTCCTTCCATCGTGTAAAACCCATTCTGCCGCTCCTAAGCCCATTGCCGTTGCGCCAGCCCCGTTAAGTTTGATACTTGACGCGGATTTCGGCAGTTCGACTGACGACTTGTTTGCGCTGATGATGCTCCATCATTATATTGACGCAGGTAAGGTTGACCTCAAGGGCATAATTGTAGACCGTGAGGGTGAGAAAAACGCCCGCTTGGTTAGTGCTTTCAACCGCTATTACGGGCATCCGGGGATACCCATCGGCGTGGAGCGCAATGGCGTCAAGAATCCTCGCTGCTTCATTCCTTATAGCGGTATTGTGGACCTCAAGTCGCCCGATGGGTCGCCTTTGTTTGAACACGATGCGGATGTTGCTCAAATGCCAGACGGCTATAAACTTTATAGGCAATTGCTCAGCCGTGCCAAAGACAAGTCTGTAGTAGTTGTTGCTATAGGTTTCGTAACGACACTTGCCGAGCTGTTTGAGTCCGGTGCGGACGAATACTCAAGCCTCAATGGAGTTGACCTATTCGCCCAGAAAGTCAAGTCAGTATATATTCAAGCTGGACGCTTTGAGGCCGGCGACAGTTTGAGCGGCTATAATATGCGTGTGGCTTCCAAGCAGTCTGCAGTGTTCTACAGCAAACTTCCCCGCAACGTTGATATCATTATGTCTCCGAGCAATATAGGCGATATGATGGACTA
Source organism: Paludibacteraceae bacterium (assembly GCA_017454915.1). Classification (GTDB taxonomy): domain Bacteria; phylum Bacteroidota; class Bacteroidia; order Bacteroidales; family Paludibacteraceae; genus UBA3747. Next base: position 160,294 of record JAFTCC010000056.1, read on the forward strand.
TAAGCCGTCGGATGTGCTGGTTGACCTCTCCAACACTAATTACAATCCCATTAAGGCAGTTTACACTTATTATAGTTGTGACACGGGGCAGCGCATGTGGGACACTAACTGTCTCGTTAACGCCGTTGAGGGTGACAAGTCCTACAATATGTCTCCTCGCGGGTGGGTAACCTTTGTTGACAAGGGTGAAGAGTCGCTCATGCTGTTTAAGCCTGACCCCAGCGGCAATGCGCGTTATCAACTGCCTGGTGATACATATTTTGCCCAAAATAAGCTGATGGACATCCGTAGGCACAACCGCATCACCAACTATCCTTCTACATATACGATTGAAGCCCCGCAACCACAACTCACAGGCGATAATGCCTACCAGTGGGCAAAGCAGCGCATAAGCCAGCTCTGTGATAAGTATTTAGGCAGCGCAGGCAACAAATTAGACCCCGACGACGTTAGGATGCTGTTCCGTCCACTCGGCTACACTGGCCCCAACTGGCATGATTATGCCAAGGCCGAGCAGTTCGTGGTGGACAGCATTTTCTCGCGTATGATGGAGAAAGCGCTTCGGGCTGGCAAAAAGGATATAGTTATTGTAACGGGTACTCCGGCGTGCGGCAAGACCACAGCCGTCAATGCTCTCAATTTCAAGCGATCCGGCCTCATTTATGACGCCGCCCTCACCGAGCCTAACCAGCTTGAAAGCGTCATCGTAAAAGCGAAAAAAGCCGGAATGGAAAAAATCACTATAGTGCCGGTTTATAATGATGTGCTGACGTGTTATAAGAATGCGCTCAATCGTGGTAACTCGACGTGGCGTTACACGGCTCTGGACTATTTGGTTTATTCCTTCAGGTGCCATATCGGCAAACTTGCTTCTATTCATTCCCAGTTTCCCGACATAGAAATCCTTCCGGTTGATTGTTCTCACAACAGCGGTGTAAACCGTGTGTCTTATGAGGACGCGCTTAAGTGGGATTATGCCGTTAACGACGATGAGCTAAATGCTCTTTTCGCATTTGCCCTTGAGCAACTCAACAGCGGCAGCATAGAGGCCAGTTCTGTGTATCCTGCGATAGGTGACGTGCTCTCAATATCGGGTTTGTCAGAAAAAACACTGCCTCTTGCCCATCAGATAGACTACCGGGTTCGCGCCATCATGGACGAGTATAAACTTTCGCGCTGGTAAGACCGGGCAGGTGTCGTGTAAACCCCATGCAGCCCAAGCGCTTGCCTGATTATTCAGCAAACTAAAGTACAAAAGCAAAACGTGTGTGAATGATGTCACATCGCCCACACACGTTTTGCTTTGTTTTTATTGCTCTACTTGGTGATGGTGTTAGAGTTTTGGTTGTAAGCCTTTGCAACGCATTTCCATTCTCCGTTAATTTTAAGCAGCAATAGCACGTCAGTGAAGTCAATTGAGCCTCCCCAGCCTTCTTCGAGCACTCGCACGACCGCAAGTGTCTCTTCCAGCTCAAGCACGTCAATACGTGTTTTAAACTTTTCACCAGCTCCAACGCTGTCCACGTTGTGATAGAATTGCTCAATAGACCCGCGCTCGAATTTTCCATTGAGAAAACCGAACAGGCAAGCGTCATCGGTAAATAACTCTTTTGCATATTTGCTGTTACCTTCAGCCACGCTTCGGGTGAATTTTTCAGCAGCCTCAACAACTGCATCATAATCTGAAATAGGTGCTCTCATTGTTTATGTTGTTTTTAGTTATATTGCAAAATTACTAATATATTCATGATATCACAAGTACTGATAAATTATTCATATACTGAAAATTTTAGCCAGTACATTTTCATAATCAAATAAGTTTCGCTAAATTTGCGTACTAATCATATCTTATCTTATGTACCAGCGAAAAATACCTATAGATTTGGATTGTCCGCTTCGGCTGACAATCAGTCTGATTGATTCCAAATGGAAGTCATGTATTCTTGACGAGTTGCGGCATAGACCGATGCGTCCGAGTGAATTACACAAGGCGTTGCCAGAGGCGGCCCCTCGGGTTTTGGATATGCAACTCAAGGAATTGGTTGATGACGGTTTGGTCGTTAAGACGATTTATCCTGAATTGCCGCCCCGCAGCGAGTACTCAATTTCTGCGTTGGGTTCCTCTTTGGTGCCAATAATAGACGCGATGATGGAGTGGGGCAAAGAGCATAAAGAATTGTTTGAAAAAAAATATCAATTATGATAGACCAAATTATTGATTATAATCGTTCTTTTGTAGCACGTGAAGGCTATGCGCCTTATGTTACAGACAAGTATCCCGCCAAAAAACTGGCGGTGCAGACATGTATGGACACGCGTCTTACCGAATTGCTTCCTGCTGCTCTCGGACTGAAAAACGGTGATGCGAAGATTATCAAGAACGCTGGCGGATTGATTCTCTCACCGTTTGATTCAGCCATGCGTAGCCTCATAGTTGCAATCTATGAGTTGGGCGTGGAGGAAGTGATGGTGGTTGCGCACAGCCAATGCGGCGCGTGCCACATGAGTTTTAGCCATTTCCGCCATGCGATGAAAGAGCGTGGCATCAAGGATGAAACGTTAGAAGTTATAAGCAAGTGTGGAATGGACCTTAACCTTTGGCTCGAGGGGTTTCACGACACCGAAACGTCGGTGCGCAATACCGTCAGGACCATTCAGGCTCATCCGCTTGTGCCAAAGGACATCACAGTCAGAGGCTTCATCATAGACTCTGTTACAGGTGAATTGAGCGAGGTGGCATGATTATTCATGTTATGCATAAAACGAACAGGTTTTTATGAAAAAGTTTGTGATTCACATCATAGTGGCTTTGTTGTTTTTGGCAGTTATAGCCGTGTTGTATGCAGTCATTAACAAGACTGGTGGTCCAGGGATTTATGTTGTACATGACAGCTGTGTTCAGCGCTCTGTTCCTGACTCACTCACGGGCTTGTGGCACGTGGTTGCGTTTGACACACTGCTACTTACGAAAGACACCATCACATGCCCGACAATCACTTTCACAGATGATGCGGTATTAACCGCAACGGCGGGTTGCAACGGAATGGGCGGTCGTTATGAGTATTCAGACGGGCAGCTCATCATAGTCGATGGAATGTGCCAGACGGAGATGTGGTGCGATAATGAGTTAATAATGCGCAACGAGCGGCTGCTCTCATATACGCTCCATGACACGCTTGCCGTATATGCCCTTCAGCCAGACACGATAATGGTTAAGGGTGTTCATTCGCTGAAAATGGTGAAATGAATGTCTGCATTAGCCATACGTGACAATCCATAAATCAAATAGTTACAGAAAATTGTGTTACAATGAAAATTCGCAAAGCCACCATATCAGATGTTCCTCGCCTTATTGACTTGCTTCATCAGGTTAACATGGTTCACCATCGTTTGCGTCCCGACTTGTTTAAGCCAAACACTACCAAATATAGCGAAACGGACCTATGCGATCTTCTCATGTCAGACACAAGTCCAATCTTCGTTTATGAAGACGTTAGGGTAGTCGGATATGCCTTTTGCAGCTTGCGGGAAGTCTCCAACGATATGTTGCTTAATGACAACAAAACCCTATATGTTGACGACTTGTGTGTGGATGAATCTGTGCGTGGCGCGCACGTCGGTAAGGCTTTGTTTGATCATGTGCGCCAATATGCTCACGCTGTAGGCTGCAGCTCAATAACGCTCAATGTGTGGGCTGGCAACGAGGCGGCAATAGCGTTCTACGAGAAGATGGGGATGCATGTTAAAAAAACGGAAATGGAATACTTATTATGAATCATATCTTTAATGAACAGGTATGATGATTTGACAAAATGAGAACAGAAAGTGAAATAGCAGGTAAACGGTGTATAATTTATGCCGATGATCGGCCCGGGCTAATGTTAGTTCAGCCAACCGGTGAGCATGAGATTGCGATGCTTGATGATGAGTTAGACGCTATCCGCCGTGATGTCAGCATACCATTTGTGTTTGTGGGCTTTGAGATTGACGACTGGGAACTGGAGCTGATGCCGTTTCATGATGAGTTTGTGTCAAAGCGTCCTGAGGTCGGAGTGCATTCAGACGACACCTTGCGTTATTTGACAGATGGGTTAGTGCCTTATTTTCAGAAGTATTATGGCAGTCTGCCTATAGTGCTTGGCGGCTATTCGTTGGCAGGATTGTTTTCGTTGTGGGCTTGCACTCGAGCAGACATGTTTGCTTCTGTGGCGGCATGCTCTCCGTCCCTATGGGTCAATGGTTGGGTAGCATACGCAGAACGGCATCCTGTTTTTGCCGAGAGCGTTTATCTCAGTTTGGGTGACAGAGAAGAACGCACCCGCAATCAGCGATTAGCAGTAGTTGGCGACTGCCTGCGTGCGGAATATGCGCTTTTGCAGCAGCAACTTGGCGAGGCTCGTAGCATGCTTGCGTGGGAGCAGGGCGGACATTTCAATACTCCGCATCTGCGTCTTGCGCGTGGTTTTGCTTGGTGCGCTAATTTTGCCCGACATGTGGTACCTAATGCTTATTAACTTTTTAGCGATAGAAAGGCGTGATAATAACATCAGAAGTTTTGTCTATATAAACATGCAATGAGTATAGCAATCAAGGAAATCAATGTTAAAGAAATAATGACAAAAACGAACCTGCCGGTTTCGGATTTTGCCGTCAATCCTTATACAGGCTGTTACCATGCCTGCAAGTATTGTTACGCATCGTTTATGAAGCGTTTCACTAATCATCCAGAGCCGTGGGGTGATTTTATTGATGTGAAGAATTGGCCCCCTATCTGCAATCATGGTCAGTATGCGGGTAAAGAGGCTTTCTTTAGTTCAGTTACTGACCCTTATCAGCCTCACGAGGCGCGTTTCAAACGCACACGTTCTGTTTTAGAGCAACTGCAAGGCACAGGTATCAAACTCAGTATTTCTACCAAATCTGACCTTATTCTTCGTGATTTGGATATAATTAAAACGTTCCCGCAGGCGCGTGTCAGTTGGTCAATTAACACGCTTGACGAAGATTTTCGTTCTGAGATGGATCGTGCTGTCAGTATTGAGCGGCGTTTGGAGGCGATGCGTCAGTTTTATGAGGCAGGTATAGACACCACGTGCTTTATATCGCCAATATTTCCTGGTATAACAAATGTTGAAGCAATCATAGAGCGCGTGAAACGCCAGTGCAATCTCGTGTGGCTTGAGAACTTGAACCTTCGTGGTGACTACCGGGGACGAATTTTCAGCTGTATACATGAACACCATCCCGAGTTGGATAACCTCTATCGCCAGATTTACACAAAGAAAGACCTTACCTATTGGAGCGAGTTGGACGGTCAGCTGCGCGCCTACTGCGAGGCAAATGGTTTCCGCTACTTCCGCAATGATGATACAACTCGTGCTAAGCATGGCGAATTGCCGGTTGTGGTTAATTATTTCTATCATGAAACAATAGTAAAATCAGCACAAAAGAAAAATGAAAAAACAAAAAATTGACATCTTCAGGTGCGCAGGTGACATAATAAGCGCTTTGCGCCCGGGCATACTTATAACTACCAAAGTTGGTGACAAATTAAACTCCATGACCATAGGGTGGGGCACGCTTGGTGTGGTGTGGGAGAAGCCTATTTTCATTGCATACGTTCGCACGTGCCGTTTCACTCATGAGATGCTGCATGGTAATGGCGAGTTCACGATTAATGTGCCAGTGGGCGATTTTCCGCGTAAGGCATTGGGCTTTCTTGGCAGCAAGTCTGGCAGGGATATGGACAAGATTTCCGCTGCAGGATTGACGCCCGTTGAGCCTAACGTCATAGGCGTGCCAGGTCTGAAAGAGTTCCCGCTGACTCTTGAATGCCGTGTGATATACAGGCAGACACAAGATGAGGCATTGTTGGGCGATGAAGAAAAGAGCCAGTTTTATAGTGTAGAGAAAGGTCCGCATACCGCTTTCTACGGTGAGATAGTGGATGCGTATTTGATAGAAGAATAATGAACACAGGAAATTATGTAACCATTTTAGGCACTGGCAATGCGCTTGCAACGCGGTGCTACAACACATGTTTCACTCTTCATGGCTCAAATGGTGAATTACTGCTTGTGGATGCAGGTGGAGGTAATGGCATATTGAGCCAACTGGACCATGCCGGTATTGACTTGTGTTCAATACATGACATGTTTATTACACATACCCATTCCACCAAAGAATTGCAATTCGGTTTTGTGGCAACATTGTCCAACGACAAGAAACTCTGCTGTTTGGGCGACGAGCCGTATAACCCCCTCTGTCGCCAATATGCCGAAAATGCAGATATATTGATGAGCGAGGCGTTTTGTTTGTATGAAGATCGTGAGCGATTCTTGCCATACGAGAAACATCATAGCACTGCCATTGACGCAGCCCGTGCAGCTGAGGAACTACATGCTCGTACGCTCATACTCTATCATACCGAGGACCGTACACTCGCCTCACGCCGCGAAAAGTACACAGCCGAAGCAAGGTCTGTGTTTTCTGGAAAAGTGCTTGTCCCCGATGATTTTGAACGCATAGACTTGGTGTAAAATTACTTAACTTTCTCTGACTTTTTGAGTCTCGCCTCGGCTGCCGACGTGTAGGTGTTTGATAGCGCGCTTGGAGCAATTCAGTTTTTTTAGTAAATTTGCAACTGCTTTAGAAGGAGTCGCCGAGATAGTCTTGCAGCCCTCAATAAGCACGACTATCTTATGAGTTGGCTAATTCTTATTCTCGCAGGACTGTGCGAAGTGGCTTTCGCTTTCTGTTTGGGGCAAGCTAAAACAGTAATAGGTGCACCACATTGGTATTGGTTGGGGGCATTCGTTTTTTTCTACATTTTAAGTATGATATTGTTGGCTAAGGCTATTCATGCCTTGCCGTTGAGTACCGCCTATCCTGTATGGACTGGCATTGGTGCCGTAGGAACGGTACTTGTTGGGGTATTCTTTTTTCATGAGCCTGCCACATTTTGGCGTATCTTCTTCATTTGCACACTAATCATTTCTATTGTCGGACTTAAAACATTATCGTAATATGGAGTTTAGACCTATGCGGCGCAAGCGTCAGGAGTTGACGCATGACAAGTGTATTGAGATTTTGGAAAACTGCACGGCAGGGGTGCTGTCGGTGCTTGGCGACGGTGGCTATCCTTATGGAGTGCCTATCAGTTATGCATACAAAGACGGCAAGATTTATTTCCATTCAGCTGTTGAAGGGCACAAGATTGATGCCCTGCAGAACGATAATAAGTGTTCGTTTACAGTTATTGCACAAGACGATGTGCATCCCGATGAATATACCACTTATTTTCGTAGTGTGATAGCATTTGGCAGAGTTCGCATTTTCGACTCGCTGGATGACATCATCACAGGTCTGCGTATTTTGGGCGAGCGTTATAATCCGGGTGACCACGCAGGTCTGCAACATGAGATTGGTAAGTCGGTAGCCATGCATGGCGGCATCAGCCACACTCGCGTTGCCGTACTCTGCATGGAAATTGACCATTTGTCCGGCAAAGAGGCCATCGAACTCGTCCGTGCGCATAATAGCTTACCAATCGGTGTCAACTAATTTAGGATGATTGTCATATTTTTTAGGAAAGTGTCAACAAAATTAGTAGAGTGTTGCTAGCATTGAATAATCAAAAAACTGTCTATTAGTTTTAGAAAATGACAATTACACAATCTTATGATTATGTTATCAAAAATACCCCCAAAGAATACTAATTTAAATTTTAACCTCAAAAAAATTGCTTATTCGCTTATTTTTGAGTATCTTTACATGTTTTTTATATTTCGTTATACGTAAGAATATGCTGACACCATCCTACATGTGCGATTTATTGACAAAGGGCGAGCGTCTCACACTTGAATGCAAACTCATATGGTGGTTATATTTTATTAGGTATTGAGGAGCACCGTGGGGAGACAGATCCAGCAAAACGCTTCACGATTCAAGGCGTTACTAATATAGACAAACTCATTACTGATCTCTGGAATCTTGTACACGACCCAAACAAGGTCAATGTCAATCTGCTTACGGATGACGATGTGCAAGTGATTCAGTTTGACGAAAAACAAGTCATTGCTATTTACGTTCCACGCGCAGACTACCATCTGCGCCCAATCTACATCAATAATAATCCTCTGCGTGGCACCTATCATCGCAATCATGAAGGCGACTACCATTGTTCCGAAGCTGAAATGAGGATGATGTTTCGCGATACAAATGAGTTGGGCAACGATGATATGTTATTGGACGGCTTTACAATGGATGATATTGACTTGCAGACATTGAACAGCTATCGCAATCATTTCAAAAGCAGTAGCCCTGACCATCCGTTCAACAGACTTTCTAATGTGGATTTTTTTCGTCAGTTCGGATGTCTCGGAAAGGATAAACATACTGGCAAAGAGTGGCTGACTATGGCAGGCTTACTGATGTTCGGCAAAGGTCTTCCTATCCGTACACGTTTTAGCAATCTGCGTTTGGATTATATAGACAAGTCCCATTTGGTGGGAGAAATGCGTTATTCAGATCGTCTTACTTATGATGGAACATGGGAGAATAATCTATTTAATTTTGCGATGTTTGTACTGCCACGTATAGTACGTGAGTTACCACACCCGTTCCAAATGGAAGGTCTTCAACGAAAGGATGACACATTACAAGGCAAAGCCATCCGTGAAGCGCTGACCAATGCTATCATCCATGCAGACCTGATGATTACGGGAGTGTTAAAGGTGGAGAAATACGATGACAAATTTGTCTTCACTAATCCTGGTTTACTGAAACTGCCGGTAGAACAGATATATGCAGGAGGTGAGTCACGCGCACGGAACTTGCATATCCAGACCTTGTTTCGTATGATTGGCTTTGGAGAGAATATTGGTTCCGGTTTTCCGCTGATTCTTAGTGCATGGGATGAGAAGCATTGGCTTCGTCCAGAATTGATTGAACAGCCTGAACTTTTGCAAGTGAAACTGACTCTGCCCATTGAGAACAAAGAAAATACTGGGTTGGTAGAAAAGTTGGTAGAAAAGTTGGTAGAAAAGTTAGTAGAAAAGTTGGGTAAAAAGTTGGGTAAAAACAGCGTAGCTATAATTGAGTTGATTGTGAACAATCCAAACATAACGTACGTGGAAATAGCTGATACCTTATCTATTAGCACAACAACAGTAGAAAAGCGCATAGCTGAAATGTCAGGTATAGTAATACAACACGTTGGTCCTAAAAAAGGTGGGCACTGGGAGATAATAGATAAATAATATCATTTCAAGCCACATTGCCATGAACAGAAAAGAAAACTTAAATTTGCAGCCATCTTTTTTCTCTGTTGGTTCGGCTTTATAGTCTTGCTGGTTGACGGCATCATTGATACGCTTGGAGAGCGTGAACTGCCAAAGGAGTTTGGCATCTTGAAGAGTGGTGGTCATCTTGTGTCGCTCCGTGGACTGCCCAATGGTGAGTTTGCCAAAAGGATGGACATGCCCTTCTGGAAACGTATGCTTTTCAAGTTGGCAGGTATGAAATACGA
>JAFTCC010000057.1 GCA_017454915.1 Paludibacteraceae bacterium
ACTTGTATTGATACATATGCAAACCATTTTGGCTGCAAAGATACAAAAATCAAGTCCGTTGACTCAAAAAATCTCTATAACTAACTATATTTCAACAATTTCAAAGAACACTTGGCGATTTTTAGTGGACAGCAATGAAATAATATAATGAAAACAGCTCTAATAACAGGTGTTACGGGTCAAGACGGCTCCTATCTTTCAGAACTATTGTTGGAAAAAGGTTATGATGTTCATGGCTTGATACGCCGTTCTTCTGTTGATTTTCGTCAGCGTATAGCCCACTTGGAGGGCAAACCTCATTTTCACCTGCATTATGGTGACATGACTGACAGCATGGGTCTGATTCAGGTTGTCAGCAAAGTGCGTCCCGATGAGATTTACAACCTTGCCGCACAGAGCCATGTCCAGGTAAGTTTTGACGCTCCTGAATACACTGCCAATGCTGATGCCACAGGCGTTCTGCGTATTCTTGAGGCTATTCGCATGGCAGGACTGGCAAGCACGTGCCGCATCTATCAGGCATCTACTTCCGAATTGTACGGAAAAGTGGAGGAGGTGCCGCAAAACGAAAACACGCCGTTCCACCCTTATAGCCCATATGCAGTGGCTAAACTCTATGGATATTGGATTGTGAAAGAATATCGTGAGGCTTACAATATGTTCTGCTGTTCAGGCATACTTTTTAACCACGAGAGCGAACGGCGCGGCGAGACTTTTGTGACACGCAAAATAACGCTTGCCGCATCGCGTATCGCGCAGGGCAAACAGGACAAACTCTTGCTCGGTAATTTGAGCAGTTTGCGTGACTGGGGTTATGCCCGCGACTATGTTGAGTGCATGTGGCTGATTTTGCAGCAGGATGAGCCTGAAGATTTTGTAATTGCCACTGGCGAGCAACATTCGGTAAGGGAATTTTGCCAACTGGCATTCCGCGAGGCCGGTATAGAACTTGAGTTTAAGGGCGAGGGCATAGACGAAAAAGGTATTGACAAAGCCACGGGACGAGTGCTTGTGGAGGTCAGCAAAGATTTTTATCGCCCCACAGATGTCGTTAACCTCTGGGGTGACCCGACTAAAGCCAAGGCTAAACTCGGATGGAACCCGCAGAAAACATCATTCAGCGAACTCGTGAAAATAATGGTGAAGCATGATATGGAGCACGTGGCTATAGAAGGCGCGGCAGACCACATCAGAACTAACCTTGCCGAGTATCTCGAAAAGGGAATTGTTAAATAATTGTGTTAATATGATTTCAAAAGACTCAAAAATATATGTCGCCGGGCACCGTGGGCTTGTGGGCTCGGCGATATACAAAAATCTCAAATCCAAAGGCTACACAAATTTGATAGGCCGCTCCCACAAGGAATTGGACTTATGCGACGGTTTGGCTGTGAAACGTTTTTTTGATGAGGAGCAGCCTGAATATGTAGTACTTGCCGCAGCCCACGTTGGGGGTATAATGGCAAACTCAATATACCGCGCCGATTTCATTTATATCAATCTGCAGATACAGCAAAACATAATAGGGGAGAGCTTCAGGCATGGTGTCAAAAAGCTTCTGTTTCTTGGCTCAACTTGCATCTATCCCAAAGGCGCTCCGCAACCTATGACTGAGAATTCGCTTCTCACCTCAGAGCTTGAATATACCAACGAGCCTTATGCCATCGCAAAGATAGCGGGCATGAAGATGTGTGAGAGTTTTAATCTTCAGTATGGCACCAACTACATAGCTGTTATGCCGACCAACCTCTATGGGCCAAATGACAATTTCCATCTTGAGAACTCGCATGTTATGCCGGCCATGATGCGCAAGATTTACCTCTCGAAGCAGATGATGGACGGCAATTGGGCAGCACTGCGCCATGACCTCTCGCAACGCCCTGTTGAAGGTGTTGACGGCGGCGCTGACGAGTCTGCGATTAAGGCCGTGCTCGGCAAATACGGTATCTTTGACGACCACGTATGTCTGTGGGGCACAGGCACTCCTAAACGCGAATTTCTTTGGAGCGAGGACATGGCGGACGCATCTGTTTATCTGCTTGAGAATGTGGATTTCGCTGACATTATCGGCATCAAAGAGTACAGCCGCGCACAGTCTGAAGGCTACCAAACGTCAGGTGTGGACCGCAACAAGCAGTCGGGTAGAGGAGGTGCGATACCTGCCCTCGGAGAAATACGCAACTGCCATATCAACATCGGAACGGGCGTTGACATCACTTTGCGTGAACTGGCTGAAAAAATAGTAAAAGTGGTGGGATATGAAGGACGCTTGGAATTTGATGCGACAAAACCCGACGGAGTGATGAAAAAACTCACCGAGGTAAGCAAACTGCATAGCCTCGGATGGAGGCACAAAGTTGAGATAGACGATGGCGTGCAAAAACTTTATGACTGGTATCGCGCCAACTAACCTTCAAGCAACAATTATGGAAGATTATACGATAGAAATCAGGCCTAAAAACGGGCTGTTTGACATTGATTTCAAAGAGTTGTGGCGTTATCGCGACCTCTGGTGGCTTTTCGTGAAACGCAATATCACAACTGTTTATAAGCAGACAGTGCTTGGACCGCTGTGGTATATTATCCAGCCGCTAATTACCACGGTGATGTATATGGTAGTGTTTGGCGGTATTGCCAAAATTCCGACAGACGGTCTGCCTCAGCCCTTGTTCTATCTTGCCGGCATCAGCATCTGGCAGTATTTCTCGACATGCCTCACCAGCACGTCCAACACCTTTGTGGCTAATGCCGCGCTGTTCGGAAAAGTCTATTTCCCGCGTCTTGTTACGCCACTTGTGGAAGTAACAGCCAACCTCATGAAGTTTGCCATTCAGTTCGGCTTGTTTCTTATCGTTTATTTCTACTATATATTCTTCACTCCGGTGGAGATACATACCAATTTGTATGCGCTCCTGCTGCCATACCTGATTTTCGTGCTTGCCGGACTCTCATTCGGTTTCGGAATACTTTTTAGTTCAATGACTACCAAGTACCGCGACCTTCAGTTCCTTCTGTCCTTTTTTGTCTCCCTGTGGATGTACGCCACGCCCATCATCTATCCGTTGAGCACAATCGAGAACCCTAAACTGAGGTTGATTATGGAACTGAACCCTATCACAGGAATCACCGAGGCGTTCAAATATGGAATGCTTGGCGTGGGTGAGTTCAGTTGGACAATGCTTACCTACAGTTCAGTGTTTATGGTGGTGCTTGTGGCTATAGGCATCGTCATATTCAATAGGGTGCAGCGCAGTTTTATGGATACTGTTTAGTCTGTTATAATTTGCTATGAAAAAAATAATATATTTGGTAATAATTGCGTTAACCGCAAGTCTTTACGCCTCGGCGCAAGTGTCAGAGGCCCCGCAAGCCGAAAAGCGTGTGCGCATAACCATGAATACTGGTAAGGTCATTGATGGCATCATCAAACTTGAGAATGACGATGTGATATTGCTTGTCAACGACCAAGGCGAACGTTATCAGCTGCAAAAAAGTTCAATAGCGTCCATTGGAGAACCCACCGACAATGAGCCGGTCGAGACATCGCAAGACCGTGGCAAGCCTTTTGGCATGACAATTCAGGCCAGTGCCGGCGGAGCGTGGGCTGCAAATGAAAAATATACCAATGTGGATGCGGACCTCATAATGGGGCACCGCCTATTGCTTAATGGCGCGATGTTTCTTGGCGCAGGCGTGGGATATCACGGACTGCTCAACAAAGCCAGGAAGTGGCATTTCCTGCCGCTCTATGTGCACATGAAATATACCTTTTTGCCCGACCGCAAAAACTCTCCGCTCGTGTCGGCTTCTGCCGGCTACGCCTTCTGCCTGACCAAAGATGTGAAAGGTGGAGCGTTTGGCGATATTGCTCTGATGTTTCACCACAAGATAGGGACACGCGGCGGCATCAATATAGGGGCATATTTCCGCACTCATGGCTATCGCGCTACAGACACCGTTGAGCAGGACGGAAACGTTTACACCGGCAAACTCTCGGGTGCTATTTTTTCAGTGGGTGGCAGGCTTGCCATTGATATGTAATGCGTAACTCGCCAAGCGTATGCAGTGCATGATTTTTGCCGCCGGCATGGGCACGCGCCTCAAGCCCCTGACAGACACTATGCCTAAAGCACTTGTGCCGATAGGTGGCGAGCCACTGCTCAAACGGCTTTTGAACAAACTAAAAAAGGAAGGTTTTGAACGCAATGTAATCAATGTGCATCACTTTGGTGAGCAGATAATTGACTACCTGCGCGACAACAATAATTTCGGTTTAGACATCCTTGTCAGCGATGAACGCGAGCGCTTGCTCGACACGGGCGGTGGTCTGCTGAAAGCTAAAGACCTTTTTCTGCCCAATCAGCCGATATTGATACATAACGTCGATATACTCAGCAATTTACATCTTTCAGACCTGATGCGTGCCCATAGTGAGTCGCGCTCGGTGGCTACGTTGGTGGTTAGTCAACGTCAGTCGAGCCGCTACCTGTTCTTTGACAATGTAAATCATTTGTGTGGCTGGACCAATTCTAAAACCGGCGAAACAATACTTGCCGACCATATAAAAGTTTTGGACGCTGTGCAGGCAGACGATATCAAGGTCAGTCAATCGCAAGCGCCAGCAGAACTCCCAAGCAACTTGCGCCCACTCGCTTTTGCAGGCATTCACGTCATCAGCCCACATGTGTTTGATGTTATGACGGAAATGGGGTTTGCAGGAGCATTCCCCATCATGCAATTCTATCTTCGAGCCATGAATACACACACGATAAAAGGTCATGTGCCACACGATTTTCAGGTTATGGATGTGGGTAAAATTGCCGACATTAACCGTGCCCACGAGTTTGCAACCTTAATAGGGCAAGAGGCGACATAAATATAACCATGGGTAAACAGCCCCGTATGGGCGGCATAAAACAGCCGTGGGTAAAACCCACGGAACACGAAAACGTTACCTTAACTTGTACCTAATCAAGAAGTTGTTTATAAAGTTCATTGTCGAGGTCAGCTTCCCGTTTTACCCATAGTTGCCATAGTGTTTGTCGCCGAGGGTCATCCTCCGCATAACGTTGCATCAGCGAGTCGCGTATTGCCCAGCGGCTTTTGCGCATCTCCGTAAATCCGTTTATGATTGCGGCATGCTCCAGCAGATAGTTCGGGTTTTGCTTGTCAAGCTCATCTTGCTTCTCTATCAGTTGCACAATCAGTTCCCGTTCCTGCGCGATGTGTGTCTCGATGGTTGTGTATATTTCTTGCCATTGCCGTTTTTCTGCATTACGCTTTTCTACCGTGAAGTAGAAGAACGACAAGGCTATGACAAACAAGACTATTGAAATCAACAGAGGAAACAAATTGTAGAGTTTTTGCCGCAGCGCAATCGCCTTACGCAGCGCCGCAATGTTGTTGTATTTCCCTTTTCGACATCGCTTGCCCACGGCTGCATAGAGCGGCAAATGAAGCAGAGGCATCAGGTGCCCCAAGGCTTTGATGTCCATCTGCTGGTCGTTGCTGACCGGCGACACTGTAGCGTCTGTCGCGGAGAGTCCGAAATCTATCAACTTGACGTTGTTGCCGTTGCGTGTGATGAGAATGTTGTCGCACTTGAGGTCGCGGTGTACGAGCTGCAGCCCGTGGATATACTCGAGCGCGTCCATAAGTTGCTCAAGCACTCGCATTCTGGAATATGTTGTTGGCGTTGTCTGAAGCCATTCGCCAAGCGTTGTCCCGTCTATCCATTCCTGAACGATGCAACGCCCTATGCCTTTGACAGTCTCTAAGCTATAGGTGGCGGCAATGTTGGGATGCACAAGTTGGACTCCGACCTGAAACTCCTGCTCCTGTTGCATCATGTGGTCAGTCAGCGACGCATATTTAGGTGCGATGGCCTTCAGCAGATACCGCCTGCCGTAGCGTGTGGCGGTATATACAAGAGTATGGCTATGCTGATGCGCGGGAGTGATATTGCTCCACTCGGCAGAAAAATCAGTGGGCGGAATGAATGCTGATGAGGAGATGTCGTCCATCTTGTGTGACTGTTATTTGTTATCGTTGTCCTCGTGCTCTATTATCTTTACGCTGTTAAGTCCGTTTTTGGCTCCGGCGACGTATGCTGTCGGAGGCTCTGAACCACGTGCCAGACGGTCGATGTACATCGGTACTCCCACGAGGAAATGAGCAGTTTCAAATGTGTCGCCCACTTGTAGTTTCGCATTCTCGGACACCAATACCGTGAAGTGCGCCTCACCCTCGTAGCGAAACACACAGTGGCGGTTGGGCAGCCAAGTGACCTCCACCTTGTCTCCTGCTTTTAGGTCATCAATGTGCAGTCCTTCGCCCACGAATGTTTTGCTCTCAACGTCGCTTCTTGAACTTAGCGCATATACATAGTCGTCCCAGTCGCTGTAGCCCAGAAAACGCGCAAGCAGCGACAGAGTGCTGCGCCGTGTGGAGTCTGCGCCGTCCAAGTAGCCCCATATTCGCTTGAGTGTTTGCGCAGACACCTTTTCATGTAGCCGTTCCCATATCACACCGGCAAGAAACTCAAAATCATAAGGCGTCATAATACGGCGCTTTACCTCTTTCTCAATATCAAAACGAAGCGAAAGTACTTCAGGTGATTTCTTGTCCATTTTTTTATTTTTTCGTTTACAAAAATACTATTTTTTTTTTGGTATAACCCTGAATTAGGCTGTAGATTTTTCCAATAATACAATCAGGTGAGCGCAATGCTCACCCGATTGATGATAAAGGTTTGGTTCTGATTGTTATGCGATTTTTAATCTTCATTGTCGTCGTCTTTGTCTTCGCTATCGAACATGTCAGACAGACCATCTATGGCATCTATCATGCCGCCGACCTTCTCAGCCGCCTTGGCGTTCAAAGTCATCGAGGCTTCAAGGATACGTTCCTGCTGTTCCTCGGTCCAGTCCGCGTCATTGGGATACTTCTTTTGCATCTGGACAAGGATTTGTGTGGCCTTTATACTCTCGCCGTTCTGGCACGCCTTCTCATAATCCTTAAGAAGAGATTCTTGGTTAGTACAGGCTGCAAACAGTGCAACCAACATTGCTAATAATAAATGTTTAAGTTTCATGATTGTTTGAGTATTGAATTGGTTAAACAATAATTAGTTTTACTCAACTAATCCTCCGAGTGCTTTCAGCATTTCGACTTCTGCGTCAAGCACCTTTTCGGCAGTCTTGGCTGCGTCCTTAAGGTCTTTCACGTCGTCGTCGTTAAGCGCTTCGTCAACGATGTCGCCAAGTTTTTTAGTTTTCTCCTCTTTAGTGAGAGGTTCGAGCGTGATGTCGCGGATTACGACATAGCGTGTGTTGTCGTATATTTTTTTCGCTTTATCGTATGGCAGACCATCGTATTCATATGGGCGCAGAGTGATTTCTTCTGTTTCGCCCACTTGCTTTGCCAGCAGAGTGCTGAATTCCTCGTATTTGTACTGTCCGCTCTGCAGTTCCACATCGTCTTGGTCCAAGTAGTCCATGTCTTTGCAGCATTCCAGTGCGCACTTGTAGTTAGCTGCGTCGTAGTCAGAAACCTTGGCGTATGTGGCTTTGGCTCTGCCTTCCCAGCCGCCTTCGCTGAGTTGGACGAGTTTGAGTTCATAGTCGCCATCTACTTTGAACAGGCCGGCGTCCGGACCTTTCAGCTTGAGTGTCGAAGCTTCCATTTTGCGCGTCTCATTCTCGTGCTGCGTGTCGTCTGCTTTTTTGTCGTCACCGCCTCCGCAGGTGCTGAAGAGGCAGATTAGCACAATAACCCCGACGATGCCGCCGATGATAGTCTTTTTGTTAAGCCATCCGGCTTTGTTGTTTTCGTTATCCATTTGTTCACGTTTTTTTAATTTTGTTTATTAACTGTTTAAGAAAATTGATTCCTTACATGCCCGCTGAACCCAGCACAATAATAGGCAGCACCAAAGCCAGCGCGCAGAGTACCGTGCCAATGATGGCTTTCACTTTCTCCGCGTTTTTCTTGAATAAGCCGATGATGCCAAGTATCAGGCCTATAAAGCCGAAACCGTAGCCGAATATCCATCCGAACACTCCGCCGACAAGCATAGCAAGAAAGCCACCGGTTGAACTTGCGCCGAGAAACATCCACGGCAGGATAGTTGTGCAGATTACCGCAATGATGCCAAGAATAAGACTCGCCTTACCAAGGCTGTTCTTTTGTAATTGTTGTTCTTCCATAATTGAATAATGTTAAAAGGTTAATAAAATAGGTTGATTATAAGGGTTGTTTTGTATGTAGATATGCTGATTATTTTGTTTCACGCCGCAAAGTTAGTGACAACATTTTGATTTTTTCTGGTACAAACAAGTACATTTCAGGTACATATTAGTCCATTATGACTGAGGGCATTATTATATCATTATGTGTTTTGCTTTTGCCGCATGTCCATAGGAGAACCAAATAACTTGCCGCAACACGTCAAAAATCACCTAATCAGCATCTGCCGGTCATTATCATTCGCGCTTATGTCGCAATACAAAGAGTTTTTTGGCTATTTTTCTGCATAAAGACTTGCATATTCAAAATTTCCATTGTAATTTTGCGTCCGGAATCGTAATGTATATTACGGTAACGAATATTACTATTGTATATTTTTGTTTGGAATATGAAATTTTATAATCGCGAAAAAGAGTTGCAGTTGCTGGAGGAAATCGAAGCGGCTTCGCATGAAGAGGCTCAAATGACGGTGATAGTCGGTCGCCGTCGTATCGGTAAGACCAGACTTCTTTTGAAAGCAATTGAAGACAAACCAGCTGTGTATTTTTTTGTATCTCGTAAGAGTGAGAGCATCCTATGCCGGCAGTTTGCTGAAGAAACCGAGAGAGCATTAGATATGCCTATCGGTCAGTACACGAGAGTATCAGCATTATTTGAGCATCTGATGCGCCTCTCTCAATTTAAGCCTTTCACACTTATCATAGATGAGTTTCAGGAACTGGAGAAAATAGATTCATCTATCATCGGTGATATTCAACGTGTTTGGGATTTGCACAAAGACCAAAGTCATCTCAATCTCATGTTGAGCGGCAGCGTCTATTCGATGATGAAGCATATTTTCGAAGATGAGAAAGAGCCTCTATTTTCTCGCGCAAGCCATATAATTCATTTGCGATCTTTCAGCACCAATACTCTAAAGCAGATTCTTTCAGACTATAATCCCAAATACACAAATGAGGACTTGTTGGCGCTGTATACTTTTACAGGTGGAGTAGCATGGTATGTTCAACTGCTGATGAATGCAAAAGCGTGGACATGGAGGAAAATGATTGACGTTGTGTTTAGTGAGCAATCGTTATTTGTCAACGAGGGCAAGAACCTTTTGATTGAGGAAATAGGAAAGGAATACAGCATATATTTCTCCATTTTAGAGTGTATAGCACGCGGTATCAACACCCGTGGCGACATAGAAAATACTATCGGGATAAAAGAAATAGGCGGATATCTTAGCAAATTAGAAAAAGATTTTGGAGTCATCGCACAAATGCGTCCTATCCTCAGCAAGCCATCATCAAAAACCGTTAAGTACTATCTTGCCGACAATTTCCTTACTATTTGGTTCCGCTTCTTCTATAAAAACATGAATTATGTGGAATCTGGCAACTTCACGCAATTGCGAGAAATAGTATATCGTGATTACCCCACTATCTCCGGCATTATGTTAGAGAGGTACTATCGTCAGACAGCTAAAGAAGTCGGCAGATATACAGATATTGGAAACTTCTGGGACAAAAAAGGCGAACATGAGATTGATATTATTCTTATTAATGAGCAAGAGCGGCTTCTCAAAGTAGGCGAAATCAAACGTCAAGCAAAGAATATCAACCTGCAAGTATTGCAGGAAAAAACAGATTATTTCCTCTCTGTACATCCCGAATTACAACAATATACATGTAACCTGTTATCATTCTCACTACAGGATATGTGATTCCTCTACAACACGTCAAAAATCACCTGTCAGCATCTGCCGGTCATTATCATTAGCGCTTATGTGTCGCGACACGAAGAGTTTTTTGGCATTATTCTTCAAATTACTTCTTGTGAATTTCAGATATTTGGTATATATTTGCAATAAATTTTCATCAAATATTTTAGATAACGACTAAAATATTCAAGCAATATTTGCAACAGCAACTAAAGAATTAAAGTATTTGATTGTAATTACGGGTGATCTTTATCCGCGACTTTCTGCAAGAGCTATGGTCGGAAAAACTCTTCTGAGTTTTCCGCAATCCCTCCAACAATCGTCTGCCCGCGACTTGCGGATAATAATCAGGGAAGCCAATTTGGCTCCCCTGATCGTTTTGTCGCTAAGTAACTCTGCATTCTGCTCACTTAATCTTTGCGTGCATAGTTCCAAAGTTCAGAAAGGTCGGTTTGCTTGTAGTCATCCATAAACTTTTGCTTGTAATCTGCAAAGTTGCCTATCCATGCCAGACCATCGCTTGCACACCAGACATTGTTGAGTTTTTCTTTATCTTTCGGCTTCCAAGTAAGAAAAACAGTGTAATCACGCGGGTTTATAGTAAACTGCTCATGATTTTGTCCCGAACGATTATCAGTAAACTGATTAGTAGGGTTCTTCCACGAATGAACAAGCAGGTTCTCTATATACTTCGGGTTGTCGTGTACCTCATCCTCTTGCGGCATCTCTGTGATGTTTTCAATCACTAATATAGGCTTGGGAGATAGTGGCAACTGAGAGACTTTTCGTAGCCAACCGATAGCATCGTATTTGCAAAGTTTACTGCAATCAAGTCTATAAATCTCGCGCCCTGCGTGTTGTTGCATTCTCTTTACGAGTGCAGCACCTGCGTTATCAATTGAATCTTGCATCTCGGTAACAAAAGAGTTACTTTCTACCTCTATACCTGTTGCACCAGAACCGCCAATAATAAACTCCCAATAAAGATTTTGACATATTGTCTCTTTTATGTGATTATGAGCATTTGAAGTCACTTGTTCATCATTATCGAGTAATCCCATAATAGTACGCAGTTTCCTACACACTGCAAGGTTTTTAACTAAGCAGAGACGTACCATATAGCCTCTGCTTAGTTATTTGTTAATAATAGATTATTTTACTTCCGCCCCTTGCAGATTAAACATTCTGCCGTCAGGCATAAGGATATAGATAGCTCCATCAATAAGCACCTTGCGCGGTTTCAGAGCCACGCCGTCGGCGTTGACATCCTCAAGGGCTGTGGCTCCCGTGGAGAAGTCCTTCGCGAAGGTCCTGAGCACATTGCCCACAGCATCCTTGGCGTTGAGCGTGAGCGAATATGCGCTACCGTCCTCAAGTCCTGTCACGGTGAACTGGAAGCCCTGCCCTGCGGCACGGGCTGACTCAGCAGGAGCGCGGAACGCTATGCTCGTCAACTGGCCCTGAGCGTTGAACACAAGCGTGCATACCACAGTCCCGTTCTGCGTTATCACAAGTTCGTACGTAGCCGCGTTGTCCACAGTGGGCCATACCACGTCCGCCGTGGTGTAATGCGGTGTAACCATCAGGTCTGTAGCCTGCACCGTCGTTGAACCTATCGGACGCACGTCATACAGACCCCAGATGTCGTGCATCATATATGTGTTCAGGTAGTCAGCCGGCACATAGACGATGGTGCTGTATGGCAAAGTCCGGAATGGGGCTGTCTCAGACCCGCTGGTAACTGTCGGCGGGCGCATGCTGTAGCAGGTTATGCTCTGCAAGCCCGTGCAGCCATAGAATGCAGCGGGGTCAATAGTTTTCACGCCGTTTCCGAGAACGACGCTCGTAAGACCTGTTAAGCCAGAGAAAGCATGATATCCTATGCTCGTCACGCTGTTGGGGATGACGGTGTTTTGGCAGCCTGCAATTAGGGTGTTTGTCGCAGTTTCAATTATGGCGTTGCAGTTGTCGCGGCTGTCATACTTTGTATTGCCTTGCTCAACCACGATGCTCGTAAGACCAGTGCAGCCATAGAAAGCACCCCATCCTATACTCGTCACGCTGCTGGGGATGGTCACGCTCGTAAGACCAGTGCAGCTAGAGAAAGCCGAATTTTCAATGCTCGTCACGCTGTTGGGGATGGTCACGCTCGTAAGACCAGTGCATTCACGAAAAGCAGAATTTCCTATGCTCGTTACGCTGTTGCCGATGGTCACGCTCGTAAGACCGCTGCAGCCATTGAAAGCAGAAATGCCTATGCTTGTCACGCTGTTGGGGATGGTCACGCTCGTAAGACCGCTGCAGTCTTCAAAAGCAGAATTTCCAATGCTCGTCAAACCATCAGGCAGATTCACGGTCTTTATTTCGCTGCGATATGAATACCACGGAACTGCATTGGTCATTGGTCCAGTGCCTGTGATGGTGAGTGTTTCTGCTGAAGAGTCGAAACTCCATGTTAGGTTTTCGCCGCAAGTGCCTGCGATAATGTTTGCTGTAAAGCCAAATTGCCAGCCCTTGCCCTCATAATAATATGCGTTCACGCCGTCATACACAAGGTCGTAGGTCTGGCTTACCCTGTAGGCCCAGTCAGGAGTGCTTACCGATTGGTCTAAAGTTACAAATATCACATTCTCGCAATCGGATGGGATGTCAACGGTGTACCAGTTGTCATGTCCTGACACCGGCGTCATCCAGTTTGACCATTTGGATATGTTATCGTCACAGCCCCAATACCAGACAGCGTATTTGTCGTAGCCCTCTTGGTAATAATAGAGTGTGTACGCCGATGCCTGCACATAGCAGAGCACCGCAAACAAAAGTAAAAATAATTTTTTCATTTTGTTGAAATTATTTTAAGGGTTAATGATTAAAAGATTTCCTTTATTTTTTTACTACTTTATTTAATCCAATGTTTATGAGTTCTCCTCCTGTTTTTCCAACTTTATTCTCCGCAAAGTCAGCAATAAATTTTACTATCAGGGCAGAGACATCTCTATCAGAATATTCATTAATAGCCTTTTCTATTTCATCTATTTCCTGTTGATCCATAATAATGTCTTCTAACAGAGAGAAAAAGTCCTTATTTGAAATTTTAACTATTTCAGAGTTGAAAGAAGTATCGTAAAAGTTACCACGCTCCAATAGTTTAAAGCGCAGGTATTGTCTTAAAGCTACATTCTCGCACACAAACACTATTTGTTCTTTTTCATAGCGAGCACCTTTCAACGCTTTAATGAACAGGTCTTTGCTATTAAATTTTTTTGGATACTTTAGAGATGCTTCGTAACGCAGTCTTTTGACTTTAGAGACAGGTATTTGTAGCTCAAGACTAATTTCATAATCATTTTTCTCTATGAATCTAGAACTCAATAGTTCATTAAATATAAATACTTCAAAATCGTTTTTGTTCATTGAACCAAATCCTTTTTCAAGATATTTGTCCAACATTTTTTGCATTTCATCTTTATTATCCATAAATCATTAGTTTTTTTTTGCCTACTCTTTATCGGATTTTCGGCTGACTCCTATTTAGGTTCTACATTTTCACTTTATGCCGGCAAAGTTATATATTTGTATTTGTATTTTTCTGGTACACTTTGGTACATTTCAGGTACATGTTGGTCCATTTGGGGTGCAGTGCTTTGCGGTGTCAGAAATGTGATGTAACTTTGCAGCGTGATAGCTGTAGTTATCGTGCATGGCATGGGCGTACTTTCTATCTGTCACACAAACAAAAAAGTATGGACGGCTCTGTCCATACCTTGGTGCCCTGAGAAAGCAGTGAAAATAGATAGAGTACGCCCATACTTACGGATGGACGCTTACTATATTTCAGCACTTTCCTAACTTTAGAATTTCTCAGGTTCCAAGGTGTGCGCTATATAGCAAACGCTGTATTGCGATATGTCCGCCGAAGGTGTTTACCCTACGGTATTGCAAAGATAATGTTTTTTTTACAAAATTCGGTTATTGTCATTGTTTTTTTGCAGATTGACTTAATGATTGGCTGTACTGCCGTTTTACGGTGCTGAGGTATTTCGCCTTAAGGCGGAGAAACTCGTCTTCCGGCAGTCGCCCATCTTGGTATTCTCTAATGTAAGACGGCAGTGAAGTAACCTTTTCGAAGATGTCTTCTGTAATCATATAC
This sequence comes from Paludibacteraceae bacterium, assembly GCA_017454915.1. Taxonomy (GTDB): domain Bacteria; phylum Bacteroidota; class Bacteroidia; order Bacteroidales; family Paludibacteraceae; genus UBA3747. Next base: position 14,100 of record JAFTCC010000057.1, read on the forward strand.
TTGACAGCATTCCATTCTTTTGTGAATTTATAGTGTTGCTCTGACCCTTCAGGATACCGCGCTGCCAGCTTTTGATATTCTTCGCTTGTATTAGGAATGCTGACGTACAACTGAGCGATTTCCGTGTAGCGGGAATCTGCAAGTTGAAGGCTGTCATAAACGGGCTGATATACATTTTGCAACACAGTTTTGATTTCTTCGATATCCACATCATTGGCCATTTCCTGCTGCAATTGCTCAAGTTGCACATTCTGTCTGCGGTATGACACATAGAGTACCGCCACCGCGACCGCTAATGCTATAATAAGCAGTGCATTGGGGAGTGCCCGCAGTATTCTGGTACGCAATTCTATGGCTCGACGCAGGGCTGTGATGTCGCCGTAAGAACCCACAGCACACCGATGTCGAATGAACAGATATTGTCGGGGGAAAAGTTTGGCTATTATCTTTCCAACGGCTTTGATGTCGCTCTGCGGGTCGTTGGGTCGTGGCGTGGTGCTATCGTCGGTGTCAGAGAGTCCGAAATCAATGAGTTTGACGTTGCCGCTGTTGGTAGTTATGAGAATATTCTTGCCGTGCAGGTCGTGGTGGACAAGTTGCCGTTCGTGCAGGTATTGCAGTGCGTCAAGGAGTTGTTGAAGGACTTTGCCGCGCTGTGCCGTTGTTGGCTTTTGCTCGAGCCACTGGTCGAGGGTCACGCCATTGATGTATTCCTGAACGATACACGGCCCGAGGTCGGCAACATTTTCAAGTGAAAATGTTGCAGCAATGTTTGGGTGTGAGAGCGATATGCCAAGCCGGAACTCCTTGTCGTGGAGGGCAGCGTAGTCGGTGAGTTTCTGGTGCTCAGGACGCAGTGCCTTGAGCAGAAAACGTCTGCCGTAGCGCACACCGGTATATAGCACGTTGCGCGAACGTGTTGACAGATGCTCAATGTCTGACCAGTTTTTACTGAATGAGCCGGGCTGGATGAATGATGATGAGGAAGAAGACATGGGGATGTACGAATTTTAGTCGTAAGTCGTAAATCGAAAGTAACAAGACGATTTACGGAATTACGATTTATTTAGTTGTTCGAGTTATTCGAAAGGACTTTTACGCTTACAAGTCCGGATTTTGAGCCTGCTACGTATGACGTTGGCGGCTGGTCCCCGCGCACGAGGTTGTCAAGATACATGGGCTGTCCGATTATGAAAAATGCGGCCTCAAAAGTGTCACCGACGCTCAGTTTGCTGTTCTCGTTTTCCACCACCGCGAAACGCTGTCCGCCCAGACAGAGGAACACGCATCGGCGATTTGGCATCCACGTGACTTCAACACGGTCACCTGGCTTGAGGTCCTCGGCGCGCAGACCATCGCCCTGAAATATATCGCTTTCAGATGTCGCTTGCTCATCTATGGCGGCAAGATATGCGTCCCAATCTTCATAGCCTATGAACCTCGAAAGCAGGTTGAGAGTTGAGCGGCGGGTGCTATCAGCCCCGTCAATATACCCCCACAGGCGCTTGAGAGTTGTGGGCGAGATGGTTTCGTGGGTGCGTTCCCAAATGACACCTGACAGAAACAGGAAGTCACTTGGAGTTTTCATTTTGCGCTTCACGTTTTGCTCGACAGCATTGCGCAAAATCATAATTTGGGGGGCATTCTTATCCATAACGACATTATTTTTCGAAGACAAAGTTATGCCTTTATTTTGAATTTCACAAGTAATTCAACACCCAAAAATTCATGTGGACCAACAAGGACCAAATAAGGACCAAAAAGGACTTGACAAATGTGATTATTTTAATTTACCTTTGCAGCGTCAGTCATAAAAACAACAAAACAAATGAAAACGTTAAAAAAGATTTTTTCAATCGCCTCGCTCGTAGTAGGCATTATTGGATTAGGTTTATTTTTTAAACCAGTGCCTGAGATATGCTGTGGAATAGGAGGATTAATTCTCGCCATCCTGGGCAGAGACAAAGATGCTGGAACCATTATGTCCGCAATTTGTGATTGGGGCAGAAACGTGGCATGGCTGAACATAATATGGGCTTGCATTGAATTCGGATTGCACTTCATAGGCATAGACCTTTTTTAAAAACCTTTTTCTAAAACTATAAATAAGAAGATGCCGAAGCGCTTGAAAGGTTGTAGGCAAAAAAAATCAAAAAACTAATTTTATTATGAGTACAGAAGTAAAACAAGCCAAGGGACGCCTATGGTGGTTAATCCCAATCTTTGAATTCATTATCATTATTGCGTATTTTGCAATTGGCTGGGGAGGCATTGCTCATGCAGTCAAACACATGGACTTCGTGGGAATATTTGAGAGCGTTAAAACCGCAGTTATCTTCCTAATTGTAGCAATAGCAGTAATTACAGTACTTTGCTTTCTCCCACTTTTCCGGTCGCGGGGCAACGTGTATTGCGCCATTTGGAACATCGTCTGGATCGCATTTACTATCTATGAACTATTTTAAAGCATTATTAACTATCTAATTAACACTTTTAATTATGGAAAACGAAAACAATAAAAAAGGATGGCTTAACAAAAAGGCCATCATAGGCGGCATAGTAGGCCTGCTCGTCATTGTGTTATTGGTTGCCAACTGTGGAGGCGGCGATAGCACCAAACAAGAAAACGAAAACCGCAAAATGGAGGCTTCGACGCTGAAACTGAAAGGCAAGGATGCCGGATTGTTTAAGATTGAGGGCGACTACGAACTCAAACTTGTAAAAGTAGAATACAATTGGGAAGTCAGGGCAAAAGCCACGATATCAAAAGCCAAAGACTTTGATGCCTCAGAATTCGAAAGCCATCTTCGGAGTGGAAATATTGAATTTCTCGATGGTGATGATGCTGAACTCATGTCAGAATTTGTATCAACTTCCGATTTAGATGAATTGCTGACAAAAGAAGTTGGTGAAAGCGAGGAAATAACATTTAAAATTGCATTTGAAATTAAAAGAATGGATTACGAAAGGGCTAAACGAATCTTTGATAACACTCGCAAGGTTGTAATCACAGGCATCGAACTTGCCCCCATAAAAACTGAAACAAGCCAAAGCCATTCGTCCAGTTATGACGACGACGATGATGACGTTGATATGGATAAAGCTTTGGATCAAGCCCAGAAAATGCTGGATGCAGAAAAGGATATGCTCAAAGCCGCCAAGGGACTAAGTAATGACGAAGACCTGGAAAAAGCACAAAAATTGCTTGATGCAGAAACCGAAATGATCAAAGCACTCGGAGACATGTAATATTCAAAACAACCTTTTTGTTTAACCATTAATATTATATTTTATGAAACTCAAACATTTTTTACTCGCAGCGCTGGTAGCATTGTTCGCAGCCTGCACAAGCAAAGAATCTCTTATCCAAGATTACGAAAAAGCCTGTGAAGTTGGCGATATCGTAAAAGCAGAAAAAATTGGAAAAAAACTTGAAGGAAAAACTCTTTCAACAGAGGAGCAGGAACGCATAACAAAGGCTACGTTGAAACTCAGTGCAAAACAAATGGAACTACTAAAATAGTTTTACTAACCATTATCGCTATCTCCAAAAGAAAAGCGTCAGGCAATAAGCCTGACGCTTTTCTTTTGGAGATAAAAATTCATTTAACGGAGCTTGCGGTAGCCGTATTCAGCGCGGCATCCGAGCTCTTCTTCGATGCGGATGAGTTGGTTGTACTTGGCCATGCGGTCGGTTCGTGACAGTGAGCCGGTCTTGATTTGTCCGGAGTTGGTAGCCACAGCGATGTCGGCGATGGTGGTGTCCTCTGTTTCGCCAGAACGGTGTGAAGTAACGGTGGTGTAGCCGTGACGGTGAGCCATCTCGATTGCGTCAAGTGTCTCGGTGAGTGAACCAATCTGGTTAACCTTGATGAGGATTGAGTTGGCGGCACCCATCTTGATGCCTTTTTCGAGGAACTTAACGTTGGTTACGAAGAGGTCGTCACCTACGAGTTGGCAGCGGTCGCCGATGCGGGCGGTGAGTTTAACCCAGTTTTCCCAGTCGTTCTCGTCAAGGCCGTCCTCGATTGAGTCGATAGGATATTTTGTGATAAGTTGCTCGAGGTAGTCGATTTGCTCTGCTGCGGTGAGTTTTTTGCCGTTAGGATCTTTCTTTTTGCCGTCCTTGAGTTGGCGATAGTCGTAGAACCATTCGCCGTTTTCGCACGTTGCGAATTCGCTGGCAGCGCAGTCCATGGCGATTTTGACGTCCTTACCGGGTTCGTATCCGGCATCCTTGATGGCTTGGCAGATTGATTCGAGGGCATCTTCGATTCCGTTGAGTGCCGGAGCGAATCCGCCTTCGTCGCCTACTGCTGTTGACAAACCACGTTTTTTGAGGAGTTTTGCGAGGTTGTGGAATACCTCTGCGCCCATGCGGATGGCTTCACGTTCGTTAGCGGCTCCAACAGGGCGAATCATAAACTCTTGGAATGCGATAGGAGCGTCGGAGTGCGCACCGCCGTTGATGATATTCATCATAGGCACGGGGAGAACGTGTCCGTTGGCGCCACCGATGTAGCGGTAGAGTGGGATGTTGAGCGCTTTGGCTGCAGTTTGCGCTGCTGCGAGTGAAACGCCGAGGATGGCGTTTGCACCGAGTTTTGACTTGGTTGGTGTGCCATCGAGTTCAAGCATTTTGCAGTCTATGCCGCGTTGGTCGAGCACGCATGCGCCCTTGAGTGCTGGAGCGATGATGTTGTTGACGTTGTCAACAGCTTTGAGCACGCCCTTGCCGAGGTAGCGCCCCTTGTCACCGTCACGGAGTTCGAGGGCTTCGTTTTCGCCGGTTGACGCACCTGACGGAACGCTGGCGCGGCCCATAATGCCGTTTTCAAGAGTAACTTCAACCTCTACGGTCGGATTGCCGCGTGAGTCAAGAATCTCGCGAGCATGGATTTTTTCAATTTTCATGATAATTTTTTTTTTTTTTTGAGCAAGGAACAAAGAACAAGGAGCAAAGATTGTTAAGTCATTTTCAATAACTCATTATCATTTATTCTTGCTGATTTAATTATTATTGTTTAACTGTTGATTAAATGATGATATTTTTCTTTGCAATTCCAATACATTATGTAATATGTCTTGCAATTCATTTTGCGGTAAATAACCGACTTTCCCTGTTATATGCAGTTGGGTTTCCAACTCATACAAAGAACCAAGCGCAATATCAAGAAATCGAGAAAATTCTCTATTACTTTGCCTGCCTGCACCTTCTGCTATATTGGAAGGTACAGAAACTGCCGCTCGTGACATCTGCGACCACATTCCATATTTTTCATGGGCAGGAAAAAACTTTCAATTTTATAAATTCTCGTGGCAAGTTCAATACCTTGCTGCCAAATTTGAAGATTCCTAAAATTGTGCATTCTTTTCTTTGTTCTTTGTTCATAAAATCATCCCAACATATTCAGCAGTATGCCTGCTGCAACAGCAGAGCCTATCACGCCAGCCACATTGGGTCCCATGGCGTGCATGAGCAGGAAGTTAGACGGGTCGGCTTTCTGGCCTTCTGTCTGGCTTACGCGTGCTGCCATAGGTACAGCACTGACGCCTGCGCTGCCAATCAGCGGGTTGATTTTCTCTTTGAGGAAGAGGTTCATGAATTTGGCGAGCAATACGCCGCCTGCGCTGCCGAATGCGAATGCCAAGATGCCTACACAGAGGATGGAGATTGTCTGAACGTTGAGGAACGAGTTGGCGGTTGCCGTGGCTCCTACAGTAAGGCCAAGGAAGATCACAACGATATTGTTGAGCTCGTTCTGCACTGTTTTTGACAGACGTTCCACAACTCCGCTCTCACGCATGAGGTTACCGAGCATGAGGCATCCGATAAGCGGTGCTGCGGATGGCAAAATAAGGATTACAACTATGGCTACCATAATCGGGAAGATAATCTTCTCCTTTTTAGACACCGTGCGCAGTTGTTTCATCTTGATTTTACGCTCTTTTTCGGTCGTGAGCAGTCTCATGATAGGCGGCTGAATGACGGGCACGAGAGCCATGTAGCTGTAAGCTGCGATGGCGATAGGGCCAAGCAAATGCGGCGCCAGTTTCGATGTCAGGAATATGCTCGTCGGGCCGTCTGCACCTCCGATGATACCGATTGATGCGGCTTCTTGTGGGGTGAAGTCAAGCGCATGCGCTGCGATGAATGTGATGAATATGCCAAGTTGTGCGGCTGCTCCGAGCAGCAGGCTCTTGGGGTTGGCAATCAGAGGACCGAAGTCGGTCATGGCTCCCACGCCAATGAAAATCAGGCAGGGATATATACCGGCTTTGACACCGATGTAGAGTATGTCGAGCAGACCACCCTCTTTCATTATGGTGCCGTAGCTGTGGTAGCCAGGGCTGTTGGGGTCAAGGAACGCTTTCCACAAGTCATCGTGAAACAGCATGTCTTCCGAACCAAACGGGAACGGGAAGTTGGTGAGCAGCATACCGAACGCTATGGGTAATAGCAACAATGGCTCATACTGCTTTGCGATGGCAAGATAGAGCAGAAGGCATGCGATGGCAATCATAATGAGCGTTGGCCATTGTGATGCTAGTTGTGCCAGACCTGTCGAGCGCAGAAACTCCAAAATGGTCTCCCCAACGTTCATGGTCTGCGTGGGGTCAATTGCAAGTATGTTATGCATTTTTGTAGGTTATTTTAGAGTTTCTCTTATGCTATTTCAAGCAGGTTGTCGTCCTGCATGACGTTCTGTCCGGGCTGCACGAAAATGTTGCCGACTGTGCCGTCTTGTTCGGCAAGTATGTTGTTTTCCATTTTCATGCTCTCCATGGTGAGCAGGACGTCGCCTTTCTTGACGCTGTCGCCAGACTTAACCACCACTTTGACGATAGAGCCGGGGAGTGGTGATTTTACGACTTTGGCTCCTGCTGCGGGTTTAGGAGCTGGTGCTGGCGCAGCCTTTGGCGCAGCAGGCGCTGCTTTTGGCGCTGCCGGTTGTGCCGGTGCCGGTGCTGCTTCGACGCCTTCAAACTCGATGAGCACGTCATCCTGCATCACGCTGTCGCCAGCTTTGACGCGCACTGACATCACGGTGCCATCGGCTTCGGCAAGCACTTGGTTTTCCATTTTCATGCTCTCCATGGTGAGCAGGACGTCGCCTTTCTTGACGCTGTCGCCGGCTGCAACCATGACTTTGACGATAGAACCAGGAAGCGGTGATTTGATGTTTTTGCTGACTTTTTTGCCAGCCGGAGCGGCTTGTGCCGCAGGGCGGGCAACGGTAGGACGTGAAACGGGAGCGGCAGCTTTCTGCTCTTCCATCTCAACTTCATATTGTTTGCCGTTGACGGTTACTGAAGCTTTTGAACCCTCGAGTTCTTCAACTTGTGCCACGTAGTCCTTACCGGCGATTTTGAAACGAAACTCTTTCATTATTTTCTACTTAGTCTTTGTTTAACTTATTTATTCCGAATACTTTGCTGTTCCACGCTGTAGCATGGTTGTGCTTGATGGTGATGGTATAACTTTCGGTGTCGTGAGCGGCGTTGCAGTAGAGGTGAAGCGCAGTGGCTATGGCTGCCATGTCTGCCTCTGACGCATCGCTGCTCACCTGACTGCCTTTGATGATGTTTTCTGGAGTGGGGTGGGACGATGCTTGCTCGAGGTCAACTTTCTGTTGCTTCTCAGCAAACGCTAATCCGAAAAGTTTGAGTACCAGCACCAGTATGATAAGGACCGAGAACACCACACCCAGACCCATGCAGGTCTGTATGGCGACGTTGGTCCAGTTGGTTGCTAAAAATACCATTGTGAATAATGTTATAAAATCTGATTAAACTTTATAGCGGTATGTTAGAGTGCTTCTTGCCTGGGTTGGTGAGGCGTTTTGTTTTAAGCACTTCAAAAGCGCGAATAATGCGGAAACGAGTGTTACGCGGTTCGATTACGTCATCGATGTAACCGCGGTTGGCAGCCTGATATGGGCTTGCGAACTTCTCTTTATATTCGGCTTCTTTTTCTGCGATGTATTTTTTGCGTTCTTCGGGGTCTTCAATGGCTTTGATGTTTTTGGCCTCGAGCACTCCGATAGCACCGCTTGCTCCCATAACTGCGATTTCGGCATTAGGCCATGCGTAGTTGAAGTCGCCGCGCAGCTGCTTGCAGCTCATCACGATGTGCGCGCCGCCGTATGACTTGCGGATTGTGATGGTAACTTTTGGCACTGTGGCTTCGCCGTATGCGAACATGAGTTTTGCGCCGTGGTCGATGATGCCTGCATATTCTTGTCCTGTTCCGCAGAGGAATCCCGGAACGTCAACGAGCGTGAGGATAGGAATGTTAAACGCGTCACAGAAGCGGATGAAGCGTGCTGCCTTGCGTGAGGCGTTGCAGTCAAGCACACCTGCCAGCCAGTTAGGCTGGTTGGCGATGATGCCGGTTGATTTGCCGTTGAAACGTGCGAACCCGCAGATGATGTTTTTCGCGAATTCGGGTTGAACCTCCATGAAGTCGGCATTGTCTATTATGGTATAGATGATGTCTTTCATGTTGTATGGCTTGTTTGGGTCGGCAGGCACGAGGTCGTTGAGAGCGTCATCAACGCGGTCGATGGCATCGGTGGGTTCGATGGCAGGCACTTCCTCCATATTGTTCTGCGGGATGAAAGAGATGAGCCTGCGAACTTGCTCAATTGCCTCGTCCTCGTTGGCTGCGGTGAAGTGTGTGACGCCCGACTTTGTGGCGTGAACACGTGCTCCGCCGAGGTCTTCAACAGTAACGTCTTCGTTGGTGACTGATTTCACCACTTTAGGTCCAGTGATGAACATGTAGGAGTTGGTTTCGGTCATCATGATGAAGTCGGTGAGCGCGGGGCTGTAAACGGCACCTCCGGCGCAGGGGCCAAAGATTACTGAAATCTGTGGCACAACGCCTGAAGCAAGAATGTTGCGCTCGAAGATTTCGGCGTAACCCGCCAGTGCGCATGCGCCTTCCTGAATGCGTGCACCGCCTGAGTCGTTAAGTCCGATGATAGGTGCTCCGAGTTTCATGCCGAGGTCCATGACGTGGCAAATTTTCTGTGCCATGGTTTCTGACAGTGAACCTCCGATTACTGTTGCGTCCTGTGCAAACACGAACACAAGGCGTCCGTCAATGGTTCCGCTGCCTACTGCCACACCGTCACCGAGGAACACTTTTTTCTCCATTCCGAAGTCGGTGCAGCGGTGTGTCACGAACATGTCAATTTCTTCAAAACTGCCTGGGTCAAGCAGTTTGGTAATGCGCTCGCGGGCGGTGTATGAGCCTTTGGCGTGATGCTTCTCAATGGCTTTCTCGCCTCCGCCGAGGCGTGCTGTCTCGCGCTTTTCAACAAGCGCGGCTATCTTTTTTTGGTTTTCCATTAAAATGATTCTTTTTTAGGTTGCTTCCCTACAAGTGCTGATGCCTGCGGCGTGAAGCGAACCTTAATTAGTTAATTAGTTAGTTTATTGGGTTATTTTGGTTGTTCGCAGAGTTCGGTGAGCACACCGCAAGTTGACTTCGGGTGCAGGAAAGCGATGTTGAGGTTTTCTGCGCCTTTGCGCGGGGCTTTGTCAATCAGTTGTATGCCAGCCTCTTCGGCTTCCTTAAGGCAGTTTGCAACGCCTTCAGCCGTAACGTCGAAAGCAACGTGGTGAATGCCGCCACGACCATTGTTCTTCTCGATGAATTTGGCTATAGTGCTTTCCGGACTTGTTGGCTCAAGCAATTCGATTTTGGTCTGGCCAACTTTGAAGAACGCAGTCTTAACCTTTTGGTCAGCGACTTCTTCTATTGAATAACACTTTGTTCCAAGCAATTTCTCGTAGAAAGGAATTGTTGCTTCAAGGCTCGTAACTGCGATGCCAAGATGTTCGATGTGAGATGGTTTCATGATTTAAAATATTATTGATTTTTCTTGTTTTACATTTCTCCTTGCAAAGTTACAAATTTTTCGGAAAACAACCATTAAAAAACTTGTAAATGCGAGATATTTTTGCTACCTTTGCAACGATTTTTATAGATGCGGTATGCATCATTAAATGCAGCAACATGAAAAAGTTGAAACCACGTGCGGTTAGCACAATAGCATACCTCAGCATATAGGAGTCGCTATTTGGCATTAATTATTGTTGAAAGCACTGCGTCCGCATGAGACAATGATTAGACAGTGCATAGGACAATGCTAATGCCACCCATTCGTCCGCTGTGGGTTCTTTTTTTGCGGACTCTCAACCAGAGAGATTAAAACTGGCGCGTCCACGGCGTAAAGGTGGAATTAAAATAGATACTATGCCATCTAAGATGGCTAAACAATTAAATTTTCAAATTTATGAAAAAATAGAAATCTGAACATGCCCAGCAAAGGCAGGGCAAGTATTGGGCTATTAGAGCCGCAGTGAACAAAATGAAGCAAGCTGTTTTAAAGCAAAACTTCTATATTCAACCTGCAAACCCATCCATATCAACAACAGGAACAGGCAATTTTTACTTTCCTGCAAGACGACCTATAGATTAGTACGAAGGACCATCGCTAACTGAGGCAGACATACCAGATGATGTTTTGGATGAATTAAGAAAACAAGTTGCTTTCGCTATCAGTTAGAAGCAGTCTGCTTGGAGAAATTATGACGGCTATAAAATAGATGGAGTTAGGCAACCAAGCATGATGCAAAGTCTTTATGGTAGAAAAGAACCCAATACAGTTCAGCTTGTTCAACACTGTATTTCATCAAATCCAGTGGATTTCATTGAAACAGTCTTTGGACATTATAATTTTGAGCGTGACACTCAAGGTAATTATCACATTAAGGATGACTATGATTTCAACCCTGAAAAAGGCGGGTATGATGTGATTCTCGCGCCTCTATTCGGCTCGGTCAAAGATGGAAAAAAGAATATGCACTGGGACATCAACCTCGGAAATCTGTCAACTGATATGGAGGAATAAATAATGAAGATATATTCGCCAAATCAAAAAGTACAATTTTTCAAAAAGAACCGTGCAAGAAAAATTCAAAAAAGCAGCAAACTCTCAAAAGAAAATTTGCTGCTTTTTTTGTCGTTTGAAGAGCTTTCAAAAGCCTTTCAAAGTTTATTCAATCCAATGAAGTTTTGTCGTTCCTAAATAGCCTTTTGCAAAGACAAACCAAGCGTAATTGACAGCAGAACTTGAAACAGATGCAAAATCTCCATTTTTGGCACACGCTATTCTATCAGGAAACAAAAATACTTCCTTCAGACACCCTTTTGAATAAAGCCTTTCAAATCTTGTTTTTCCTGCCAGATTATTCACATTCAGAAGAAAGATAGCTTCTCCGCTTTCAGGAAGCAGTTCTAATGAATGTTCAATGAACTCCAATGTAAATTTATAAGGTGGATTTGTGAGAATACACGTACAATCTTCTTTCAGTTTGTCCACTTTCAAGAAGTCAATTCCTCCTGTTCCATAGCCACGATCAATGAGGTCTGTTGAAATAACTTCGTGACCATGTTTCTTCAGTTCTTCAGACAAATGACCTTCTCCACATGCACATTCATATATGACATGAGGCAACTGCTTTTGATGCAATAGTCTTGAAATGGCTTTTGGATTAGTTGCATAATAGTCATTCACCTCTCGCTGTTGTTCTGTGTGATTGCTGGCTCCAAGATTTGCAAAGAGCGCAGAATGATTGCCTGTCCAGTCTTTCATACGTTCAGAGCAAATTTGACATCCTGAGCACCGTTTAGGAGTTCGTAGGTGTTCAAGAGGTTGGATTCATATATATGCACATTGCCTAAGAACAGCGTAATAGACTTCAACGGCAGATCTATTTCACGCGCCATCAAATAAAGGTGGTAAATGTCGCACGGAAGCCCTAAATTTGCGTCTGATGAACGCTGATAGGCTGAGATAATCACTTTCCCGTCCTCTATCTGGAATTGCACCAGAGACAAACATGGTTGCTGATTGGTTTCCACACCGGTTTCACCCAAGAACAGGACATAGTTCTTGCTGTTCTTCTGTTCTTCTTTTCTGCATTGATCTTCTTGACCAATGCCGGCAGACGCTTGAAATAGGTTGGATAGCTGTTTTTGAGTTGTCCACCGCAATAGTCCCACCATGTGATGCCTTCGACTCGGTATTGTTCCGTAGAGGTAATACCTGCCTCAAACATCTTCAACTCTGTTTTGAGTTTCTTGCGGGCAATGCCGTGCGTTTCGAAGATGTCGAGCAGATCGGCAGGCTCCATGTGCAGCACTTCATTGGTTAAATACTTGATGCTTCCCTTTTTGTTGGTTTGCATCTTTCCTTCGGACATAATTTTGTCTAGAATATCAAAATAGACGTTTCTCATAAAAAAAACAATTTAATTTGGTTATGTCAAAAAAAGAGTTGTAATTTTGTGCGCTCTTACAATTCTACGATATTTATTTGTAGAGACATACGGCATTGGCCGATATATATACGATGCGAAGCACCCGCATATTTAGGAACACTATGTCCTCGGTAGCGGGTGCTTCGCTTGTAAATGTGTCAGATAGAAAGGTAAGAGAGTTTATCTGCCCAGCCGAGGACATTTTTTGTGCCCGGCGGCTTTATATGTCGTTTGGCGGTTTGCACAGGGTAAGAGCGGTGCAAGTCGCATGCTGTTTTCTCAATCTTCGGTTTACTCTGTTATCAGTTGCGGTCGCTTTTAGGCTCACTTGCCTTGCTTGTGTGCCTGTCGGTCTGTGTTGTAGGCTTCTTTTTCGTGGGTATGGTTAGAAATAACTTATGACTGCTTTCCTTTTAAAGATAATTCTATGATATAGTCGGACATTTCCTGTGTTGTTACGCCGTAGTGCTCTAGTCCATAGAGCACCGGTTTGCCATGCTTGGCGCACACGGCGTCAACGTGCTCTTTGTCCATGCCTATGGATATGTGTGCCACTGTCTCAATGAGTTGCCCAGGACGTTGCGTATAGGCATAAGAGCCTACTTTCATTGTCTGGCTACCGTCTTGTAGCATGAGGTCGTTACCGTCCTGATATGCGTCGAGGCCTTTTGCCTGCAGGTACTCCAGGCATCGCTGGATTATCCGCTGTCCTAGGTCGCGGTTGGTTTTTGAGAGCGCGCAGAGGCATATATCGCCTTGGGCGACGACTATGGTGCCTCCGTTCCACTTTCCCTGGTAGATGGGTCTGGCGGTGTCTATGGCCTCGCGGTTGAATGTTCCGCTCTGCCGGCCGATGGCGTATCCCGGTCCTTGGGCTACAGCCAGCAGCAGGCATTCCTGATTGTGCTCGGCGGCGTGTTTAGCAGCGATTATGGCTTGCTCGTATGTGATTGTTTCCATGTTTGCGTTAGTTTAGGATGTTTATACTGCTATGAAGTCTGTAAAGGTTTTGTTTTCGAGCACAGCTTGTTTCTCTTCAGCGGTGCCTTCCATCACTGTCTGGTATTCCGCTGCCGTGAAGTTGCATGTAGCTCGATATTCGGTGGATATTACGCCTTTGAGCGATGGTATGCTGAGGTACATGTAAAGCACGAAGTTTCCGGTCTGCATGTCCGCGTAGCCTCCAAACGAGAGGTCGGCGTGACACATGGCTAGTGCAATGTCGTTTCCGTCTACGGTAGTTCCAATGTTGAGAACTAGTTTGATTGATAGAGGGTTGGTAGAGGGATTCATAAATATGTTTGCGATTGCAGCTACGTCGAGCTGGGAGTCCAGCCTCATGGAGGTGTTTTGCTGGTCATATTCAGCATTCGTACGCAAGGCGATGGTGTCGCCGTCTTGACCGTCACTGACTGTAAACAAGTCTATCCAGTCGGTTTCCTCGGTATATTTCATACGGAGCGTGTAGGAACCTCCATTATCAACAACATCGAACTCTGGTGTTAATCCGTCAACGCCGTCATGGCCGTCGGCACCATCAGCACCGTCAGTGCCGGATTCACCTGGTGCGCCGTCATCGCCGTCATAGACTGTGAATAAGTGTTCCCATGTATTGCCTCCGTCGTAGCTTACTTCGATTTCGTGTTCATCACCTGCTTGTTCTGGGTCTTCCCTAAGCATGACATTGTTGGCAGGGGCTGCTTCTATTCCCCACGGATTGGAGATGTATTTCCACTTGTCGGACAGGTCGCTGTCAAGGTTTGCAGCAGTAGTGTTAATCTGGAACACAGAAAACTTTGACGGAGTGATAACACCTCCACTACCATAATTAGTGCCAGTATCAATAAGTAGTGTTACAATGCTGCCTGTATCGGTGTAACTATTTTTGCTGACAAAGGCGATTCCCATAATGTCCTTGTGGCTGTCATCACCTCCGTTTCTCTTGTTAACTACATTTTGTGTAACACCTGTGGACTTACACAGCCTTATACGATATATACCTCTTTCGTAATTAGCAAGCAGAGCGCTACTCTCATTAGGCAACTCGGATAGGTTCCACCGGATAGTAGCGTCATCGAAGTTTTCAATATCCCGAATATCCTCTCCAGAAGAACCTCCAACATTTATGTAATAATACAAATCATAGTACTGTTTAGGTGCGTCTGTAATGAGTTGTCTGAGTGCCACCTCTATGCCATCGGTTTTGGTATCTGCGTTTTCCTGCACTCGTGTCCATTGGGTGAAGCGCAAATATCGTTTTTCGTTTTCGGCGCCTTCTTCGGCTGTACGCTGGTAGAGGTATGTTTTGCCATCAATGTTGATGCCTTGCTGCGCGCATATTCTCTGTGTGAGCGTTCCGTTTTGGTCTCTGGTTGTGATGAATAATGCTGCGAAGCCTCCGTACTGTTGGCTGTTTTGCGTTGTTGCGTTGTCTACTGTTTCGGTGGTGTTGACTTGCAGGTCATCGATGTAGCAGTTCCATAGTCCGCATTGCTGCGCTTTGAGGTAGTTGTCGTCGTCTTCGGTGAATTGGCTTGCTGGGTCGTCAAAAGGCAGTGCTGCCATGTCGTTGAATGTTATGTCGACGTCTGCGGTGGTTGTTGTTCCGGTGTTTTTTCCTGTGGTGACAGTGGTTATGTTGATTGTTTCGCTGATGCTTATATGGCTGGGGTTCTTTGAGGCGTAATCGCCAGCAGGCTGGTATTGCCCTTCATGGTTGTGATTTTTTGCTGCATAGTCGGCATCATGATTATGGTCAACAGCTGCTTTCCCTTCCAGAGCTTGCTTTACTACTCTGTTCTGCACCGGGTTAGCAGATGAGTCATTTAGTGCGTCGTCAATAGAAATTGTGCGTTGGTTCAAAGCTTCATTTAGTCCGTTGATAGAGGACATGGGAATAGCATCGTTCTTATGCCAGAACGAATCTATCCATGAAGTGAAATGCGCTTCTAATGGTTTCAGACCTTTCCGAAACCATGATTTGATTTGGTCTCTTGATACAACAGCCATAGTTATTTGAGTTTTATGATGTAATTCAAAACAATATACGGCGGACGGTTTTCGTGAGCAGCTCCACCACCGGCATTTTCTATTAAGTTCTCGTGCACTTTTTTGAATGTCGTATAGTTACTACTTGAACATGAATCGTGTGCAAGACCATACAACCAAGGGCTATTATTCCCATTATCATTAGATCCTCCACCGCCGCCACTATTATAGTCGTCATTATATGAAATAAGGTTGTGTTTATGGCTTGGCATCTGGTCGGTTGTTAGTATCACTGTATTTGCACCACCCTTTTGGTTGATGCTATTGTAACCATTTGCACCACGACCTGCGACAAAGAGACCTCGCATGTCCGGCAGTTTGAAAGTGGAATTGTCATCGGCTCCGTAGGTTGTTCCGAGAACAGAAAAAAGAGCAGAATACTCACTTCTGCTATAAGAGGATCCATTGCACAATGCCCATCCTGAAGGAATGGTATTTGCCGGCCACATCATAATAGAACCAGCCGGGGCGGGTTGAAGTGTAGCTATCTGTGCCTGGAGTGATTCTATCTCGGTGCGCAGTTGGCGGTTCGTTTTGTTCGTCAGTGTCACAAAATCACTCCAGTTGTATTGCTCGGAACCGAGACCGGCGCGAAGCATGCGCTTGGTATAGGCGTTTGGATATGGCTCAGCATTGGCTGTGACAGCTATTGCATATTTCTCCAAAAACAAGGTGCTATGTGTTTTGTCCCCTCCCTCGAAGAAGAGAACCTCGCCTTGGGGAAAATCTTGTGTCTTCAGAAACACATATCCTGAGCGGCGAATGGAGCCTGATATGTCACACCCGGATAGGATGATTTTGTCACCGGCAATGGCTCCAATCATTTCAGCCATGTGCTGGTTCTGCTGAAGATAGTCCAATGTTTCGCAGTCAAGCGGAAAGTCATTGTTCTGCTGTGCAAGATAGTTTCCAAGAATCTTATTCATATTATCTATATGTTATGGTGTAACGTTTTGAAGCCAGTTTGTAGGTATCAATCAAGGCTTGCATTTGTGCTTCAGCAAATGAGCCTCTAAGTTCCGCTGGGACTATCACGGTGAAGTCCACCGATGTACTTCCTGAGAATGCGCGTTTGTTCAGAATGACCGCATTCCCTGTTGTCCGTTCCGGAACCATCAAGAACCGGGACAACTCTCTCTTGTAGATAATTGTTCCGGAACGTGCATCCACGTCTTCAATCGTGATCCGGCGCTGGGCGTTATCGAAGCGATCATTGAGAACAGCCTTCAGATAGCAGACTTGTCCGGTGTGTGTCAGCCTGTAGTTGGTTTCTTCCCTATAGGAACTGAATACGCTTGCCGCCCTGCGCACTCCGGAGAGCATGACATAGATCAATCCCATCAGAAGCGGTTGACGGAGTTTGAGCGGCACAAGTGCCAACCCCAAGCGATTATAGTTTATATCATAGTGTATCATAGCGAATGGGCGTTCATATTCAGATTGATGTTTGCCACGTGGAAATAGCCGGCTGTAGGAACTATATAGGCATTGATTGGTGCAAAGGTAGTAGTGGATGCAGGGGCTGCTTCTGAAGAAACGAGATCAGCAATCTTCACACCATCTACAGCCTGAATGGAGTCTATCAGAGCCATATTGCTGAACTCTCCATTGAAAGGCAGATTCTCCACATAGTCCTTGATAGCAGTTTCACAGTCATATTGTACTGTCAGCGGGTCTTTGGTCGGGTCGTAATAGATATTCACTTCACAACGGAACTCATCAGCTTTCTCATTGATGAGAGAAATACGAACACCGGCATCTTTAATCTCCTGAAGGTATGCAGCGAGTTGCACGGCTTCTTCCGGCTGAATAGGTGCGCGTTTGGATGAGTCATCTTGATCCACACCTGCCACTTTGATGACCAGGAGTGAAGACTGGTTTGATTCGTTAGCCGTTGCATGTTTTACAACTCTTGCTGCGTCAATGTCCTCTTCTGTCATTACGGTTGTATCATAACGATCCGTGTCCGGGATGAGCGTCTTATCTTTCATAAAAGCCAGCGTTTTGTCCCGGTACCATTTAGGACGGTGCGGAATCATCTCATCAATGGTTGTGTTCACTTCCTTCCTATACTCATCCCAAAGTGCTTCATGCACATAAATAGCAAATGCCACCACGTAGAGAAGTAGTCTCCAGATAGCGGTTGCTGAAGAAGAGGTGAGTGAACTCAAAGCCGGTGCGCTGTTCTTTTGGGTCACCATGTCATTGAAAATTGTGTCGATTGATCGTGCCATAGGTTATGAAACTATAAAGTCTATTTCTATGCCCCAGTATTCGATACCCTCGAATGGGGACGTTGATTCATCTGTTTTTGTGACACCGGTTGCCGGGTGTATATTGCGCTCACGATAGAACGCCCGAACGTTGGCATCACCATCAATTTCAGCAGGCACTTCAATGGTCTGTTCTACCTCCAGATCATCCGTCAGACAGAGACCGTTAGCGATGGCTAAAGCCAAAGCTGAAGAAGCGTCTCCAGTAGCCTGCAAAGCTATGTCGAGCAGGTTCTGCCCGTTCATTGTTACTTCCATTCTGCTTCCACGTCTAATGTTGTACCTGTTATTTTGACGCTGTTCACGCGCATTCCATCACGTGAAAACTGCTCACGTATCTCACGGCTCAATCGGTCCACAGAAGCCGTTTCCAGATAATTGACCACACCGACGCCCATTGTGGGGTTCTGCTTCCATTCTCCTTTGTTGGTACCAAGAAGCAGCTGTTGAGCTTGCTTCAGGTTTTCCTCCACTGCCAGGTCTCCATTGATGACCTTCAGCTCCAGTCCGGATGTTAGTGCTATATCATTCATTTAATCGGTGTTTGAACGGTGTTTAATTAGTGTTTGAGTGCGTCATCAGCGAAGTCACTCAGTTGCGGTTGCGGGGTCTTCGGTGTGAATACGATTGCCAACGGTGACCCATTACCGGCAACGGCAGATGTAGAAAGTAGTGTTGTGAGCGTTTGCAAATCCGAAAAGACCTTCATCATCCACTCAACCATTTTGTCTGCTTTGACGCTTCCGATGGAGCCTCCATTGAAGACAAAACCATTGCTATCAGCTGTGAGACTCTTATCCTGTATCTTTATTTCGAGTTTGTCAATCTCCGAGGCATGCACAACAGAATAGTAATCACTTTCCTCAATCCTGGCACAAAGCACCTGACAACCGGTCTTCGGGAATATGACAATGCCGGTGTTGCCGTTTGTGATGCACTGGAGACGCACACCGTACATAATGACACCATCATCGTCAATGTCACATGTTCTTGCGGTTTGGTCCACGCTCTTCACTTCAGCAAGAACCGTCACCGGCTTCCCTTTCAGTGCATTCGCCAAATCTTTTCTTATATCTTCCTCAGTTTTTGCCATAGTAACGCAATTTTACTTTTTGGCGCAGTCCGCCCTCTCCATAAGAGCCTTCTATCTCTTCGGCAAAGTAGTTACCGGAGCGTTCAGGAAACCTCTCATCTGATACAGTTACTTTGTCACCTTTCCACACATGGGGTTCCCCAAACAGGATGATGCTTCCCTCATAGCCTTCACAGTCTTTCTCCTGTTGTAGTTCTTTTACTGCTTTGCTCAGAAAGTTCGCCGGTAGTCCGGCACGAACTTTCA